>JANQJJ010000425.1 GCA_028281725.1 Pirellulaceae bacterium | reverse complement strand
CTTCGAGGTTACCGGTACGTTGCCGGCCGGCGCGACGGCAACGGACTTGGTTCTCAGAGTGACGGAGATTCTGCGACAGGAGGGCGTGGTCGGCAAATTCGTAGAGTATTTCGGTTCGGGCGTTTCCAATATGTCGCTCGCCGACCGAGCCACGATCGCCAACATGGCACCCGAGTATGGTGCGACGATGGGTTACTTCCCGGTCGACGCAGAAACCCTGCGATATCTGGCAAGAACGGGCAGACCGCCAGCTCAAGTGGCGTTGGTCGAAGCTTACATGAAGGCTCAGGGGCTGTTCCGCGAGGACAATTCTCCCGAGCTGGAATATACCAAAGTCGTCAAACTAGATTTGGGCGATGTGGAGCCTTCATTGGCGGGCCCCAAACGTCCTCAAGATCGCGTCGCTCTGAGCGCGATGAAGCAGTCGTTCCAGTCCGCATTGGTTGCTCCGGTTGCCGAGCGGGGATTCGGCTTAAGCTCCGATGCCCTGCCCAAAACGGCAACGGTTCAGGACAATGGGAACTCGACCGAGATTGGCCACGGCTCGGTGGTCATTGCAGCCATCACCAGCTGCACGAACACGTCGAATCCGTCGGTGATGGTAGGCGCCGGTCTGCTCGCCCAAAAAGCCGTTGAGCGTGGCCTGCGCGTCAAGCCTCATGTGAAAACATCCTTGGCTCCCGGCTCGCGAGTCGTCACCGATTATCTGGATCGGTCCGAGCTAACCGAACCACTCGCCAAGCTCGGCTTTCACACCGTAGGCTATGGCTGCACCACGTGTATCGGAAATAGCGGCCCCTTACCGGAGCCGGTCGCTTCGGCGGTCACCGAAGGCGATCTGGTGGCCGCAGCCGTGCTCAGTGGCAATCGCAACTTCGAAGGCCGCGTCAACCCACTCACGCGAGCCAATTACTTGGCCAGTCCCCCTCTGGTTGTCGCCTACGCGCTTGCGGGCACTATGAATATCGACTTGGACCACGAACCAATCGGGAAAGATGCGGATTCCGGCGAGCCGGTTTATCTGCGCGATATCTGGCCGGCGCCGGAGGAGATTCAGGCCACGGTTGAGCGCTGCGTTCTTCCTGAAATGTTCGAGAAACAGTATGCGAGCGCGTTTACGTCCAACGAGAAGTGGAACGCGATCGAAATCGTCGAAGGCGACTTGTACGAATGGAATGCCAAGAGCACGTATATCCAACGTCCCCCTTTCCTCGAAGGGATTACAGCCGACGTCACTCCACCGGAACCGATTGCGGGCGCTCGCTGTCTGGCCCTGCTCGGGGACTCTGTCACGACGGATCACATTTCGCCGGCAGGTGCGATCGCCAAAGATAGTCCAGCCGGTCGTTACTTGCTGGAAAACGCGGTCGAGCCGCGGCAATTCAACAGCTACGGTTCGCGGCGTGGAAACGACCGAGTCATGGTGCGTGGAACGTTTGCCAATATCCGAATTCGCAATCAATTGGTGCCGGATACCGAGGGGGGCTACACCAAACACATCCCGAGCGGTGATGAGCTCAGCATCTACGACGCGGCCATGCGTTATCGGGACGAAGGCACGCCGCTCGTCGTACTGGCGGGTGCCGAATATGGCACCGGCAGTAGCCGTGACTGGGCGGCCAAAGGCACGTTGCTGCTCGGAATTCGCGCTGTGATCGCTTCCAGCTACGAACGTATTCACCGCAGCAACTTGGTCGGAATGGGGATCTTGCCGCTTCAATTCTCCGGTGGCCAATCCTGGAAATCGCTTGGGCTGACCGGCGGCGAATCGTTTGACGTCGGGCTACCGTCGGAACGCCTCGAGCCGCGCGGCAAGCTAACGGTCAAGGCAACCGCGGATGATGGAAAAGTGACCGAGTTTGAGGTCGACGTGCGGATCGACACGCCGGTTGAACTGGACTACTACCAGGGTGGCGGCATTCTTCCGACAGTCCTCCGAAAACTGGCCAAGTAACCTCAGCCGCGTTGATCTTCTTAAATTTGGCTTTCCAAGGTCGCAAACGGAACTTTGGTGAGACTGGCTGCGTTTTACTTCTGTAGACTCATGCTAGGCTCCGCGCTGGCGGACTTGGCACCAGAATTCGCCCGCCAGCGCAGTGGCTACGGTCAGATCAATCTTGGGAGAGCTCATCGTATGGAGTGGTTGCAATGACTCAACGGCATTCCTGGCATACCGGTTGTCTGGCAATCATCGCCATGCTGGTCGCTCTATTGGCTATCTTGGCCTGGTGGCTCTATCAGCCGGTAGCGCCGCGCCGAGACGGTCCAGGCGGAAACAGTGCCTCGGGTGACCCGCCTGCGGGCGATTCCTTGCCTCTGCCGGCGTTTCAAACGGCTGTCGAAGCTGTGGCGGCGACCGAAGAAGCTGACTTCAGACGGGCAAGTCGCCTTTGGGCCCAGCTGATCAAGATTCTGCCGGAAGACCCTGACTTGCAGCTCAATCAGGCCGTCGCCTCGCTCAAATGGATTGACACGCTCACGAAGCAGTTCAGCAGCGGTCAGGTGACTCCCGAGGAGGAACCGGCCCTGCGCAAGGAGCTAGAGGAAGCTTTTGCCCAGGCCGAACCGGTCGTTCAGCAATTGGCGGCTATCGACACCTCTGACTTTCGTGTCCCCCTGGTGCAAGCGGCCTTGTTGGAAATCAAGGCAAACCAACTGCAATACCCGGCCGACATCGAGCTCCGCAAACAGGCTGCCAATATCTTGCTCGCGGCGCTGAAGAAAAATCCGTCTCAGCCGCTGCTCGCACGGAGTTTTGATGACTTGGTCACGATGGTCGGCGACGACGATTCCGGCCTGGCGGCCGATAGGATGGAGTACCTCTACGCTTCCTGGAAAGCCCAACCCCGAAACCTGTTTCTATTGCGTCGATCCGCTGACACCTTGCTCCAGGGGAAAGATCCAAGACTGACCGAGCTGCTCCAACCATCGCTCGACTACACACGCCCCTTGGTGAGCATGGTGCAGGCAGACGTCGACAAAGTCAAACCCGACGAAATGCTCGCTGAAGTCGCAGAGGCCATTGCGGCTGGCGATTGGCGCGGCGCCCGAAAGATCGTTCGCTGGTTGAACATCATCAGGGGTATGCCTGGCTTCCACGAAGACTTCAAACAGGTCAAACCCGACCCGTTAGCGCTACTCGACACCACGTTTCTGGCTCGTCTGGCACCCAAACTCACAACCGCGTCCGAACCATCCGCACCTCTTCCTACCTATGCGTCCCACGAACTCAGTAGTCATGCTGGGGACGTCCTCTGGTATGACGTCGATTTTGATCAAAATTTTGACGTGGTCGCCGTCAACGGCAGTCAGCTGGAGTTCCTGAAGCTTTCGGCCGCCACCGCGCTGGAATCAGCCACCACCCTCGAGCTTCCCTTTGAGCCGATAGGTATTCTGGCGGCCGATCTTTTTGAGGTTGGCAGTCCCGATCGTCCGAACATCCCATCCTCGGTCGAGGCGTTGATGCTGGAGGATGCAGCCTCCCCTTCCCCGCCGACTCAGGATGAAGCCGAAGCTAGCAATCAACACGACACCATCCAGGAACTCGTCGTGTGGGGCAAGCCCGGCATCCGGATCGTCAGCTATGAAGTACCCGAAGGTGCTCAGAACGGTCGTTTTTTTGTGTTGGACGAGCCCACGGGGCTAGAAGGAATCACGGACGTGGTGCAAATCGAGCGGGCAGATATCGAGTCCGATGGCGACCTCGACCTGCTGGTGGTGACCACCGGCGGTATGCTTATTCTCCGGAACAACGGCAATCGAACGTTCAACGACATTTCCACCTACAGTTATTTTCCGGAGGTCCCAACGCCTATCAGCAAAGTGGTAGCCTGTGACTTCGACCGAGACATGGATCAGGACTTCATGCTATTGACCGAAGATGGCGCTGTCTCGGTCCTGGAAAACATCCTGCACGGGCAATTCCGCCTCCGCGCTCTCGACGCACCCCAGTGGCAAGCGGCAGGGGGCGCGGTCGATCTGACATTTGCGGATCTCGATGGCAACGCGTCATGGGACTGGCTGACCGTGGGTGCGGAGGATATTCGTGTCACGCTGACGCGTTGCACGGGCCCCGGGGAGTTGACGCCGATGCGTTCGACCTCCACTCCGGATGGAGGCAGCGAAATCAAGACCGGCGATCTTAACAACGATGGCTACCTGGATCTCATGGTCGGCGGCCCGGCAGGCTTGGCTATTCGGCTCGGTAGCGCATCGGGCCGGTTCGCGCAGCCGCAGACTATCGGTACTGGCGGTACCGCAGTATCGGCTTTGTCGACCATCGATCAAAACGGCGATGGCTCCCTGGAAATTCTTGCAATCGTCGATGGAAAGCCCACGGTTTGGAGTGCGGAATCGGCACCCGAAGGCCATTTCGTCGGGGCAAGAATTGTCGGCATCAATGATTCCAACGGCGGTGGACGCGTCAACCACTACGCCATCGGTTCCACCTTGGAAATCTGGGCCGGAGGAAAGCATTTTTCGAGGGCGGTCACATCGCCGCTTTCACATTTTGGGCTGGGTTCCCTGGAACCAGACAATCTGCGGATCATCTTCCCACATGGACTGACCCAAAACTACGAGGAAGTGAAAGCCGACATGCTGATCGTCGAAAAGCAGATACCGCGTGGCTCGTGTCCGTTTCTCTACGGCTGGAACGGCGAGCGGTTTGAACTGATCACGGATTTGCTTTGGAATGCTCCCCTGGGATTGCAAATTGCCAGAGGTCAGGTGCTACCGGATCGACGCTGGGAAAATCTATTCCTGCCTGGCCGCTTGGTGCAGATCCGCGATGGCGCATACGAACTGCGTGTTACCGAAGAATTGTGGGAAGTCGCCTACTTTGATCACATAACGCTGACTGCGGTGGATCATCCGGCTGACGTCGACGTCTTTACCAATGAAAAGGTCGGACCGGCCGCAATCGCTCAACATCAATTGTTTACCGCCGGCGAGCGCGTGCATCCCCAGTCCGCTACGGACAGCTACAACCGCGACCTGCGTTCGAAGCTATCCCGCCAAGATCAGGTTTACGCACACGCTTTTCAGCGGCAAATTTGCCAAGGTCTCTGCGAACCCCACTTCATCGAACTCGACTTCGGAAAACTTCCTACCGAGCAGCCACTGAGGCTGTTTCTCACCGGCTGGCTCTACCCAACGGACACGTCGCTCAACATCGGCATTGCCCAGAACCCGAACCGCTCGGCGCCAGAGCCTCCTTCCTTGTGGGGCGTAGACGAAGACGGTCGCTGGGTATGTGCGAATCCATTCATCGGTTTTCCCGGAGGCAAACCCAAATCGATCGTGATTGATCTTGAAGGCGTATTTAGAGGCGACGACCACCGCCTGCGAATAGGCTCGAGCCAGCAGATCTACTGGGACGAGGCGTTCGTTTCATGGGATTCCGACACTAGTCAGATCAGGCAGACCGAAGTTGCCCTGCAAAGTGCTCAATTGAACTATCGTGGGTTCAGCGCGATGCTGCCTAGAGAGCCGGACCAACCGCATTGGTACGACTACCAGTCGGTAACGTCCGATCCCAAGTGGCCGCCTCTGGAAGGACCATTTACTCGCTTTGGCGACGTCCGTGAGTTGTTGAGCGGGGACGATGACCGCATGGTCGTCATTACCGCGGGCGATGAGATCGTGCTGCGGTTTGAGGTTCCCGAACAGCCGCTCCCAGAGGGTTGGCAACGTGACTTCGTCCTGCATAGTACCGGGTGGGACAAGGACGCCGATATCAATACACTATCCGGGCAGGGCTCGTTGCCCCTGCCGTTCATGGACCAGACGGCGTACCCGGCATCCCTGGAACAAGCCGACCAAGCTGCGGACGTGTGGGAAAAGAACGCGCCGACCCTCGGTAGGCTGCGCCAAACCGTTCCTCGTGAGTCGCTAAATTGACCTTAGCGGTGCACCTGGGTAGCATAGAGTACCGCAGGTCCGTTTTCAGCTAAACCGCCGCAACTTATGGATCGCTAGTCGAGTATGCCACCAACGCTTCCCCAACCGTCGGCCACCGGCTCCTTCCCGGAGCTTCTGCGCTCCAGGAAATTGGCGGTCCTGGCAGCTGGTTTGTGCAGTCTGGTGGCTATGCAAGCTTCCCATGGTGCGGGGTGTCACTTCACCGGAGCGGATATGGCGGTCTTCGACGGCGGCCAACCGGGATCGATGCCGCAGTGGAACTGGTGGACGCAGGGGCCGGTACAACGCACCTATGACGGCGGAAAATTCACCTACTATCAGGTTTTCCAGGAGAGCCTACCCTGCGATGGGCCAGGCTGCCGTGGCTCAAAACCCGATTCGACCTTCAAGTCGGTTGCGTTGGTCGATTCTCACAGATCGACTTGGTGCTTCGATCGGACGCCCCACGACGGCTTGCCGGCGGAGGCTCGGCGGCGGTTGGTTAGCAGTGACCAGCGTGCGGCGGCTCCGCCTACTCTCGATGGCCCTCTTCGCCCTCCTTGCGCGTAGAGACTCTTGGGGAGCACCTGGCTCGGTGTTCCCGCCTTCCCCGAGACAAAGCCTAGCCTGGGAAGGCGCTTTCCATGCACATCCCGGCTCGTCATCGGCTCGCGTTTGAGCCCGTTGGCGTTCTGCCAGCTTGTAGGTCGCGCGTCCGTTGGTGCGCATCGTTCCGCTCGGTCGAGCTCGATGGCAATCAGCGGCATATTCTCTTCTCCTCTAGAACCACGACAGTATCCATGAAAACTTCACCCGAAGTTCCTTCGAATTTGGCACACCTGCTCAAATCGACTCCCACGACTCCTCCCAAGCGAGTCGTCGGCCCTAGACTGCGGTTTCTCCTGGTCATCGTCCTCGGACTGTTCTCATTACTCCTGGCCAATGGAGTTTATCTGTCCGTCATCACGTGGGTCCAGCACTTTACCGGCGTAGTCTATGAAGATCTCTTCTATCAGTACATGTTTCTCGGACATCTTGTCTTAGGCTTTCTCCTGATCGCGCCGGTCGTTGTTTTCGGCCTGCTGCACATGCTGGCGGCGCGAAAACGCCGCAATCGCCGGGCCGTGAAAATCGGTTACGGTTTATTCGGCCTTGCCATGGTTGTTTTGCTGTCTGGAATCTTGTTGACGCGGCAGTTCGGCTTTGAACTGAAACAACCCGCGGTGCGGAACGCCATTTACTGGGCGCATATCATCGGCCCACTAGCTGCCATGTGGCTCTACTGGCTTCACCGACTGGTCGGCCCACGCATCAAATGGTACGTCGGTGGCCGTATTGCCGTGGTCACTGCCATGCTCGTTGGCGTCATGGTCTTTTTCCAAACGCAAGACCCGAGGCGCTGGAACGAAGCGGGACCCCAGGAAGGAGCCCGGTACTTTGAGCCATCGCTGGCTCGCACTGCAACCGGAAATTTTATCCCCGCCAAAGCCCTGCAAAACGACGAATACTGCACGCGTTGCCACCAAGACATCTACAACAATTGGTTCCACAGCGCACACCACTTCAGTTCATTCAACAACCCGGCTTATCTCTATGCTGTTCGCGAGACTCGTAAAAAAGTACTCGGGCGGGACGGTTCCGTGCAAGCATCCCGTTGGTGTGCCGGCTGCCACGACCCAGTTCCCTTCTTCTCCGGCGCTTTCGACCAGCCGGACTACGACGATGTCAATCATCCCACTAGCCAAGCGGGGATCACCTGCACCGTCTGCCATGCGATCACGCATGTTAACAGTACCCAGGGCAATGCCGATTACGTCATTGAAGAACCGATTCAGTATCCGTTTACTTACAGTGACAACCCGCTGCTGCAAAAAGTGAATGAGCTGCTAGTAAAGGCCAAACCCAGCTTTCACAAGAAGACGTTTCTCAAGCCGCTGCACAAGACGGCAGAATTTTGCAGCACCTGTCACAAAGTTCATTTGCCTAAGGAGCTGACCGCTTACAAGGATTTCCTACGAGGTCAGAACCACTACGACAGCTATCTGCTCAGTGGGGTTTCCGGCCACGGCGCGTCGAGTTTCTACTATCCACCTGAGGCTGAAACCAACTGCAACGGATGCCATATGCCGCAGGTGGCGTCAAGCGATTTTGGAGCCCGGTACTCCGATGAGCTCGGAAAATTGGCCGTCCATGACCATTTTTTTCCCGGCGCCAATACCGCGTTGCCGTGGTGGCGTGGGGAGGATCAATGGGCTGAGTATGCGAGGCAACTGTTGATCGATGTGACGCGCGTTGACATCTTTGGAATTCGCGAGGAAGGGAAAATCGACGGAGAGCTCATCGCACCGCTCGGTCCGGACTACCCGTCACTGGTTGCGGGTAAACGGTATCTGATAGAAACCGTGATTCGCACTACGAAGCTGGGGCATCACTTGACGCAGGGAACTGTCGACTCCAATGAACTGTGGTTGGAAGTCACAGCCAAGAGCGGCGATCGAGTGATCGGTATCAGCGGCGGATTGTCCGATAGCAAACAGGTCGATCCCTGGTCGCACTTTGTGAACGTCTTTATGCTCGATCGAAACGGCGATCGAATTGCTCAGCGTAACGCGGAAGACATTTTTACTCCGCTCTACAACCACCAAATTCCTCCTGGCGCGGGGCAAACGGTCCACTACGCCCTGCAGTTGCCCGGCGATCTCCGGCAGCCCGTCGAAATCACGCTACGATTGATGTATCGAAAATTCGACAAAGGTTACATCGACTTCATGAATGAGTCGTATCGGCCAGGTGATCATCCGTTCCGGGGACAGGGCCCGCCCGGCGAAAGCCCAAATGACCTGCCCATCACGGTCATGGCTGAAGACCGCGTTGTCCTGGATCTTGTCCGCTCCGACGGTACGTCAGTCACCGCGGACCGACCTCAGCGCTCGCCGCCCCCTCAGTGGCAGCGCTGGAACGATTACGGAATCGGCATGCTGCTGGCTGGTAAGTCGCAGTTGCGGCAAGCCGCCGATGCATTCCGGGAAGTCGAGAAGCTCGATCGCTACGATGGTCCGCTTAATTTGGCGCGCGTGCAGTTTGCAGAAGGCGACTTGGATGGAGCCACCGTGTCGCTCAGCCGAGCTGCGGCCATGCAACCGGCGCCCCCGCCGTGGACGCTCGCCTGGCTTAGTGGAAACGTCAGCAGACAGCAGGGGTTTCTCGATGACGCGGAGAAGAGCTTCCGCAGCGTGCTGGAAGACGATACGGCAGAAAGACGCCGGCGCCAGTTCGATTTCAGCCTCGATTACCGTGTCCGCAATTCATTGGGTCTCACGCTGCTGGATTTGGCAGAGATCGCGGCAGCACGACAGAACGATGAGCGTAGTCGTGCGTTGATCGAGCAGGCCGAGCAGGAATTCCTGAAAGTTCTCGAGGTGGACTCCGAGAATGTAACCGCACACGCCAATCTTGCCTCCATCTACAAGCGGCTGGGCAACGCGGAGAGATCTGCTTACCACGGTAAGCTACAGATTCGCTACAAGATGGATGACAACGCCATCGATGTCGCGCGTCCGGCAGCCCGGCGCAAGTACCCAGCTGCCAACCAGGCTGCGGAATCCCTGGTGATCTACTGGCTGCATCGCCAGGGCGCACCCCAGCTTCCAACAAGTTCGCAACTGGAAGATCCGGCGCGTCCCCCCGCGGGTGAGGCAGTGGAAGCCAGTCAACCCGACTCGCCAGAGTAACTGCATACCTATTCAACCAGCCGAGCCCCTGAAACGACCAATCGGCAGAAGACGAACCTCGCTAAGGACCTGAGCATGACCACCGAACCGCTGACAGTCGATCCACCTGACCAGGAAGATATCCAGAACGACGAGGTGATTGGCCGAGCGTTTCGCCGCTCGCTGATTCTCGTGGCTGTGGTCCTGCTGGCCGGCCTGGGCATCTGGGGAGGCAGCCGATTGCTGGACAAACCGGAGGATGAGCAACCCCCGACGGAGATCGCATTGCCGCAACCTCGCAAGGCGGAAACGTTTGAGCTACCCCACATCCCGCTCACCGATATCACTCAGGTATCGGGCATCGATTGGACGCATGTCAGCGGCATGGAAGGAGAAAAATTATTGCCGGAAACGATGGGTGGCGGCGTAGCCGTATTCGACTACGACCGAGATGGCGACCAAGATCTGTTGTTTGTGGGCGGAACGACCTGGCCCTGGGCCGAAGCTCCCAACGCAAATCCACGCTCCCTGTGCTTGTACCAGAACGATGGCCGGGCGCAGTTCCAGGATGTGACCCGCTCGGTCGGTCTGGAACTCAATTTTTATGGAATGGGCCCCGCGATCGGCGACTTCGATAACGATGGCTGGCCGGACCTATTCTTGACCGCAGTCGGCAAGAATCATCTGTTTCGTAACCGCGAAGGAACGTTCGTCGACGTGACGGAATCGGCGGGCGTCGCAGGCTTGGACACCGCTTGGAGTACAGGTTCCACCTGGCTGGACTATGACCGGGATGGACGTCTGGATCTGTTTGTTTGCGACTATGTTCTGTGGGCTCGTGATCTCGATCTGTCGCTCAATTTTTCGTTGACCGGTATCGGCCGAGCCTACGGCCAGCCCACCTCCTTTACCGGAACGCACTCCCATCTGTTCCACAATGAGGGCGACGGACGGTTCACCGATGTATCCAAACAAATGGGAATTGAGGTTGCGAATCTCAATACCCAAGTTCCCGTCGGCAAGGGACTGGGCGTTGCCGCCGTCGATGTGGACCACGATGGCTGGACCGATCTCATAGTAGCCAATGATACGGTGCAAAATTTTCTGTTTATGAACCAGGAAGGAAAGGCATTTGAAGAATCGGGCGTTCCCATTGGGATTGCTTTGGACCGTAGCGGCAATGCCACCGGCGCGATGGGGCTCGATTGCTGCTACCTGCGCAATGACGAATCTCTGGCAATCGCCATCGGCAACTTCGCCAATGAGCAATCGTCGCTCTACGTCTCACGCGGTCCCGACCCACAATTCTCTGACTTGGCGATGTCCAGTGGTCTCGGGCCGGTCAGCCGCCTCAGCCTGACCTTTGGCATGTTCTTCGCGGATCTCGATCTGGACTCGCGACAAGATATCGTCTGCTCCAACGGTCACCTGGAAGCCGAGATATCCAAAGTCCAAGCGACCCAGCAGTACGCGCAGCCTCCGCAGTACTTCTGGAATGCCGGCTCGAAAGGCTCCAGTGAGTTGGTTGCCTTGACCGCTGATCAGGTGGGCTCGGAGGCTGTCGAGCGGATGGTGGCGCGTGGTGCCGCCTATGGAGACATCGACGGTGACGGAGACATCGACATCATACTCGTTGCCAACAGCGGTCCACCCAAACTACTGAGAAACGACCAGCAGCTTGGCCACCACTGGATACGACTTAAGCTCGAGGGCAGCGGAGCAAGCAACCGCGATGCGCTCGGCGCTCTAGTGATCGTGAGGTCGGGCGACGTCACCCAGCGACGCATTGTCACCACCACGCGCAGCTACCTCAGCCAATGTGAGCCGACGCTCACCTTCGGATTGGGCACGCGAACCGACGTCGAGGAAATCATCATCCATTGGCCCGACGGACAACGGCAAACTTTGCCGGGGCTGGAAATCGACCAGACCCATCTCATCAAGCAGCCCGGCGAAGCCGTCTCATCAAACGATCCAGTGAAGCCATTGCATCAGACGCTCCAGCGAACTTATTGGGCAGGTGGCTCAAACGTGTCGCCAATTGCCATGTAACCACTCCACAACAAGGGATGTTGGCCACTACTGAGTGCGGAGGCTTCTTTGCCGGCCGGCAGGAGGATGGGTTCGTCGGCGATCAAGAACTGCTCAGTCCACTGAGAAAGGGCCGCTCGCCGCCAGGCTTCCGACGAGGGCTCGTCTTCCAACTCTTCGATGTATCTGGTGAGCGCCGTGCCAGCGCTCCTGCCGCCGGCTGCCCAGCGGCTCAGAAGAGCCGTTCTTGTCCCCCCATAAAGCAGCGCGCAGGCCGGCAAAAACAGTTCGTTTCCGTTTTGCAGTTGCCCACTTCGCATGGAAGTGTTGAGTCCCGGCAGGAGAACGCGGGCAGAAGAGTTTCCAGGGGTTTCCAACCAGGTTCCAATTTGCGTTTGCCTCGTGTTGTCGAGTGGCAAGACACGCGTATCCCAGCCATTTCCCCCAGCGTCTGTCTTGCTGACAACCAACAATTGGTCGGTCCGAATTCTTAACCACAAGGACGATGGCACCGTAACCTTCTGCAGCAATGAGACGCCGTGAGCTCCTGGAATTGCCTGGATGAGCGCTTCGGCCTGCTGGCGGTTGCTCTCTTTGTCGATCGAAAAGAAACCGCCATAGACTCCAACCGTATCGGTAACAGCGGGCTTCGGTGAAAAGGCGAATGGTAGACTTCCCAGCGTTGGAACGTAGGCGATCCGGTGCGTCGCAATCCACGGAAGAGCTCCAGGCTGGTCGTTCAAGGGCAGCAACTCAAACGGCAGATACCAGAGCCTTCCACCGGGTGCGATCAGAATGCGTTTCGACTGGTCGATCAGCTGCCGAACGTTTGGCGGGAACAGCAACGTCAACAGTTGCCTGGCGGAATCGCGCCATGGCGCGTTGGATGCCGTAACAGCCGAAGGCAACTGCCCCGCTTGCTGACGAACGAGACCTATCTCAACGAGCAACATGCCGAGTCGCGAGTTGATCGCTTCCAACTCGGGGATCTGCCAGACTTCAACCGCATCTTGCGTCACCGCTACCGAGAATATCTGCTCGCTAGCGTAGACGAAGCCGAGCGCTAAATCACCCTCCGCCAAGGTCTTTTGAAGGGTTGGGACGGTAGCAGCCAGTGGTACATAGCGATCTAGCGGCTTGCGCAGCAAACTTTGAAAGGCGAGCTGACTCTCATAGCTCTTGGAAAGCTCTTCCAGCTCAGCGTAGTTCTTCTTGGCCTCGCTGGGCAGTTGCCTGTCGTTCAGCGGCAGCGGCGCCTTGCGCAACCGGGCGACGAGTGCCTCGATCTGCTTGGAAGTCGATTGCAGGGCAGGAAACTGCTGAAGGGTCTTTCCAACCATGGCTCGAATCTGCGGAGGCAATGTCTGCGGATCGGCCGAGGCCGCCATCCGCCAGCCAAAAAGCCGGCCTCCGAGCGGAAACGCCTCGAATAGACGTTGACGTTGCAGACGATCCACTCGCTGGAGCACTTGTTCAGGGGTGCCGCGTCTGGCTGATAGTTCGAGCAGGCGTCGATACGCGGGAATACTCGAGGTAGTGATCGTGGCAATCGTCTCCAGCGGAGCCAACTGCCAGCTAGAGGCGCCAGGCTCGGCCAAAACCTGATCCAAAATGGCTTCGGCATCTCCCGCCGAGAGCGCTCCCCCGGCGAGCAGATCCAGAGTCATCTGAGCTTGAAAAATGGGTGCCACCACGGCGCCAGTCTGCGAGCTTCCTCGCATCCGCTTCAGGGCTGCGTCTAGATTGGAGATACCGAGAGTCCCGCGATTCTGACCAAAGGCCAACATCGAACTGACGAATGACTGCTGAGCCTGCTGGCGGGGCAAGGCAATTTCGCGTGAGCGGAGTACTACGGCGTTCTGCTTGAGCAGCTTATCTGTGAGCTCAAGATTCCCCCCATAGATCGACAGCTCGGCCGCTCCCAACAGCCCAGCCACCTGAGACAGGCTGCTGCGCTTAGCACACCACGCCGAAGCTTGCTGTAACGGCTCGGTCAGATCGGCTCGGCCACTAGCCGCGCTACAAGCAGAGAGCAGCCCCAGCGACTCGGCGAGCATCCCATGCTGTTCGAACTGCGCTGCCAGTAGTGTCGCGTCCTGCAGCGTGACGATGGCGGCTTGATAATTTCCCTCGAGCGCACTGATGCGTCCCAGGATCAGCAGCGTCAGTGGGGATAGAAAATAGTCGTACTGATCGCCCAGTAGTGTCCCCGCCCTAAGCACCACTGCGGAGTCTAATCTGGCGGGTGTCGCCAGGCTACTGATCCCGCGTAGAACCCGCCAAGAATTCACTACCCACGGAGCGCGCTGCATTGGCTCTCTAGAAAACAGTTTTTCCAACGGCGTCGCCAAAGGAGAATGCTGAGCAAGCGGCCCCAGGATCTGCCAATGACGCATCAGGGCGATTCCCATCGTCCGCAGAATCTCCGACGCGTCCAGTCGAGTTACCAAACTAACCGGCGCGACGATGCCTCCCTGCGGTCCGACTTGAGCCTGCGTCGGTTCAAAAGGGAATTACCTGGTTCCCGAAGTCGCTAAGATCTAGATCGGTAGCGGTACCTGAGGCGGTACAAATTG
>JANQJJ010000398.1 GCA_028281725.1 Pirellulaceae bacterium | reverse complement strand
CATACGTCGTAAACGGGGTGAGAAAAAGAGCACTCGAAGCAATGTCACAAACTACGCCTACAGAGCGATGATAACTCTCCGCCGCTGATCTCGTATTTTTCTCGTATTGTTTTCTAGGGTAAAGGAACGAGAGTGAGAGGACAGGTAGTGAGATAGCATTCATCAAGACGGCTGTGTGCGCGACAAGGTGAAATATGCGCCCGGAATAGACAGGCTCAACGTGAAAGCCAGCCGGTTCCGTTTCCAGGTCCTGCCTTAACGGCTGGCCTTCCAACCGGTGGGATCGTAACGGCGGCTTGGTGGTGCTGCCATCGGTTGGGTCGTTGGTGTCTGAGGTGGATTGATCGGACGCAAACGACCCGAGGGTTGCGCGGCCGGTACCGGAACCTTGGCGGCCGAGCGCGGTTGTTCAAAGCTTGCCCAATGAATGCGTTTCGATTGGCCGGAGAATTGTGCGGATTGAGGTGCAATGGGACGCAGGGCGGTCATGTCCTGGTCTTTTAGTAAACCGGGACTCCAGCGAGGTGGATGTTCAAATCCCTCTGGCGCAGGAATGGGCGAAACGGACGGTCGTTCGAAGCGTTCGCTGCTAGTACGCGGTGTCATGTTCTGCGGAGACGGATTCTCTTGGAGTCCCGGCCGACGAACGATGCTTTGTACCTGAGGACGTGGATTGCGACTGGTCGATCCCTGGATCGGTGGCAACGATGGCTGAGCGTTAGCGGCCGGATCGGAGCTGGGAGCGTTCGGTGGCGGAAAGACACTGTTTGCAGGAGGTGCCTGTGCTGACGGGGCGGGATAGCCCGGAGTGGTTCCCAGGGCTGGCTGACCGCCTAGCGGGGCTTGAGGAGCCACGAGGCCAGGTACCGCCGGATTGACATAACCACCACACGAGCCGCCGGTTGTTGTACCGTAGTAGGGGGACGTTCCCAAGGGGGCCGTCGGGTAGGCGCCAGTTACCGGAGGTTGGAGCGCCGAGTATCCGTAGCCGGCCGTGTAAGGAGTCGTCACCGTCCCAGCCAGCGGAATGCCTCCACTGGGTAGCGTGTAGGTCGGCAATGCTTGAGGGGCCGGTAGGATGGCCGGCAGATTGCGAGATCCGAAAAGGGAACGTCTGCCGGACGTCGGAATGCGCTGAGTCAAATACTGATACGAGGTGCAGGGCGCCATCGCGACGACTTGGGCTCCCGTATTAGGATCCGTCGTCAGCAATGGGCGGTAGTAGGTGACCGGCGCACGATAGGCGCTCGATCGAAAGTTGGGAACGTAGGACAGCGTCGACGGCTGGGTGGCGGCGGTAATGCCTGATGGCGCCGCAGCGGAGTAACCGGCACCGGCCGGTCCGATGACAGGTAGCCTCGATCCATAGTAGTTACCATAGTTCACCGCATAGCCTCCATAGCCCGCCGGATAACTCCCATAAGCTGCTGCTGTACCGACGGGAACTGGTTGACCCACGGCGTAGGCGGGTGCGGAGCGATGGCGGCCGAACAACCAATCCAGGAGAGGTCCCGCCTGAGCGTTGGAGGGCAACAGCCCAAAGCTGGCAATCGCAAAAAGAGCGATGCGAGTCACTGAGCTTTTGAGCATGGGTTCTTCTCCCAAGGAGGGTTTTGGCAGCAGTAGGTTTGCATACAGTATGTTGGACGCGAGCGCCCTAGGGTGCGTCAATACAAGCAACGGCTAACTTGATCAAAAATCAGAACATTGGCCAGTGACAAACGTGACAACTTCCGATTGCAACGATTGTAACGACGCGCGCGACGCGATCGAAAACTTCGCACGATGACGTTTTGAATCTTAGGTCACAAACCGGTCAAGGCAAGTCGCCGCCGGTCCAGTGATTCCTAAGAATGTGCCGGAATCTAAGCGGCACGGCGTGAGATGTCCCTTACAACCGATGCAGTTTCCGCTCCGGCCGGAGTAGGACTGGTTGCCGAGGGACTGAGTTGGCCTACAGAGTTTGGCTTCGTAGACGATCCGACGTCAGTGGACGCCAAAGAGATGATGGCTATTCCCTGTTCGTTGGCCAGGTCGAGCGTGGCACGTCGATCGACCAGGATTGACCGATTCGCTTCGATGGCGATCGTTTTGCCACCTGCCTTGATGAGATTCTTTAGCGTCCTAAGGCCAATGGTCGGTATGTCGAACCGCATATCTTGCTGTGGTTTGGCCACCTTGACCAGCGTAAAGCCACCGCGTGGGCAAAGAGATGCCGTGCGAGATATCAGCGCGTCGGTTCCTTCGATGGCTTCCACGCCAAGAACCATCTGGTCCTTGACGGTTATACTCTGCCCGACGTCGAGTTTGCCCATTTGCCGAGCGATCGCCCAGCCAAATTGAATATCCAGCATCTGGGCTCTGCTAGGCTTCCGGCAGGACAGACATCCTTCCTCGGCCAAGAGATGGGGTGCGACTTGTGTGATCGGCAAGATTTGGATCCCCCTTTGCGTATACGCGTCGACGATGGCGCTCAGAATTGTGTCATCCCGCGCATCGCGTGACTTGGTTAGGAAACTCCCTCCCAAGACCCGTACGCAGGTCGGGTCGGGCAGGTGCTCGATCCAGCCCAGACCGTGATGGAGAATTCGTTTTTTAAACAACTTGCCGGCCAAGGCAACGCGTCGGACCCCTGCTTTGGTGAAGAACCGCATGTGGCTACCCATTTTGAGCACGCCCGACCACTGGAACCGAGTCGCGAGTTGCTCCAGGCGCGGGTTTGCATGTCCCTTGATCGCGACCACGTAGACCTCGTTTCCGTCAGCGCGAAGTCGCTCGGCTGCCTCGACAGGGAAATTGCCCCAACCTGCCACCAAGCCGACTCTCCGTGGCCCTGGCGATCGAGTGGTTTCTCCCGTTGACTGGCTCATTCCATTGATCCCTTCGCTCCCGTTTCCGTCAGTCCAGTGGTCTGTCAAAGCTAAATCTTTGGGTCGGGTAAAGGGGTCAGGAGTCAATTGTGCACAGCACCCGAAGGGCCGCTGGCGGCAATTGACTCCTGACCCCTTTACCCAAATCTTTA
>JANQJJ010000377.1 GCA_028281725.1 Pirellulaceae bacterium | reverse complement strand
GTCAATTGTGCACAGCACCCGAAGGGCCGTTCCGGCAATTGACTCCTGACCCCTTTACCCAAATCTTTAGTGTTGACGAAGCACTAGCTCTCGGCGAGTTGAGCTTCAGCCAGGGCGCGATAGTAGGCAATCGTTTGCCGCAAGCCGTCTTCGAGCTCGGTGGTCGGATTGTATCCCAGAACGCTGCGCGCCAGAGAGATGTCGGCTAGGCTCTCGCGAACGTCTCCCACGCGGGGTGGCTGGAAATCGGGCTCGACCGGAACAGCGAGCAGGTCTGAGAGGATTTCCAGGAGCTGGAGCAGGCTGGTCTGTCGCCCCTGGGCCATGTTAAACACTCTTCCAGGAGCGTCTTTGGCTTCGGCAGCCAATAAGTTTCCTTGCACGACGTCGCCGACAAAAATAAAGTCGCGAGATTGTTTGCCGTCGCCAAAGACAACCGGCTTCTGGCGCCCCAAAATCGCCGTTACAAAAAGTGGAATGACGGCCGAATAGGGACTGGCTGGATCCTGACGCGGTCCGAAGACGTTGAAGTACCTTAGGCCCACCGTTTCAAGACCGAAGCTGTGAAAGAATGCCTGACAATAGAGCTCTCCGGCCAGCTTGGCGGCCGCGTAGGGACTCAGGACTTGGGGCAAGTCGCATTCGCGCTTGGAGGAGTAGGGCTGGTCGCCGTAGGCGCTGCTGCTGGCCGCGTAGACCACGCGGCGCACACCTGCGCTGACCGCCTGGTGGAGCACATTCACCGTGCCAGTCACGCAGCTGGTGTTGGTCGCTAGTGGTTGGTCAAGACTCATCGGCACCGAGGCAAGCGCCGCCTGATGAAACACCAGTTCCACGCCCTGCATGGCCCGCGCTGTGACGGCTTCGTCCGCCACGTCACCTTGAATGAACTCCACGTCGTCGGCGATATGCTCCAGATTGTGTTTGAATCCGGTACTCAGGTTATCCAGCACCCGCACCTCGTCCCCTCGTTCGACCAGAGCCGTGGCGATATGCGATGCGATAAAACCCGCTCCGCCAGTAACCAGGACTTTTGCCATCACCACGTCCTCCCGAGAATTGTCTCTTGCGGGCCGCCCCATGTTGCCCAAATGCGATACAAAGTCAGCAGCGCTATTATTCACGTTTACTCCTCGCGCAACACCACCCGATGAAAAAGTGCACCCGGACCAAGGCGGGCCTAGCGACTGCCGCGGCGTGAGGGGGACGCGGATGCTGGGGAGCCCAGCTATCGCGGCAAGGGTGGGAGGCAGGGGCCTGGCAGCCGGCTTATGGGATCTGCGCCGCAAGTGAAAAACGATTCGTCCCCGGGGTGCCTTTCGCGAAACTTCCACAGCGGTCTGCCGGTCGACTAGTCAAGCGGTTAGAATCCTTGTGAACTAGGGAATCACAAGCTCCATGGAAACCAGGTAGGCGAAACGACCGCAATCATGATCGACAGTAGAAAGAAGCTGGATGTTGCTGTGGTGGGCGGTGGATTGGCTGGGTTGTCCGCCGCCTGTGTGTTGGCGGCCCGCGGTCACCACGTGACGCTACTAGAGAAAAACGACTGGGTCGGAGGCAAGGCGGCCATCCATGAAGCTGGTGGATTTCGGTTCGACATGGGTCCCACCATTCTGACGCTCCCCAGCGTGCTGCGGCGAATCTTCGAGGAAGCGGGAAAGCGGCTTGAAGACTATTTGCAGCTGGTTTCGCTCGACCCGCAGTGGCGCTGCTTTTTTGAAGATGGCTCCTCACTCGACTTGGTCTCCGATGTGCCGAAAATGCAGGAAAACCTGCGGGCACTTTCCGGCGACCAGGCTTCGGCTGAGGGGTACGCCAAGTTCATTGAGATGTCGAAGCAGCTGCATGACGTGTCAGACCGCTTCTTTTTTTGGAAAAGCGTCGGAGGTATTACCGATACGTTCCAGTCGTCTGGCCTAATGAATCTGGCCGTTCTGAAAGATGTCCTCTCGCTGCGCATGGGGCAGTCGGTAGCCGCCGTGGTGCGCGGCCATGTCCCCGACGCGCGGGCCGCGCAGATGATCGACCACTTTACCCAGTACGTTGGATCCTCGCCCGAAGCGTCGCCCGCGGTGCTATGCGGCATCGCTCATATGCAGACCAAAGAGGGAGTCTGGTATCCCATGGGCGGAACGCGGGCCGTCCCAGAGGCTCTAGCTAGATTGGCGCAGGAGTTGGGCGTCGATATCCGTACAGGCTGCGACGTCGACGCTATTCAAACGGTAGGCAGTACCGTGGTGGGACTGACGATGTCTGGCGGTGAGACGTTCGCGGTGGATGCTGTCGTTTCGAACTGCGATTCGGTGCGCACCCATCGAGAACTCTTGCGGCAGCATGGGGGCCCAACCAGGCTGGACCGAAAAAACGACATCGAGCCTGCCTGCTCCGGAGTCGTACTCTACTTGGGCTTGCGCGAGCGATACGAGCATCTACTGCATCATAACTTTGTTTTCTCTCGCGACCCGCATGAAGAATTCGATTGGATTTATACTCGCGGCATGCCGGCTCCAGACCCAACCTGCTATGTCTGTGCTCCGGCGACGACCGAATCCGCGGTCGCCCCGCCAGGCGGTGAGGCGCTGTATGTACTCGTGCATACTCCTTATCTACGGCCCAATCATGATTGGTCGAAAATGCTGCCCGAGTATCGCGATTTGATTCTTGACAAGCTGGAGCGGACCGGGGGCATGACCGGAATTCGAGACCGCATCGTGGCCGAAGACGCTCTCACCCCCGAAGGAATACACAAGCGATATCGTGTCCTGAATGGCGCCATATATGGTCTGGCTAGCCATGGGAAGTACTTGGGTGCCTTCAAACCAGCCAATCGCAGCCCGGATCTGCGTGGCCTCTACCTGGCCGGCGGGGCGGCACACCCGGGACCGGGCATGCCGATGGTCATGATGAGCGGGTGGATTGCGGCAGACGCCCTCGATCATGACGCAAATAGGGCCTAAGAAGTTCTGGTGAGTGCCAACTCGAACGTAGCGGAGATTCCTCAAATCAGTCGCCCGATCATGGGAGGCTTTCACTGGTTTATGCGTCGCTACCTGCGCAGGCACTTTCACAGCGTTGCAATCAACCGCGAGAATCTGGATACGGTCGATATCAGCGCGCGGGATTCGCTGGTTGTCTATGCAAATCATGCTTCGTGGTGGGATCCGCTGGCTGCGATGTTTGCTGCGGAGCTCGTCTTACCCCAGTTTCGCATGTACGCGCCGATCGACGCCCATGCGCTGTCAAAGTACCGCATGTTCGCCAAGATGGGATTTTTTCCCGTCGACCAATCCAGTCAGCGAGGCGCAGCCGATTTTCTTCGTACGTCTCGCGCGATCCTGTCCCAGCCGGGCGCTTCGATATGGATCACACCGGAAGGCCGGTTTGTCGACCCGCGGGACGATTCGGCCAAGTTGATGCCAGGACTTTCTCACCTGGCAGCAAAAGTCGCCTTGGCGGACCATCAGGCTGCCGCTGGCCAGACGCAGAACGGCCCCCGCATTTGGTTTGTCTCCGGAGGGGTCGAGTATACGTTTTGGGAGGAACGGCAGCCGGAATTGCTGATTTGGTTTGGCAAGCCATTGTGTGCGGCGGGGGCCGGCGTAGAGCATCCCGAAAGTAAACAGCAGTGGCATCTCAGGCTGACCGAGTCCCTGCGGTCGGCGCAGCGGGAACTGGCCGCTGCCGCGATCGCGCGGGACGCGTCGCGCTTCGAGCTGGTGCTAGGCGGTTCCAGTGGCACATTTTTCCTCTATGACATTTGGCGAAAACTGCGCGCTCGTCTAACGGGCACGAAGATGAACGTAGACCACAGTGACAAACTGTCGCGAGATTAGGTAGACCGCCACTTGCAAAGCGAGTCTGAAGTCGCTGGACAATTTGGATGCGACGAAGATCTTTTTGCCAGTCTGCGAGCCGGCCAGGTTCTGGTAGGAGCCAGCCCCTGGGAACAGATTGGGCCGCTGCGTATAATCTGGCGTCAAATTGCAGCGGTTATGTCGGACGTGTACCTCCAGACCAGCAGGGAATCTACAAGAAGATGAGCGATATCGAGCGGACGGTAATCATTGGAAGTGGGCCTGCGGGCTGGTCGGCAGCCATCTACGCTGCACGAGCCAACTTGCAGCCACTGGTTTTCGAGGGGACTCCCCAGCCCGAGATGATCCCGCTCGGCCAACTGGCTTTTACTACCGAGGTCGAGAATTTCGCAGGCTTTCCGGCTGGCAATATCCGTGCGTTTGTGGAGAGTGCGGTCGACGCGGACCGGCACTACAACTTGCCACCGGCGCCCAAGGGGCCTGAGCACGAACGGGACGGCCAGCCGCACTACGCGGTTCAAGGCGTCGAGCTGATGGAGCTGATGAAGCAGCAAGCCCTGAACTTCGGCACACGGGTGATTGGCGACGACATCGTGGACGTCGACTTCTCCGCAAGACCTCTGAAGGTGATCCCGGCCAGTGGCGACCCGGTCCTGGCTCGGACCGTGATCGTTGCCACGGGAGCCCGCGCCAACTACTTGGGCCTGGAATCCGAGGAACAATACAAGAACAGAGGCGTCAGTGCCTGCGCTGTCTGTGACGGTGCGTTGCCGATGTATCGCCGCAAGCCGCTCGCCGTGATAGGCGGCGGAGACACCGCGGTGGAAGAAGCAAGCTATCTTGCCAATCTCGACGGAGCGGAAAAAATCTATCTAGTCCACCGCCGCGATGAACTTCGAGCATCTAAGGTCATGCAGCAACGAGCCCTGAACCATCCCAAAATCGAACTGGTCTGGAACAGCGTCGTCGATGAGGTGCTGGGCGATGGCGACCAAGTTACGGGGCTGAACCTCAAAAGCACCCAGGATGATTCGATCCGCGAACTGCCGGTCAGCGGAATGTTCGTCGCCATCGGACACACACCGAACACGGCCTTCCTGGCAGGCAAGTTGGACATGAACAGTAGCGGCTACATCCGGTGGACCGAACCGTTCCGCACCAAGACGAGCGTTGAAGGGGTCTACGCGGCCGGCGACGTGGCTGATGACTACTATCGTCAGGCGGTGACTTCGGCCGGCACAGGCTGTATGGCGGCGCTCGATGCCGAACGCTATCTGGCCGAAGTCGGGCACTAGCCCACCAAAACCGGGTCGAGCCGCGTACCGGTGTTTCACACGTTCACGTAGCCGGAAGCGCAACGCTAGGATGCGCCCATCACGTCAGTGAAAGACTTATGAGCATGACGACACCCAATGGTCCACGATGGATTCCGGTTGCGACGGCGCGCGATGAGGCCCATATCGGACAGGTGGTCGAAGTACGCGGCTGGGTGCGAACGCGGCGCGACAGCAAAGGTGGTTTTAGCTTTATCGAAGTCAACGATGGTAGCTGTTTCGGCAACTTGCAGATCATTGCTGACTCGGAACTGGCCAACTACGACAGCGAGATCATCTCTCTGTCGGTAGGGAGCTCCATCGTTGCCTCGGGAACGCTCCAGGCCAGCGAAGGTAAAGGCCAAAGCACGGAGTTGATTGCCAGCTCTGTCCGCGTGCTCGGCGATGCCCCGAGTGAATTCCCGCTCCAAAAGAAACGCCACTCGTTCGAGAAGCTTCGTGAGTGGGCGCACCTTCGCCCACGTACCAATTCGTTCGGTGCGATCACGCGAGTACGCAACCAGCTCGCCTACAGCGTACACCAGTTCTTTCAGGATGAAGGGTTTTACTACGTCAACACGCCGATTATTACGGCCAGTGACTGTGAAGGTGCCGGGCAAATGTTCCGTGTGACCGCGCTCCCGCCTGACAAGCTGCCTCTACGCGACGGCAAAGTCGATTTCTCGAAAGACTTTTTCGGCAAGCCCACCTACCTGACCGTGTCAGGGCAATTAGAGGCGGAGACCTACGCAACCTCGTTGGGACGTTGCTATACCTTTGGGCCGACGTTTCGGGCAGAAAACAGCAACACGAGTCGACATTTGGCCGAGTTTTGGATGATCGAACCGGAAGCGGCATTTTTTGAACTGTCCGACAACATGGCTCTCGCGGAAAGGTTTATCAAGCGGCTCCTGGCTGATACGCTCGGTCGCTGCGCTGACGATATGGACTTCTTTGAAGCGAGAATTCAAAAAGGTTTGCTCGCAGCGCTGACGACCGTCCTGGAGAAGCCCTTCGAACACATGACGTATACCTCGGCGGTCGACATTTTGCAGAATTCCGGCGAATCGTTCGAGTATCCGGTCCAGTGGGGCGCTGACCTGCAAGCCGAGCATGAGCGATTTCTCACCGAGAAACATATTCAGGGCCCCCTCATCCTCTACGATTATCCCAAAACGATCAAACCGTTCTACATGCGATGTAATGACGACGACAAAACAGTCGCGGCCATGGATGTGCTGGTCCCTCAAGTCGGTGAGATCATTGGAGGCAGCCAACGTGAGGAACGACTGGAAGTACTGCTGGAGCGAATGCGGCAGATGAATCTCAGCGAAGAAGAATACTGGTGGTACCTTGATCTGCGAAAGTTTGGCACCGTACCGCACAGTGGTTTCGGCCTCGGGTTCGAGCGAGTCGTCCAGTGGGTCACGGGAATGACAAACATCCGCGACTGCATCCCGTTTCCCAGAACGCCTGGTTCGGCAGATTTTTAGGCGTCAGGACGTCCGGCCGGACGCTGGGCTCGTCGGAATCGGGTCGGAACGGCCGGATAGGACGCGTAGCCGGCTTGCTGGCGCAGTTCCCATCGGTTGTCCGGTTATTCGGCCGATTGGCAATCCACTCCTTAAAGCATGACTCTCGACACCTCTGCTGGTAGAATAGGGGCTGCCCCAGCTCCCTGAGAAGCCAAGGATTCCAAAGGTTAGCCTCATGACATCGTACCCGACCCTGCCAGCGAAGTTGTTGGTTGCCTTTTTGGCGGCGGTTTCCCTTCAATCCATTGCGGGGCATCAGTCTGCTCTCGGACAGGTGGTTCAACTGCCTAGCTTTCGGTCGTTCAGCTATACCGGCTCGGCTTGGGTGCCCGACGGGGGCACCACGTCGTTGGGTGGGACTCGCTATTCGACCTCTGGCAGCACGTCTCGCGGCTGGGGCCCTTACGGTGCGAGAGCATCGGGTGGAACGCGCGGCGGGTCCTCCCTGTCCGCTACCGTTCAGATCATCGACTTGCAAGCTCTCGATGACGCGATCCTGTCTGCCAATGTGAGTCGGGATCCCAATGCGGCTCCCGTCGTCTCAGCCGGACTGCCTACCGCCGCCGGTGGCGGACGGTCGGTTCTCAGCGGTCTCGGTTCAGAGCCCTATCAACGGACTTCGGTAGTCAGCGCCGATCCCAACCAATGGCAGCGAGTATTATCCGGTGGCGGCAACCCAAATGAACTTCAGGAGTCCCAGATCGAGTCGGATATTCGCTACTACCTCCGGATGGGCCATGACGCTGAAAAGGCAAATCGCATTCTGGCATCTCGCGTCTACTACCGCATGGCAATTCAGGCAATGACGCCCGAGATGGTCGAGCGCTATCAGCAGATTATGGCCGAGCGAAAAGAAGCTGAGGAGGCGAAACGGAAGGCAGACGCCCAGCAGTCGGGCCGTCGAAAATTCTAGGGTCTGGCCTATCGGCCGTCGCAGCCCATGTGGGTGGATCTGCTCTCAGAATCGACGGGACCTCAGCTTGAGACTCCCTCATCAACTCGCCAGTAGCCTCTCGATGTAGCTCTTAAAGCCGGTCATGGAATCGGGTGCGTCCGGTCCGATGATGAGCGGTCCGTCGCCCTCGGCTCCGCGTAGGCCGTGACTGCCGCGCACCAGGCTGGGATCTAGTGGCACGACGTCCATTCGATAGCGCAGCCCGACTTTCTTCTGGAGTAGTCTGGCTGCGGCGCGCAGCGATGAAGTGGAAAACAACTCGCACGGATCATAGCCCGGCTTGCGATGGATATCGACCGTCCGGGCGAAGTCCGGCGCGCGGGCTTCGTCCAACCAGTAGTAGTACGCAAACCAGGCATCGGGCTCGGCCAACGCAATCAGCTCGCCGCTACGTGGATGATCCAATTCCAAATCACCCGGCTCGATCACCTGGTCCACGCCATCAAGAGCCTCTACCGTTCGCCGCACCTCGGAGACGATCTCAGGATCGTTCACGTACAGATGGGCCAGCTGATGGTCCGCTACGGCAAACGCCTTGGATTCCATGGGCATTAGCGTCTCACCAAAGGGGCCGTCACGGACCTGAAGCCAACCGGCCTCGCGCAGCGCACGATTGATCAGCACAGGTCTGGAGACCGGCACCAACCCGTATTCGGATACCACCACCGTCTTGGCACCAATCTCATTGGCCGCGTCGATGACTTGGCCGGCGCACGCGTCGACCTCCTGGACGCGCCTGGTCTCGTGGGTAGGAAACCGCTGGAAGTCGTAGTCCAGGTGCGGCAAGTAAACCAGCGTCAGTTCGGGTCGATTCTGGCGAATTACCCGCGCGCTGGCCTGGGCGATCCACTGAGAACTCGGTAGCCCCGCTCGTGGTCCCCAGAAGCTGAAAAATGGAAACTCCCCCAGAGCGCTCGTCAGCTGGCAATCCGTCTTGTCGATAATCCCAAATGCTTTGGAACCATCGCAGCCGTAGTAGGGCTTGGGGGTCGCGAACCAGCGCACTGGGGCACCTTGATTAAACCACCAAAACATCTTCGCCGTGTCGACACCTTCGTAGAGCTTTCGTCCCTGGATCAGTCGGTTGGACTGCTGCCAAAAGCGAATCTCTCCGGTATCTCGAAAGTACCATCCGTTGCCCACGATGCCGTGGTCGCGAGGAGCCAAGCCGGTGAGCATGGTCGCCTGGGACGTGCAGGTCACCGCCGGAACCGGGCTCTTCCACGCCCGTGGCTCGCCTATCTCGGAAACGCGAGGTGCGTGCTCAGCGAGACCCGGAGTCAGGCCAACAACGTTGATTACGCAGACTTTACTCATGCTAGTACAATCTTAGATTCGGATTGAGAACACTGAGGCACAACCTGTTGAACAAGAGGATTGGTACGTGAAGATAGTCGAAAGTCCTCATGAGGCATATGCTCACATCGATCATTGGCGGCGAGACGGACTGCGGATTGGCCTGGTACCCACGATGGGCGCTCTGCACGAAGGCCATCTGGCGCTGGTCCGCCAGAGCCGCCAGGAATGCGACGTGACCGCTGCGACCATCTTCGTTAATCCGACGCAATTTGGACCCCATGAAGACTACGCCCAATATCCTCGTACGCCTGAGGCTGATTTTCAGGCGCTGAGCGAGCTGGACGTGGATCTCCTATTTGTGCCTCCGCAGGCCAAACTGTATTCGGAGGGCTTCTCCACGTACATCCACCCACCCGCCATTGCGGAGCCGCTCGAAGGCGTTTGTCGGCCAGACCACTTTCGCGGAGTGGCCACGATCGTCCTCAAACTCTTCCATATTCTTCCCGCGACGGTCGCCTATTTTGGACAAAAAGACTATCAGCAACTGGCTGTCATTCGTCGCCTGGTGGAAGACCTGGACGTCCCGATTCGCGTGGTTGGCTGCGAGACGGTGCGTGAACCGGATGGACTGGCCATGAGTAGCCGCAACCGATACTTAAGCCCAGCCGAGCGGCAAGCGGCGCTCAGTCTGTGGGCGGCGCTGACGACCGTCAAGGAACTGTTCGGCGCCGGCACCGATCAGGTAGCCGAGTTGGAAAAAGCGATGGAGCAGACCCTCTATGAGCGAGGCGCCAATCGCATCGACTACGCTCGTGTAGTCGATTGCGATTCGCTGCAAACACTCGGGCGAGTCGACCGTCCGGCGGTGGCTCTTATCGCGGCCTACGTCGGCGCGACGCGGCTGATCGACAACATCCTTCTCGGCGAACGCGGGGCGTAAACCGGGCGCATGGGCCGCTCGGGGCACAAGCGACTATTTCCCGCTGGGCGTCGCTAACGGCCGGTCAAGTGCTTTCAGGAATTCGCCGTAGCCCTCCTCTTCCATTTTTTCTTTAGGCACGAAGCGCAAAGCGGCCGAGTTCATGCAGTATCGTTTTCCACCGCGCTCCGGTGGTCCATCGTCGAAGACGTGCCCTAGGTGGGAATCACCATACCGCGAGCGGACCTCAGTTCGGGTGGTAAAGAACTTGCGATCCAACTTCAGAATCACGGCGTCGGGACTCAGCGGTTCCACGAACGAAGGCCAGCCGGTTCCCGACTTGTACTTGGCGCTGGATGCGAAAAGTGGCGCGCCGGACACGACGTCTACGTAGATCCCTTCTTGCTCGTTGTCCCAATAGGGGTTGCGGAATGCTACTTCTGTACCGTCCTGCTGAGTCACTTTGTACTGGATCGCTGTGAGCTTCCTTTTCAGTTCGATTGGCTTGGGTTTGCGGAAGGTAACCCAGGGCTTCGGCGCCGCGCCCTCGTCGGATTCGCTGTCGGCCATCGGGCCAGCGCCTTCCGGATAGGCGCCGGCTAGCTCCAGTAGGGATGACCGGGCGCCCCAGTGACGGTTGACGAAGGCATCCCGACCGGACTGTAGACGAAAGAAGTTGTACTTGATGGTATTCTTCCGGTGGTAATCCTGATGATAGTCTTCGGCCGGCCAGAAGGCGGATCGCGGTTCTATGGCCACGGCTACTTTGCCACGGTAGACTTTCATGTCGTCAATCGCCTCGATCACGCGCTGGGCATCTGCCTGCTCCTGATCGTTGGCGTAGTAGACGGCCGGACTATACTGGATGCCTTTGTCGTTAAAAGAACCACGGCGATCGGTCGGATCGATGTGTTTGATTAAGTACTCGACCAATCCCGCGTAGGTAACCTGAGTCGGATCATAGACCACGAATACCACTTCGCGGTGTCCCCCAGAGGCATAGTTGTCGTACGTCGGTTCTTTGGTTCGCCCGCCACTATATCCCGAGATGACGTCGATGACCCCGGGAGCCTTGTCAAAGTCCGTTTCGACACACCAAAAACAACCGCCGGCAAATATGGCCGAAGCACGCTTGGTTTGGTCGTCCGCATCGCCCCGGTCCGTCACGCCCGCGGCTCCCGGGACTTCCTGGGCCAATCCGATCGAAATGAAGCCTGAAAAAAACAGCCCGAAACAAACGATGCTCGAACGAAAAATGCGATTGGACATTCAATACTCCTCTCTGCTGACCCGCTGCTCTGCTACCACCTTCCATTAGCTCGCTGATGTTAATACGAGACCCTGGATACCTGGTTCGCACCTTTTATGACAATATATTATGTAGGGAGCGGGAATTCCCCCTCTATTTGTGGCCTACCTAACGTACCCCCTGCCAGATTCTAGCGCATCACGCCTGAGAAGTGAAATCCGAGCTGTGCAGTCCTCTGATTTGGGTGTGAAAAGAGGTCCGGATGATCAATTTGTCTTCAAGAAATGGGGGGATGGCGCTGTACGTTTCGCCAGTCGCCATTTAGTATCCGTAGCTTACCCTCCAGCCTAGCCCACCGACGGAATTGTAACCGATGCAGTTGAAATCCAGCCACTCCAGGCTTGTCGTATTTTGGTCTCTCGTAGTCACCGCGTGTCTGGTCGGCAAGCTGAGGTCCTCCGCACAAGAGGACGAATCGGCATCGCCGCCACCGAATCTGTCGGGGCCGGTAAAAATCGCCGGTCTACTTTGGAAGCCCAACCCCAAAAGTGCGGCGGCCACGCTAGTGCGCACGATCGAGAAGGCGTTTGACCGCGGCATGTTGCCGGAGTTGCGAGACGCTCTGAGTCCGTTGGCTCCCAAGCTCAGCGAGGTCGTGGCTGCCGATAGCGCGACCGATCCTCGTTTTGGAATCTCTCTGGCGGCGACCGCACTGCTGGGGCCGCATTCGGTCGATCTCTCTCCTCGCATTCGCTCCGCGCTTGGCAAGTTCCGGGAGGAGAGCAGTCGCGAATTGTTATTGCGAGTTTGGTTCCACACCGACAAAAAGTCAGCATTAGACTACTTCGTGGACTCACTTGCGGCGGATGAAATACCCACGCCGTGGAAGGTGATCGTGATGCGCGAAGCGGTGGCTTCCGACCGAAGTCGCGCGACGCATACGATTCTGTCTGAATGGCCAACTCTCTCGCAGGCTGCCAAGATTGCGGCCATCGAGCCTCTTACAAGTTCTGCTGACTCGATGGCCGCGCTGGTCGATGCGATTCGGGCCAAGCGAATCAACAAGGATTTGGTCAACACCAATCAGCTTCGCAAGTGGCTTGCTTCGGACGACCTCCAGCTGAAACAGAAGATCACCTCCGTCTGGGGAACGATCCGAGAAGTGGACGACGCGGAACGTCAAAAGCTAGTTGAAGAGACGCTCGGGCATCTTCGCTCCGGTGTGACTGGAAGTGCCGGGCGAGGCCGGCAGATCTTTCAGCGGGTCTGTTCGCAGTGCCACGTCTTGCATGGCGAGGGCTATGAGGTCGGACCCAACATCGTTAACAATGGCCGCGGAAGTCTGGAACAACTGGTTTCGAACGTTCTCGATCCCAGTCTCGTTGTGGGCGTTGCTTTCCAAGCCAAAACGGTACTGACGGTCGACGGGCAGATCGTCTCCGGTCTGATCGCCGCTGAAAACGATCGCTATCTCCGGCTGAAAATCCAAGGAGGCAAGACGGTCGAGTTTGATAAGCAAGAAGATATTGAAGACGTGCAAGATAGCACGAAGAGTCTCATGCCCGAAGGGGTGGAATCCCAGATGACTCGGCAGGAATTGCAAGATTTATTTGCTTATCTGTGTCTGCTGGGGCCTCCCGACTCTCCGGATAACGCCCTGATACCCGGAACGCCGGAAGGCTTCGTCGTCCCTTAGCAGCCTGCTGAAAAAGGTGTCTGACCCTTTGGAAACCGTGCTGAAACATGGAAAAAACGAATGGTCGTGGAGGGTCAGACACCTTTTTCTGGCCGGTTGTCAGATCCCGTTTTGCCGTTGTTTATGTGCCTGCTTAGCGCCTGCGGTATCAGACGACAATCGGAAATATCGGCATATTCGGAGCTGTGAAAATAATCGGACTGGGTAAAGGGCACCATCTGAACAAAGTTGCCGAATTCGGTAAGCATTTCGAACCCGGGTGGTCGAAACTTGACGCGGAAGAATGTCATGGGACCTGCGTCCGTCAAGCCTCCGCACGAACGGCCGGCCAAACAATCAAACGGTTGCCGGTGTTCGTCGCCGACGAGCAATTGAGACGCAGTCCACCCAATCCTTAACACGTGTCCAGTTTTGTGGAGACTCCGAAATGTCCGTTCGAATTGTTGCCGCCCTGGCGTTGGCAGCTGGCCTTTGTCTGGCTCCGTCCAACGCGAACGCGGGTCTGTTTGGCCATCATCGCGCACCCAGCTGTGGTTGCGAAGTCGCTGTTCCCAGCTGTGGCTGCGAAATCGCTCCTAGCTGCGGTTGCGAAGTCAGCTGCTGTGAAGATCCTTGTGCTCGCCGAGGTGGAAGGCTGAGAGCCTTCTTTAGCAAGCTACACAGCCGCAAGTCCAGCTGCTGTGATCCATGCGCTCCGGTCTGCTGTGAGCCAGCACCGGTTTGCTGCGAACCTGCTCCCGTTTGCTGCGAGCCAGCACCGGTCTGCTGTGAGCCTGCTCCTAGCTGCGGTTGCGAAGTTAGCTGCTGCGAAGATCCCTGCGCTCATCGCCACGGCGGCAAGCTGAAGGCTTTCTTCAGCAAGCTCCGTAGCCGCAAGTCCAGCTGCTGCGACGCGGCGCCTAGCTGTGGCTGCGAAATGGCACCTAGCTGCGGATGCTGCATGTAAGCCGATATGTCACGGGACGAGCACGCCCAGTAGTCCCTACGCCCATTGCGAACCGGCGACACAAACTCTGTGTCGCCGTTCTGCATTTTGGGATCAGCCTTCCGCGTAAGGCACCTGTCTAGCGCCTTCCTCAAACCACCGGCTTGGCCGGTGATCACTCAATCAGCCGACGTCTGCCGTTGTCCAGTTCAAGTCGACGCACCGCCAGGTATCGCCGGTCGGATTCTTGTCCTGCAACAATGCGGGGAGTCGCTCAGCGCGGACTCCGTCGTAGCAGGTTAGCTTCCCAAACCTCCAAATGCTGGCCGGAATCCCAACAGCCGTGAAGCCGGGATGACCGGTCGACGGATAGGGTCCACCGTGGTTCATGGCAGGGCTGACCGCAACGCCTGTAGGCATCTTGTCATTAAGCAACCGCCCTACGCCCGCTACCAGCAGCGGTGCGAGCTGCGCATAGGCGTCGTCGTCCGCTCCATCGCTGGCGGAGTAAAGGCAACCGGTCAAATTGCCTTCGAGCGAGCGGATTACACTGGCCAACTCGTCCACCGTGTCGGCCACCACGACCAGCGACGCGTTGCCGAACGCTTCGGTCTGAAAAACCTCCGGGTCGGAGATGAACTTGGATGCGGCCACCTTGAGCAACGTGTTGGTCACACTACATTTACCTGCGATCGCCTGACCACCGCACACGAGGTCGGCACCGGCAGCGGTCAACGTCTCTATGGCTTTCGTAAGCGAGCTCTGCACGGCGGTCGACAGCAACGTACCTGGCGGCGCGGATTCAAATCTTTCAGCCACTGCATCGACGAAACGATCGGTCGCTTCGCCGCGGAGAGCCAGCACCAGACCTGGATTGGTGCAAAACTGGCCCGTTCCCATCAGCGCGCTGGTTAGGAACTCATCGACGATTTCACTGCCGCGTTGCTGGAGAGCTCCCGGCAACAGGACGACTGGATTGACGCTAGATAGCTCCAAATAGATAGGCTTGCCACTCGCATCGGCGGCCGATTTGAGAGCCAGACCGGCTCGGCGGCTGCCGGTATAGCCGATCGCGCCCACACGGAAATCGGATACGAGCTTGGCGCCATCGTCGTGAGAGAGACGATAAATCAGCTGGACTGTCGCGGGCGGAAGCCCTGACTGGCTGGTTGCGGCTAGCGCCAATTCGGCTAACTTCTTCGTCGTTCCCGGATGCGACGTATTGGCCTTGCCAATCACCGGGTTTCCGGATGCGATGGCCGCAGCGAAATCGCCCCCGGAGACACTTCCGAACGCAAACGGAAAATTGTTCGGGCCAAACACGCAGACCGGCCCGATCGCCTCGTAGCACGACCGAATGTTGAGCTTGGTATCGATCACCGGCTGAGCCCAGGAACTGCTGCGGGCCGCTTGGGCCGCTTGCCGAAGTTGTCCTATGGTTCTCGGGATTTCTACATCGGCCAGCCGCGGTTTGACTGGCAATGCGGTTTCCGCGTTGGCAATCTGCGCCAACTCATCGACGTTTGCTTCGATCTGTTGTGCGTAGGCTTCCAAAAACTCGGCGATCTGTGCCACGGGCAGAGCACGCAGCTGCTCGGCAGCGTCAGCCGCAGCCGTCAGCACCTCTTCGCAATCCGACCAACTACTCACCGGATACTTCTCCGGCAACTCGTCGCAGGTGGCCGGGTTGGAGGAATGGAAATAGCTGCTTGCAGCGGCCTGCCGCCATCGGCCGGCCACCAGGATTGCTTCGGATTGCTCTATCACAGTCGACATAGCCCGACTCCTAAACGGTTGGTTGGTTTGAAATGGGTTCGAGTTTCATTGCGGGTCGCGAAACGACAATTGTATCGCATGTAGGCGGAATTGAATCGGGGCGGAGTCGGTTTAGCGTCGCCACGAGAAACAACCGAGGGCGGTGCTTAGCCTGGCCCGACATCGTTGATCATGTCCGTCAAGTTCTTCTCGGGTTGCCAGCCGATCAGGGCGCGTGCTTTCTCGATCGATGGCACCCGTCGCTGCATGTCTTCAAATCCTTCGCCGTATACCGATTCGTACGAAACAAATTCGACGGTGGAGGAGCTGCCGGTTTGCTCGATAATTCGCCGAGCAAGATCGGCAATCGCAATCTCTTCTGTCGCTCCCAGGTTGATCACTTGACCGTAGGCGCCGGAACAATTCATCAGCCCAACCAATCCCCGAACCACATCGGACACGTGGCAAAAGCAGCGTGACTGCCGTCCGTCGCCATGAATACGCAATACGGCGCCGGCCCGCGCCTGTTTGACGAAGTTGGGAACCACCATGCCGTATTGATCGGTCTGTCTCGCTCCCACCGTGTTGAACAGCCGGACGACCACGACGGGTAGATTGGTCGATTTCCAGTAAGCCATTGCCAGGAATTCATCGAGTGCTTTGGCGCACGCATAAGCCCAGCGATGTTTGGTCGTTGGGCCGGCCAACCGATCACCGTCTTCCTCAAACGGTACCGAAGACGACTTTCCGTAGACCTCCGATGTGGATGTTAACAGCAGCGGCTTGCGATAGCGGTTGGCTTGTTTTAAAACGACCTGCGTTCCGGTCACGATGGTGTCGATTGTCTCGACGGGCCGGTCCATAATCAGTTTGACGCCGACCGCTGAGGCAAGATGAAACACTTCGTCGCACTGGCTAACCGCTTCATGAACCAATTGCTCATCCGTCACGCTTCCGATCAGCACGCGCAGATTGGGATCGTTTTCGATCGATCGAATGTTCGCGATTTTGCCGGTCGACAGGTCATCGAGAACCGTTACGTGGTGATCGGCGGCCAGCAACGTTTCCGCCAGGTGCGAGCCGATAAACCCGCAACCGCCTGTGATCAAGTAACGCATTCAGGATCCCTTGGAATCAGCTCAGGACGCAAGTGCTTCCGAGATGGCCGCTGCCAACGTATCCAAGTTCTCCAGCGTGATGCCGGCCACATTGATACGTCCACTGCCAACGATGTACACGCCCTTCTCGTTTCGCAACCAATCCACTTGCATTGGTGACAAGCCGCTAAAGGAAAACATTCCGCGCTGGTCGAGCAGAAAAGAAAAGTCAGTTTCACAGCCGGTTTCCTTCATCGATTCGACAAATCGCCGGCGCATGGAATGAATACGGCCTCGCATCTGAGCAAGTTCACGTTCCCAAAGGGCTTTCAGGCTTTCATCCGCCAGAACACAGGCCACAATGGCGCCGCCGTGTCGAGGCGGACTGGAATAGTTGCTGCGCACAACCTGCTTGACGCAGCTGGCCACGTTGCTGGCCGCCTGAGCCGACGGACAGACCGCGAGCAGCGCTCCGACGCGTTCGCCGTACAGACCAAAGTTCTTCGAATACGAGCTACAAATCAGCAGCTCTTCGTGCTGCGCTACCAATTCGGCTAATCCCAGACGATCTTCAACAAGCCCGTCTCCGAAACCATGGTACGCAAAGTCGACTACCGGCAGCATGCCACGCTGTGCGGTCAACTCGGCGATCTCAGCCCACTGTTCGGTCGTCGGATCGACGCCGGTCGGATTGTGACAGCATGCGTGCAAGCAAATGAAATCGCCTGCTCGACCCTCCCGCTCGACTGTATCGAGCATGGCCGTCAGATCCAGAGATCTACGATCGGCCCCCAAGTAGGGATAGGCCTGAGGCTGCAGCCCGGCCGCCTCGAAGATAGCGGTATGGTTGGGCCAGGTTGGCGTGCTGCACCAGATCCGAGCACCCCGAGCACTCTTGGCAAGAAAATCCGCGGCCACCTTCAATGCGCCCGTACCACCGGGGGTCTGCGCCGCCGCTACCCGATCATGGGACACCAGCTCGCTCAGCGTCAGGTTGGTCGCCAGGCGCTTGAAATCCGCCAAGCCATCGATGCCCAAGTAGCCCTTGGTCGTTTCCCCCGCGAGCAATCGCTGCTCAGCTTGCTTCACACAATCCAGGACGGGGGTTTGGCCCGTGTCATCGCGATAAACCCCAATGGTGAGATTGATTTTCTCGGAGCGAGCATCCTTCTGAAAGGCTTCGGTCAAACCGAGAATGGGGTCTGGCGGGGCAGCAGCAATCGATTCAAGCATCTTCGGTGTCGCTAGTGTGAGGCGAGTCAGTTGCGTGTCTTGTTTTTGGTTGAGGAGAAACCATTAGCATCCTATGAAAAATGCGCTTGGTCTAGTGGTCTTGCCAATCGGCGTCAGGCGCCCGCATGCTACTTGACCGCCAGCAAAACCTCTCGCTTTCCGCCCACCGGGCCAGGCACCCGCCGGACGTCGAATCCTACGTCACGGAGCGTCCGACGAACGGCACTCTTGACACAGTAGCTGGTCAGCGTGCCCCCGGCCCGAAGCGCGCCGAAGGCCTGCTCGAATACCTCGCGTGTCCAGAGCTCCGGGCTGGTGTCCGGACTGAACGCATCGAAGTAGATCGCGTCCAACGGGGCCAAGGCGGAAGCCGACGGACTATCGCATCGAAAGTCTCGGGCATCCCCGATCTGGACAGTTAGGGTCACGTAGTCGCCGAGTTCAAAAACGTACTCGCCGGGCTCGGGGTCCCTCGGCAGATGGCGACGTGCGGCCGTCAAGCCGTGTAGCAAGGTACCAACGGAGTTGAGACAGTCCCAATCGAATTCATGTTCGGGCCTGGCCTCAGCCCCACCAGCAGTTTGCGTGGCGCGATCCGACAAGGACTTCACCAGCTGAAGCGATTCAAAGACTTCAGCCGGTAAAAAAACGTTTTCCAGCGCGGCGTACCGCAGTGGCACCTGGGCGAAATCAGCGACAGAGGCCGTCAAGAGGAACGCAGTGGCGGTACCCAAACCATATTCCAGAACGGAAGTCGCCTTGCCGGCCCGCAGTCGATTGGCCACCCCACTGTTGAGGAGATAGACGCCCAGCGACTCGGCGACCGCGCCGCAGCCACTATGGTAGGTCTCACGAACCTCTTGGTCCCACAGCGTTCGGCTGCCATCGTCGGTAATCATCCAGTCCAGGCCAGGGGTGCCGGTCGGGAGGCGAACGCGTTCTGGAGGCGGCATCGTTTCAGTCACTCGGTGGCTACAAGCGAGGAACCTGCCAACCACGTTTTGCGTTGTGTCCCCGGGACGATCAAATTAGACTGAGCACCCACGGACTTGGTCCTAAGAACGACTTTCAAAATAGATTTCCCCCCAACCGGCTCCGTCGATTTTGAAATGCGTTCCGAGAGCGGGTCTCCCAACCCAATCATGCTCCACGTTCCCCGGCAACTGTCAACGACCATGAACATTATTCTCCGGCGATTCTGTATCGCCGTCGCCCTATGGGGGCTCGCCTGTCCGCTCGGATGGTGTGCTGACACGGAAACCGAAAGCGGCGACGGACGCCTCGCGGCCGACGAACCGGTTGGCGCCTCCGACGAGGGCGAACTGGCCATGAGTAGCTTTCGCAAGCCGCAAGGCTGGGATGTCTCCTTGTTTGCCTCCGAGCCCGATCTGGCCAATCCCGTGGCGCTGCACGTCGACAATCAAGGCCGAGTTTTTGTTTGCGAATCGTTTCGGCAAGACCGTGGCGTGACTGACAATCGCAAACATGATCGGCAGTGGTTGCTGGCCGATTTGGCGGCTCAGTCCGTGCAGGATCGCATCGCCTACCATCGCCGGTTGCTTGGCGAAGACTCGGCCGGGTATACCGCTCATGACGACCGGATCCGCTTGCTCGAAGACACCGATGGCGACGGCGTTGCGGACCGAGCCACCATGTTTGCCGAGGGCTTCAACCAACTCGAAGACGGCACGGGAGCCGGCGTTTTAGTGCGCGGCAACCAAGCTTACTACACGTGTATTCCCAAACTTTGGCTGCTGAGTGATGAAGACGGTGATGGCCGGGCAGACGCGCGTCGGGTACTTCACGATGGGTACGGCGTTCGCGTCGCGTTTCGTGGCCACGACTTGCACGGATTGATCATCGGACCGGACGGTCGCCTTTACTTCAGCATTGGTGATCGGGGATACAACGTGGAAACCAAGGAGGGTACGCTCCAGGACGCCGAAAGCGGCGCCGTCTTCCGGTGTGAACTCGACGGCTCGCGACTCGAGGTATTCGCCACCGGCCTCCGCAACCCGCAAGAGCTGGCCTTTGATGATTTCGGCTATCTTTTCACCGGCGACAACAACTCGGACAGCGGTGACAAAGCGCGGTGGGTGAATGTCATGGAAGGCGGAGATTCGGGCTGGCGGATGATGTATCAGTACTTGCCGGATCGTGGACCGTTCAATCGCGAGAAGATATGGGAGCCGTATTTCGAGGAAACACCTGCTTACATCGTGCCGCCGATCGCGAATATTGGTGACGGACCGTCCGGCCTGACGTGTTACCCCGGAACCGGTTTGTCGGGCGACTATGCCAATTGCTTTTTTATGGTCGACTTCCGCGGTGGTGCCAGCAATAGTGGCGTCCGGCTGATCCGTACCCAACCTGAGGGTGCCTTCTGGAAACTCGAGCGAAGCGAGCAACCTTTGTGGAACATTCTGGCTACCGATGTGGACTTTGGTCCCGACGGAGCACTGTGGATATGCGACTGGGGCAATGGTTGGGTCGGGGAGGGCAAAGGCCGCATCTACCGGTTTGCCGACACCACGGCTGGGCAGCAGGAAATTGTCAAGGAAGTCCAGCAGTTGCTCCAGGAAGGATTTGCGACTCTTGACGGTGCGAGACTAGGCGAGTTGCTGCGACACGCAGATCGTCGCATTCGCTTGGAGGCGCAGTGGGAATTGGCGACCCGCGGCGAACTGCGTGAGTTCGTAAACGTCGTCGCCGATTCTAGCGCGGGGGTGATCGCCAGAATTCATGGTGTCTGGGGCCTGGGACAAGCAGCCAGGTTGACACCAGACCTTCGCGCTACGGTCACGGCGCCTCTGGCAGCCGCGTTGGACGACGCCGATGGGAACGTTCGCGCATCGGCGGCGGCTGTCGTCGGCGACCTGGGGCTGGAGACGTTGAGTGACAAAATGGTGGCGTTGATCGGCGACGCTGAGCCGCGCGTGCAATACGCCGCCTGCATTGCCAGTGGAAAAATGCACCTCCGAGCCGCTTTGGAGCCTACCTGCGAGATGTTGACTCGTAACCGCGACATCGATCCGGCCCTGCGGCACGCGGGAATCATGATGCTCAGCGGCTTGGACGATCCGGCGTTAGTGGAGGCCCTAAAAGATCATCGCTCGCGATCCGTGCGGATTGCCGCGGTGGTAGCGCTGCGAAAACTGGCCGACTTGAGGATCGCTGGATTTCTGGCAGATCCGGACGCGGGCGTGCGACTCGAAGCCGGACGCGCCATCCATGATGTGCCTCAGCTCCATGCAGCGCTGCCGCAGTTGGCAGCGCTTGCCGGCAGTCCCATCGAAGACGAAGCTCTGGCCCGGCGGGTACTCAACGCGAACTTCCGACTCGCCGGCAACTCGGCGGTAGCTGCCGTCGCTACTTTGGCCGTGGACTCTGATCGATCTGACGCCACGCGGGCCGAGGCAATTGAAATGCTCGGTACCTGGGGGGAGCCAGGGGAATTGGACCGAGTCATGAACCGCTACCAACCGTTGGCAGGTCGCGATCAGGCGACCGCTCGAAAAGCCTTGGAGGCAAGGTTTGCAGGATTGCTAGGCGGCTCGCCGCTACTGCAGGCCAAGGCAATCCAGGCCGCTGTCTCTCTCGAGTTACGCGGCACATGTGACTCGCTCCGAGCATTTGTCCAACAAGAGTCTCATCAGGCCCAGCTGCGTAGCGAAGCGTTGGCCGGTTTGGTCAGCCTGGGAGACCGTCAGACGCGGCCGCTAGTTGCAAGCCTAGCCGAGGGGGACATTTCTCCGGTAGTGCAGGCGCAGGCCATGCTGTTGTTGGCCGACCTCGATCCCGAGAATGCCTTGCCGCTGCTTGCCAAGGCGGTGTCCGCCGATGACCGGCGCGTCCGTCAGGCTGCCTGGGATGCCGTTGCCGGCATCGACTTACCTGCAGCGACCACCTTGATCGAAGACGGGCTGAAAAGGTACCTCGCCGACAAGCTGCCGCCGGACGTTTGGCTCAACGTGATTGAAGCTGCTGAAGGTCAAGTCTCCAGCGAGTCGATAGCGGCACTGAATCGTTTTGAATCGTCTCGTCGCGCGGCTGATTCTCTCGAAGCTTATCGCGACTGCATGTTTGGCGGTGACGTGGAAGCGGGACGCGAGTTGTTCTTCAACAAAACAGAACTGTCCTGCGTTCGCTGTCACCGAGTCGGCGAGACCGGTGGCGAGGTGGGACCGGTGCTGACGGAAATCGGCAAGACCAAGGACCACCGCTACCTGCTGGAGTCGATCGTTGATCCGGATGCCAAGATTGCTGAGAACTACGAAACGATCATCTTGCTGACCGAAGACGACAAGATCATCACCGGCATTCTGCGCAACCAGACGCCGGATCAGATCGAGCTGATGGACGCCGAAGGCAAGATCATTCAGATCGATCCCGCCGAGGTGGTTTTAAGGAAGAAGGGCAAGTCGGCCATGCCGATCGACTTGCTCAAGAGCCTGAGTCGTCGGGAGCTGAGGGACCTGGTTGCCTATCTGGCTTCGCTGGGCAAGGATTCTTAGCTCGGCGGTCCCAACCGGGCAAGGCGTGTCATGAACTCCAACCTCTTTTTAACTTGCTTCTTCACCTACCTGATCGGCGTCATCCTTTTTGGATGGTGGATGACGCGGAAGAAGCAAAGTGGTGAAGACTTCTTGCTCGGCGGGCGAGCGCTGCCGTTCTTCCTGACGCTCGGAACGACCGTTGCAACCATGGTGGGTACCGGTTCGTCGATGGGCGCCGTCGGCAAAGCGTATGAAAACGGTTGGTTCGGATCGCTGTTCTGCGTCGGTGGAGCCGCAGGCATTTTCCTGGCCGCATGGCTGTTCGCACCGGTGCGCGAGTTCCGTTTTATGACGATGGCGGAAGAGATATCCTCCTACGTTGGCGCCAATCGAACCGTTCGGAACCTGCTGTCCGTGTTCATCTACCTGGCGAGTGTCGGCTGGCTGGGGGCGCATATTCTGGGCGGGGGAAAGTACCTGCAGTTTGTCGCTGAGGTATCGCCGGTACAAGCCAAGTTGTGGATCGCCGTCGGATTTGGGGTCTACACGATCATTGGCGGATACACGGCGGTCGTGTGGACCGATTCGCTTCAAGCCATTGTGTTGTTCGTGGGATTTGTCATCACGGCAGTTTTTGCATTGCGATCGATTGGCGGGTGGGACCAGCTCCAAGCGATTCATACTCAGCTCGCCGCGAGTAACCTCGAAACGGGGTGGTTGCCTTCCCTTTCGTTGGTCGTCGTCATCGCGGTGGGCGTTCTGGGCACGCCTTCGTTCCGACAAAGAATCTACTCCGGAAGAACGATCCGAGAAATTCGCAGAGCCTTCTTGACCTCGGGCCTGCTCTATCTCGCCTTCGCGAGCTTGCCTGCCATCATTGGTATGGCCGCCTTTGCGAAGAACCCCAACTTGGTAACGGCCGATCATGCGTTTCCGTATATTGCCACGGAGGTGTTGCCGACCGCTATGGGCATCTTGATACTGCTCGCGGGCCTGTCCGCCACGATGTCGAGTGCTAGTTCGGACGCAGTGGCTGCCGTGACGACTGTCATCGGCGACATTTGGGTGGCCATTTATCGGCGCCCGCCGCCTGCGGAACGAGTCGTATTTTGGTCCCGAATCGCCCTGGTCATCACGACGGGCCTGGCGCTGGCGATGGCTTTAACGGCGGACAGCATTGTGGGCTATATCAAGAATATGGTCGCTTTGTTCATTACCGGAATGTGCGTCGCCGGGGTCTGCGGTCGCTTGTGGCCCAGGTACAATTGGCTTGGCGCCTTGGCATCGTTGTCCAGCGCAACGGCCACCGCAGTGGTCATCAGCGCCAATCCCACCTGGAACAGCTACTGGGGCAACCCCGTTATTCCCTCGCTGCTGGTTTCCGTCCCAGCCGGTATCGTCGCCTCCTTGGCCTCCAAACCAGATCAGCTTTCGCAGCCTGAAGCGGTCCAGTGGCTCCAACGCAACAGAGACGGCAGCTAACTGACTCCTCACGCGGCCCAACCAACAATGCTGATATTTGACGCCCATCTCGACCTGAGCCTCAACGCGATCGAGTACAACCGCGACCTCCGGCTGTCTATCGAGGAGGTTCGAGCCGCTGAAGCGGGAATGACGGATCTTGCCGGGAGGGGAAACGCGACGGTCACGTTTCCCGAGATGCGGAAGGCCGGAATCGGATTGTGTGTTGCCACGCAACTGGCCGGATGCAGGAAGCCGCTCGGCCCGATTGGAACGTGGAACTCACCTGAACAGGCCTGGGCCATGACGCAAGGGCAACTCGCGTGGTATCGCGCCATGGAGGACGCCGGCCACCTGCGACAGATCTGCGACCGGGCTCAGCTGGACGATCACCTCCAAGCCTGGGAGTCGGCCTCGGAGACCTGTCCGATCGGTTACATCCTGAGCTTGGAAGGTACGGATTCGATTCGCGAGGTTTCTGAACTCGAGGCGTGTTATCACCAAGGCTTGCGAGCCGTTGGGCCGGCCCATTATGGAAAGGGACGCTACGCGCTGGGACACGACCAAGACGGCCCGCTTTCGGACAAAGGGCGCCAGTTGCTCGCCGAAATGGATCGTCTGAACATGATCTTGGACGTCACCCATCTATGCGATCGATCGTTCTGGGATGCGTTGGCAGTCTACCGAGGTCCTCTCTGGGCCAGCCACCACAATTGCCGGGCACTGGTTGACGACCCAAGGCAATTGAGCGACGAGCAGATTCGAGCGCTGGCCCAGCGCGGGGCCGTCATTGGCATCGCATGCGACGTCTGGATGGTCGTCCCGGGTTGGCGGCGACGAAGCACCACACATCAAGACCTACCCCAGGCGAATTTGGAGTCGCTGGCCAACCACGTCGATCATGTATGTCAACTGCTGGGAACCACAAAGCATGTCGGGATCGGAACCGACTTGGATGGAGGGTTTGGAAACGAGCAAACCCCAGCGGACCTGAAAACGATTGCCGACCTGCTGACATTCCAAGGCATTCTGGAGAAGCGGGGGTACTCCGATGTCGACCTGACACAGATCTTCCATAGGAACTTCGTTGACTTCCTGCGGAACGCCTGGTCCTAGCGCGCCGATGCACCTTGCCGGACGCCGCGTTAACGAGTTTTAAAAGCGACCGACCAGAGTTGTTTGGTCCCCGCTTGGTTGCGAGCCGATAGCGCGTACGATCGTCGAGCGAGGGCGCGGCACCACGTAACCGATTGCGCGCTAGATCTTCTCCGAAATGAGCTTGGCGACTAACTCGGGATTATCCTGCTCGCGCAGATGAGCAATCTGCTTGGGGGGAACCCCCATTTTTTCCAGATTTTTGACCAGCGTATCCCAGACTTTCTGACGTTTTTTGCCTTCGGCCAGATACAGCTCGGTCACGAGCTCCTGAGCTCTCTGCAGGCCAATCGTATCGCGATTCTCATAGTATCGCTTGATCACGTTCTGCTGGTATTTTGAGTAGTTTTCCTTTGCCATGAGGATGCTCCAAGGGGGTTTTTTGTTGCAATCGTAGCTTGATCGACCTCGCCCGGTAGGCCCATGAGCGATTCTCGAGATGGTGCCGCGCAAGAATCCGGCGGTCAGAGCCCATGCCGACTTTATCGATTACGGGGGTAGGTAAATATTGGGGTTCTAGGGAGATGGTACTGGAAATCGGCTATCCAGTGGTTAATCTGAGACTCCTGCACCTACGCTACGGGGCTGTCCGACTGGTCCGGAATCGATTTGCAGCATGAGATGTCAGCCTAGCATTACGATGAGCCGCCTATGTTTTCATGGGTAGACAGCCTGATTGTCGCACCTTGGTCCAGGCGTACGCGATGGACACCCTTGTTACAGAATCAGCGTGAGTTTCAACGGACGCTTTCCAAGGAGCGTCTGCGCGTCGATCGCGGCGGCAGTCGTTTCGGCTGCATTATTCTACGTCTATCCGACTTCGAACATGCTCGGCGCCAAACTGTGAAGCTTGCCAAGCTGTTACATCGGAG
>JANQJJ010000352.1 GCA_028281725.1 Pirellulaceae bacterium | reverse complement strand
GGCAGAGCCTCGAAGACAAGGTGTTCCCAGGCAGGAGCCCGGGAACGAGGCGCTGAATGAGAAGTGTCTGCAAATCTTTTTTTTGCTTCGTGAAAAACGGAAAAAGCCGAGCTCAGACCCGCTTCGCGTGATCGACGCTTGGGCATTTTTGCCTGCTACGGAACGAGCCGAAATTCTTGAGCGCTGTCGGCGGGAGGTACGACGTCAGAGGAGCTAGATGTCGCTCTCACGGCGGCGGTCTGCGGCAGGGCATGAGAGACTGCGTGATCTGCTATCCCTATCCAGTTCGGTTTGGACTGAGCACCGCTGTGCAGCAGGTCGCAGCCGAGATTGCCGTTTATTGACCTTGCGGCGAAACCAACCGGAGTGACCACCGGGGGGTGCGTTTCGTGGGAACGCAATCGGTTTGCGAGGCCTAAGGGCGGCGCGACAGCCACTGGGTTGCTGCAAGGATGGGCTACCGCCCGCGTTCTCTATCCAAATGGTTCTGCCCGCTCGGGTGATCGTCGCTCCAATTGCCGACACCATGCCCCAGACAGGTCTCGGTCGCGGTGGAGCCTGCGTTTTGCTGTAAATGAGGACGTTGCTAACGCTCGAATCCGTCTCCGGCGTTAGGAATCCAAGCGTCACACTCGCGATAGAGGATCGTTCGATGGTTAATTCATCAACATACGGCGCAGGCTCAACTGCGAACGTTTCTGACTTAAATGTGCAAATCGAACTGCCCCGGTCCGGCCAAGGAGCGAAGGTCCAACCGGGGGGACCGCATGTCGGTAATGGACAACACCCCACCACGGAAAATACCGGCCCGTCCTCGCCTCTCCAGAAGGGTGACCGGGACCGCGAGTCGGTGAGCAGCAACGCCAGGAAGTCAAGGTCTCCCAACGGGTTGTTCGACCGCCTGTTAACAGCAATAAAAACCGGCGTCTGTCGGTTAGCCGTCATGAGCGTCTATGGAGCCGTCACGGGTGCATTTGTGGGTCACTCTATGTGGCGCTTGGCGCGCAGCATCCACTCGAAGGAGGGAGAGCACGCATTGAAAACGTGGATGATGTGGCGACGGAGGCCATTGAACACGATCGGCGCGCGGCGTGTCGAGGGCCAGCAGTCGCATACCGCCACCAAGATATGCGGAACACTCTACCAGGCCCTTGGTTTTAACCCAAGCTTCCAAGTCGACTCGAAGAGTGCATCAGATTGGAAGAACCAGTTCCTGCAGGCGTATAATGACCTTGCCGAATCATACAAATCCGGTCGTGCCGGTTCGACTGAAGATCCCGACCCGAGCAAGTTGCGCGAGTACGCTTACAAGAATCTGGAGATGGAACGCGACGGATACAAGAACAAGCTCTTCAAACAGACGGGGAAGGAGCGCGCCTTGGAGCTGTTGAAGCCGGGATCCTCCTTTTGCCAAGCGTACTCGGAGTGTGCGAAACTGTATGGGCAGAAGGATGCACCGGCGGCACAACGTGAAGATGCGAAAAAGACTTGTCACATGATGCATTTGACCCTGTTGGCCATGTCCGGAAACGCCTCCAAGGTAGATGACAGATTCGCAGAGTTGTACGGCAAGACGGTGTCTCCCAAATCGTAGGCCAGGCCCCTCCCGGCACCGGACGGCCTAACATCACGCGGATGCGATGACAAATGACGCGACGCCGATTTTCAACGGACTGCCAATGGCACTCCTCGTAGGCGGTGGCGTCCCTCCCCCGCTGCTTCATGCTGATCATCCACAGGTCCGATCGCTGGAGCAGCTCGTCCACCGAAGCGGGAGCCGCCTGAAACACCAGGACTCCGTGCTGAACGTGACCGGCCAGTCTTGACTCTGCACGCGCTCGTTCCGTTTCGCTCGCAGCCGCTCCATGATCTGTTTGGCCGTTGGCAGAGTCGACTCCGACAAGAGTACAGCAGGCGGAGACACGTTCCGGACGTTGCTCGCGCCGAGATCAAAGGTCCATGTTATGGTGCTGCAGATAAACGATGTGCGCCGCCGCGAACATGCCGTCCGCTTTGGCTCTTTTTCCAAGCACTGCAAGCTCATCTGTTTTCGACAACCTATCGATTTGACCGTGTCTTGGATTGTGATCAGGTAGGTCCATTGCTATGGCAGCCTGACCGATCATATCTCGGTGACACTGGCAGGACATGGTCGTAAAGATACCGCTAGAAGATCTTCTTCGGTGGCCGATGCGCTCGCTCTCCGACTTACGTAGTTGGGCATTCAGGTCGGCCAGCCGTGCAATGTGTCGCTTCGTACGGATGTTGCCGGATGCCGGATTCGCCTGCCGTGCTTGACTTGCTTTTTCCCGGCGCAGATCCGTAGCGGCCCGTCGCAGGGATTGTGGTAGGTTAGGGTCCGCCGGTAACCGGTTTGAGGTCGATTCTCTTTCGAATGTAATCGCGTTTGTATAGGCATGCCAAGACACCACTGCGTCCGTTTGCGCTCTGGCGATATCCACGGTGGTGGCCCCGCTGTTGTCGAGCACTTCGAGCAGCCCTTTAAGCCGCTTCTGCGCATGTTTCTGCAAGTCGACGATATCGCGCTCCTTCACGCGCCCGGTCGCGGCGTCTTCGAACAACGTCGCATATTTGATCAGGGAGTCACCAAACGTCTGGAGGGAATCGGCCGCCGCCCGCTCGCTGTAACTCGATTGGAAGCACCAGAGTCGAGCATTCAAGTGCTCGCGCAGGGCGTCGCGGACTCCTGCTCGCATAGCGTCGGAGAAATTGGCGGCCTTACCGAGCTGGTCGAATGCGAGGGTGGCTTGATGGAGAACGTGCTGGTATTCCGGGGGGAAATTGCCATGTTTTCGAGCAAATTCGATTTGGTGATTCTTCTGCCGAACAACTTGATCAACCAGGAAGTCACCAAGCGTTTGGAGGTTGCCGGTGGCCACCTGCTCCCTGTAATGCGACTTGAAGCGGCTGATGCCATCCACCAACTGGCGGCGCAGCTGCTCGTGGATGTCCAGTAGCACGTCAGCGGAAAGGTTCTCACCGCGCCGGTCGACGTGTTGGATGGCTTGATCGAGAATGCGCTGGTACTCCTGGGGTAACTTGCCTTGCTGTAGAAGGCTGTCGATTTGGCGGTTCACCTCCTGCGTGACATCAAATTGGAATTGGGCGTCGTTTCTCGACGCGGCGCTGCCACTGCTCACCTCGCCGTCCACGCAAGTGGACACTACGACAATGGCGCCGACGGCGACGTAGATTCCGACGCCAACCGCGTATCCAACGGGCCCGCCGACGAGGCCAAATGGGATGGCGAATAGCGCCCCTTGGGTTAGGAGCCCCCCCAAGATTCCCGCTCCTCCCAAAGCGGCCATCCAGCCGCCCAATGCCCAGAGCCGGCCCTTGCGTGCGGTTTGCCGCTCGGCCCGGAATCGCAGCGTCTGAACGGCCTTTTCCCTGAAATTCGCGACCGTGTCTGTTTCAGGCGGGGAGTCGCCGGCGGATTGGCCGACCGGCCATTGGCGGTTTGACGGACCAGACGCCCCCCCTCCTCGAGGCTGACTTTTCTTAATTCGGCGGTCGCTGCAGGAAGCCATTTGCCCCTTTAGAGACAGTGGTGGGACCTGTTGATGAGAATTGGGGCTGCGCGCGAGCTTGTTCCTTGCACGAAGTTGGACCCTCTTCTTCGCAATTGATTGGGCCGTACCGTTGCGCGGGAGTTCTTCGTCATGATGGTTCGCCTGGGGCTTGCGGCCTGCTTGGCGTGGGGTCGGGTGGGTGTGGTCGTTGTACGATGCTAAAGGCTGAAGCTGCGGCTTGCGATGAGTGTTGTTACTCTGGATCTCTGGCTTGCTGGAAGTGTTGTTTTTTTCGGTTGAGGACTTGCGGAGTTTGTCCTTTATGGTGGCCCAGGGGTACGTTCCATGAAAAGCGTCGTTCGGTTGCGGAGTGAGCTGGCGTCCGTTCTTCGCCATGGGCGCCCCGAGTTGATTCAACCCGTTTTGCGGATGGGTCGAGTTGGCAGGGGGTTTGCCACCGCTGGCGCTCAGCGGTCTGGCTTGCCGAGAATCCGTCGGATTGGAATTGCCGTTTGGTTGCTGCGTGCTGCGGCCCTGCATCAGACCGGGGGAGTCGTCGTCGGTAGAGGAGTCTTGCGTGGAGGATCCGCCAGAGTAGCTTTGTACAAAAGTAAGTTTATTAGGAATGATGTCCGCAAATCCCGTCAACGCCTCCGCTGGAACGTCGGCAGGAACCGTGTGACACCCCTGAACGCGACTTTTTGTCTTGCTTACCGAAGTACGTCGATTTCCGACCGACAGATTACCGCTGCCCGAGGCCGCGAGGCGTGCATCACGTCCCACTGCCGTACTGATTCGTAGCCCTCCAGTTGGTCCAGGTTTTGGCATGAGAATCTCGGCGCGACAGCAAACGGCGGTTCTGGCCGCGCGCGCGGCGCGGGCGGCGTCACCAAGAGAACGACGGAGCGTGGCTGACCTTGCATCGCGGAGTCGTGGGACCGGCAAAACGCTTGGGCGTCCGGGGACTTCGTTGAAGCTCGGCCGACCGCCGCACGCCCGACCCGCGAGTCGGTGACGGTGGAAAACCCCGAGTTCGTGGGCGCTGACAGAGATTCCGCCGACCAAGGCCCGCCGCTGGACATCGGTCTCCATCTTCATTGCCCTGGGTGTTGTCTTCACCGGTCGCAGCACGGCCGTTAATGCGAATTCGTCGAGTCGTCCTCAGAAGACTGGCTGTGATTTGCAGCCCCACGGTTCGTCGCGGCATCGTCTTGCTGGCCGCCACCCTGACCTTGCGAATTCTGGGTGTGCGAATCCAACTTATTCAAGCCCGTGTGGACAATTGAGTCAGCCCGACGCGCACTGCCGAGCGCGTCATGGTAAACGCTGGGGCGGAATGCGACGTTAGGAACACCTACAAAGCTGCCTTGGGCGATGCGGGATTCGCGACGTGATTCTGACGACTCATTTGAGTCGATCAGGGAGACGAATCCCGCCGGTCTGTCCTGGTAGTTCTTCTGCACGTAGTCGAAGCACTTCAGTGGCGTTGCTAGTTTAATGATCAGGCCGGTCTTGCTGGCCGTGGTTTCGTCAAGCAACTCGGAGGCCCATTGTTCTTGCAGCTTGTTGGCCAGGGCGCCCAGCGAAGAGTCGCACCGTTTAGCATAAGCCGGTATGCTGGCGCCGCTGGTGGCGTCGCCATCGGGCAGACTGAGAATCATTTGCCGAGCCAAGTCGCTCAACTGCGAGCATTGTGCGTCGCCTTCCGCGCGAATTCCCTTTTGGGCCAGCGAGTGCAAGCACTTCCAGGCAGTTCGCAGATCGTTGTCAGCGCGTAGAAACCAACGCGCGCGATCCACCTGTTGGGATTCCTTGATTCGGGACCAGGCGGCTTTGATCAGTTTCTCCCGATCTTGTGCGAATTCGTCAGCCGGAGGCTCTCCCCCATTCCCCGCCAGGTTCCAGCGGGCCACGGTGTATTCCTTCATGGCGAGCTGGAAGTCGACCAGCTTGCGGGTGAGCTTCTCGGTCTGCTCCTGGACAGCCGGCTCGTCCTGCTGCTGGACATCCGGATCGTCCTGCTCCAAAACATAGCTCTTCTCGGTGAGCACTTGTTTGCTGATTTCCTTCTGCGTTTGGGGGGGAGATCTGTAGATGGCTTCGAACGCCGTTTCCCCGACGGTATCGGCGCGTTGGCGCGCTTTACCGAGCGGATCGTTGCGCAGAAGACCTGCCCGCGCCTGCAGCATCGAGTTGAGGAGCGTCTTGGCGATCTCGCACAGGTCGTCTTTTGTCGCGACCGGCGGTAAGAGGTCGTCGGAGACGCAACCGGCCCGCAGCCAGTTCTGATAGCCGGCAAACAGATTTTCGGCAGCGATCTGACGGATGCCAGTTCGCAGGAATTCCAGGTCACCGGGTTTCAGATAGACGTCGCTGACCTCCATACCCGCCACCATTGAAGCCGTGCCCGAAAGTCGGCCGGCCAGCGTCTCGGCGAGGGTCGCGAGTTCGGATTCCAATTTTTCTGCGGAGTATTCGAGCTTGAAACCCGACTCGCGCGAAGTGCGAATGTTGGTCGCGACCCGCTGCCTCGCCGTCTCCTTGAGCACCGCGCGAATGGACGCCCGCTCGCCGGCGGTCAACGACGAGTTTGCGTGACTGGACCCATCCACAAACTGCAAGCGATTGTTGATCAGGTCATCCGCCGCCTCGCTGCACTCCTGCTCGTATCTCTTAATCAGGGAGTTCCGGCTTGAGTTGAGCATGCCTCGCACGCCGACGACGATCAGCCCGCCCATTGCGCCGAGGAACCCGCCCACGATCGCTCCCGCGACGACGCCCGCGGCTCCTCCGACCGGTGTCGCCAGAAACGTCCCGATTGCGCCACCTAATACGGCTCCCGCCTTGCCGCCGGCGATGGCCGAGGCCATGACCACGGCACCGCCTGTCCAGCCGATACTGGCTCCAATCTCCACGGCGCGACTCTTTGCCGGCCGCGATGGCGGCCTGGGCGTCACCCGTACTCGATGCGGCGCCTCGGAAGAGATCGATGGCTTACCCTGCGGTGGATGTGGACTGTCAGACAATCGATTGCAAACGAAGGTGACCTGGGTGTCTTGTCGCGACCACATCGTGACAGGACTGGAAATGATCGTGGTGACCGACTGCCTGACATCTGGCTCCGGGACTTGCATCGTCACCGCTGGGGAACTGACATCGCTGCTCTCGCTGTCGGCCCTCGGCGGCTGAACGTCTGTAATCCCCACTGACGAGATGACCATTTTGAGCTTGGGCACCGAAGAGGGCTGCGCATTGGAGTCCAGGGACGATTGTCGAGTCATCGTCAGCAGGTTTTGCGACGGGGACGTGGCGAGCACAAACTGACCGTTCTCGGCTGGTGTTACGGAGATCGCAGCCTGACTGCCCGCCTGAAAGGTCAGTTGCGAATCGGCCTGGAGTGGAAATTGCGACTGCGAACTTCCGGCAACCTCCGTAAGCCCTTCGCCGTTGGACATGTGACTTGCTCTGCTGTGAGGCCCGCCGGACGACCCCGACAGACCATGAAAAATGGGGAGTTAATCGGACACTTCTCGTTCAGCGCCGCCAGCGCCTCGCTCGCGGGCTCCCGCCTGGCAGCGCAAGGTCTTCGATGCTCCGTCTCGTCCGGGATCCACGCTTTTGCTCTAGCGGGCCTCGCAGCCAGGGAACGGTTTCCCGCTAGCAACCGGAGAACCGCGGCAAACACACCGGAACCAAATGCAGAACGCGTGCGGAACCTGATTCTTGCAGCGCCATCCGGCTGCCGTTCTTAGCTTCCCTGGGCACTTGAGAGTCCCTGGGCTTGTTGCCATAATCCGTGGCCTCTCGGCCGATCGAATTCCAGACGCTTCCATCCTACCTAAGCAGGTTGTTCACTCCGATATGACTGGACTGTTTATAAGTCTCGATGGCGTCGACGGCGGTGGTAAGTCGACGCAGGTCAGCATGCTGCGCGCCTGGTGGGAGGCGCGGGGGAGAGAGGTGATATCGCTACGCGACCCGGGCGGAACTCGGCTCGGCGAGGCGTTGCGGGAGATCCTTCTTCATCGACGCGAAATCGCACTCGACATCCGAGCCGAAATGCTGCTGTACATGGCCAGTCGCGCCCAATTGGTCTCGGAAGTTATACAGCCGGCGATCGCGTCCGGAAAAGTCGTCGTGGCGGATCGTTACTTGCTCGCCAACGTGGTCTATCAAGGATGTGCGGGCGGATTGGATGTCGATCAGATCTGGCAGGTTGGGTCCGTGGCGACCGGAGAGCTCCAACCCGACTTGACACTGGTGCTCGATTTGCCGGCAGAGATGGCGCTAGAGAGGATTGAAGGGGGATTGGATCGCCTCGAGAGCCGTGGACTAGATTACATGCTAAAAGTCCGTAGCGGTTTCCTATCGCAGCTGAAGACCCTAGGCGACCGCGGCCAGGTGATCGACGCCACGCAAGACGTCGATGAAGTGCACGCACAAGTCGTCGAGGCGATCACCTCGAGAGGGCTGGGCTGAAGATTCGGCTTGGCAGCGCCCAAGCCGGCTTCCGCGCCGCCGGTCTTCCCTGCTCTGCCGCGTAGCGAGCCACACGTCACCGGGTTACTTGGGCGAAACCGTGCACATCATCCGTCTACCCAGCTGCTGAGGATTGGACTCCAATTTTCCGTACTGGAGCAATTCTTCCAGGACGTTCTCCATCACGCGACGGCCCTCTTCGATGTGAGCCATCTCTCGTCCACGGAAGATGACCGACACCTGCACCTTGTCCTTGTGCTGCAAAAAACCGACGGCTTGTTTTACTTTGAAGCCGATGTCATGGTCACCGGTCTTGGGACGCAGCCGAATCTCCTTGAGCTTGCCATGATGTCCGGAGGCCTGTCCCTGCCGCTTCTTGCTCTTGTCGTACTTGTATTTTCCGTAGTCCATGATGCGACATACGGGGGGCTTCTCGTTGGGAGCCACTTCGACCAAGTCCAACCCTAAATCGCGAGCGCGACTGAGAGCCTGCTCGGTTTCGAGAATTCCGAGCTGTTCGCCTTCCTCGCTAATCACTCGAACTTGCCGTTCACGGATGTAATTGTTGATCCTGGTCTGATCTTGATTCCTCTCATTTCTTCGGTCTTTTCCTGGTAGAGCCACTGTGTTGAGATTACTCCTTCTTTAGACGTGTTGAGAACGCTAGCCAAACCGACTAATGCCGTCACACAGCGGGTGATCGTTGGGGACGGGCGCGCAGATTCCTATTAAGTGTAGCTTGCTCGGACCTCTTGCAGGAGCCAAGTATCCCACATTCTTGAGGTCTAAGTCAATATATTGCGCATTTTGCCATTCTCGAGCGAACAGTCCGGCTGGGTCTCCGGACTTCGCCGGATTTCCAGCGTGGCATGCGAGATGGAAAAGTCCCGATTTAGCTCGGCCTGAAGTCTGTCGAGCAAGGCGTCCTGCTGTTCGCCGGCCAGTTCCCCGCAGCGCAGCCGCGCGGTCAGCAAGACGTCGGTTGTGCTGACCGACCAAACATGAAGGTCCTTGACTTCCTCGATTTCGACGTGAGCCTGAAGCGATTCTCGTATTTCGGCCACATCCAGCTGCTGCGGGGCCGCATGCATGAGCAGCGAAGTCGATTCTCGTAGTAATCTCCACGTTCCGAAACCTAAAACAACGCAGATCGCCAGGCTAATGACCGGGTCCAGCCAGTGCCAGCCGGTTCCGAGCATGACGACCGCTCCCAAGACAACCGCCAGGGATACCGCCGCGTCAGCCACCATATGCAGATAAGCGCCCCGCACATTCAAGTCGTCCTGGCCACCGGATACCAGTAGCCGGGCCGTGGCGAAATTCAGCAGCGCCGCCAACAAAGCGACTATCAAGACCGGCCACTCGGAAATGGTCGTTGGATTGAATAACCGGCGAATCGACTCGAAGGCAACCCCTACGATCGCAACCACCAACAGCAATCCATTCAGATTGGCAGCCAGTATCGTGAAAGCTCGCCAGCCGTAGGTCCACCGCCCACCCCGCCCGAGCGTCCGTAGCCAATGAGCCCACCAGGCCAATATCAAGCCGGCAACATCGCTCAAGTTATGTCCGGCATCGGCCAACAAGGCTAGCGAGCCCGATACAAAGCCCGCTACCGCCTCGCCGATCACCAGCAAGACGTTGAGAACGACCGCGAGTGCGAACGCCCGGCTGAGTGTCAGTCGCTGGTGGGTATGCTGGCAATCGTGAGGATGCGGTCCCAGGTGCATTGCAAGTGCGGCTCCTTGGTCACGAGTTCGTTTCGACGTGCAGTTCACCGATGGGCATCCGCTGCATCGCCAGTGCAGTGCATGTCAACGTGATCGCGGCCACGATAAAGGCGTCGCTCAGGTTCCTTCCATAGGCTAACCAGCCCCAAGTCAATGACCCGGCGGCCATGCCGAACGCAAACGCCATCATGTAAGCCGCCATGCCTCGCGCTCGAAACTTACGCGGCAAGTTGATTTGTGCGGTGGCATTGAGAGTCGTCATTGTAGCCATCCAGCACGCACCGACTATCAGGAGTGAGGGCAGAATGAGGCTGGCGGTATTCGAGAACCCAATGAGCAGGCAGACTGCCGCATAGGTCAACTGGGCTACTAAAATGATTCGCGCGCTGGAGTACCTGGCTTGAGCCAAAGGCAGAAACCAGGCGCCGGTGACGGCACCCGATCCGATTAACCCCAGGCAGATGCCAAATCCGCGTTCTTGATAACCCAGTTTTTCCGTCGCTACCAGCGGCAAGAGGCTCCACAGGATGCTCGCCGAAATGGCGAACACCATCACGCGTAAGAGGACGTTTCGAAGCGGAATCGTATTGCCAACGACAAATACGCCTTTGCGCAGTTCCGTGATGAATTGGGGGCTGGCGCGAGGGCCCGGACTGTCGAGTTCCGTTTTCCATTTCAGCAGCACGGCGATCACGGCGAGAAACGAAAGGGCGTTGATCGAGAAGGTGGCCCACACGCCCAGCCCAGAGATCAGTAGACCACCCAGCGCCGGACCAAGCGATCTGGCCAGGTTGAAGGAGATGCTGCCGAAGGCGACCGCGGACGGCACCATGGCCGGGGGCACCAGTTCCGGTGTTAAAGCCTGGTGCGCCGGCTGATTGAGAATCATGCCGATTCCCATGGCAGCGGTCAGTACCAGCAGAATCGTGGGCGTGACCAGGTTGAGAGCAGTCAGTATGGCCATGCTGGCCGCTATGCACAGCAGAATTAGTTGGGTCGATAGCAGCCAAGTCCGTCGATCAAATCGATCCGCCCAAACTCCAGCGGGCAAGGCCAGGCAGAAGACGGGAATTGTCATCGACGTTCGAACGGCCGATACCATCTCCGGGCTGGGCTCGAGCGACGTCATCAACCACTGAGCACCTGTCTCGTGCATCCAGGTACCGACGTTCGAAAAGAGACCAGCGATCCAATAGCTGCGATAGACAGGGATCGTCAGCGGAGCCCATGCCTTCTGAGAGGAGACCGCCGGCCGGTACTGTACTTGCCCTTTCTCATGTTCTGGTTCTTGGCTCCGCTCCCTGTTGGATTGCCGGGCCGCTGGCTCCATCATCTGGCTGAATTCACTTGCACGGGACTCGGTCTTCTCCACTCAAGATCTGCCGCCACTGTAAATCACCGGGCCGCTTTTTCCTAGGTGAGGCCCCGGGAAGCCTAGGCGTATGGCTGGAGTGCCGGGGACCACCTAAAATCGACACCTTCCGACATCCGTCGGCAATGTCAATCCGAAGTCGAAGCGGCACGCACTTGAGTTCACGAATTGTTCCGGCAACAGGATGGGAAGCCATTCTACCTTGGTACGATCCCTTGGTGGCATTCACCACCAGAGAACACGCCTTCAAGTCCCATATGCTCGGGCAAGCAAAACTGGCTGCCGGGGCGAGAGTACTCGACGTGGGGTGCGGTTCAGGCACGTTGGCACTGGAGGCAAGCCGGCAGAATCCCGAGTCGACGATTTTGGCGCTCGACGCAGATCGTCGCATCATTCTTCAAGCCTTGAGGAAACCGGCCCAGAGTACCGCGGTCCAATGGTTGCTCGGAAGCGCTTTGGCCATTCCAGCTCAAGATGGCTCTTTTGACGCCGTTCTGAGTTCGTTGGTATTCCACCATTTGAATCCGTCCGGAAAACGAAAGGCTCTGGCGGAGATATCGCGCGTGCTCCGTCCCGGAGGTCAGCTGATATTGGTCGACTTCTGCAAGCCCACCAGCCTGTTTGCCCACCTTCGATTCCTTCTAGTTCGCATGGTCGACGGTTGGCAGCAGACCACGTGCAACGTCCAGGGGCGTTTGCCGGAACTGATCCAGCGCGCCGGGTTGACCGAAGTGCGGGCCACGCTGTCTCTGGCAACTCTACTGGGTACCATCCGGTGTTTCTGCGCGAAAAAGCGAACGGAATGAACCGCCAAGAGATTACTTGCGTAACGTAAATATCCTTCGATTTCGTTCTCAATAAACGCAAATTGAAAACCTAACGTACGCCGACTGCTGACCGCATTTCGATGGCAGCTCCACATGGGGTTCACCACGACGCGCGTGGCCCCGGACGCCCCTCATCGGATGTGTCCGATCGGCAACTTTTCCCAATTCAGGTTTTCGAGCTTTATTTTCTTTCGAGACGAACCGTTCACGCTCGTTATGTCGCGAAGCCGGCGTTTGCGCGGTGCCTGCCCTCCTGAAGAGATGGTGCTGCGCCCGCCTGTTGGACAGCGAGTGTGCAAGAACAAGCGAGGGAGAAATCGATGTCCAGCACATTGGATCCTGGGGACCGCCCTGGTTTCACCGACATGCAACCGGAGAAGGCTGAAATCGTTCGGCCGATTGTCGCGGGACGAGCTTTGGCGAGCGATTTGGCGATGCTGATCGGTTGGATCGTGGTCACCGACTGGCTGCTCTATCAGATCGGCACTTTTCTGGCGTGGGGTGTTTGTCTAGCGGGAGTGGTCGCATTCTTGGCGATTGTCAAACGGGGTACGGCATATTGGCCGGCCAGCCTCGGGTTGGGCATCTTACTGGTGGCGCTGAGTCTGAAATTGATCTGGTGTGGCAGTTGGCTTGGAGTGCTGTGCGGATTGGGGCTGGTGTTCTGTTATGCGATGGCACTGTCCGGTTGGGCGCCGTTCCTACCAGAAGTGATTGCGTTTGTTGCTTTTGTCGTCACGGGAGCTGCCGAGCGCATAGGGTGCTTTCGCTTGGGGACGCTTGGTCAGGTTGCCGGTTCGGCCAAGCCTGCTTTGGGCATCCAGTTTCTGCTGCCTGTCGCTGTGATCGCGGCATTTTCGTCGCTTTTTGTACTTGCGAATCCGGATGTGGCTCAGTTGGTCGGGACCCAGGCCGGCCTGATGATGAATATGCTGGGGGAATTGTTGGT
>JANQJJ010000270.1 GCA_028281725.1 Pirellulaceae bacterium | reverse complement strand
GAAGATGAAGTACGGCACCGCCATCAGCACGTAGCCCGCGACGCCAGAGAACATTCGATCCGCAAGAATGCCCAGGTAATCCAGGCCGCCTATGGACACTGCGCCGGCTAGGCCAGCGAAAGCCATCACCAGTGCGATCGGTGTCGCAATGAGCAACAACGCGACGAATACGATAAGCGCTATCGCCATGGTCTACGGATCCACCCGGATGCTTTGGGGCACCTGAACCAAATACGGCGCTCTAGCTGTTGGGCCCACTGCGAGACGCACTCCATTACATCTAACCGGTATTCATAGGTAGGATCTTATAACTTGTTGTTTGAGTGAACCTTTTGAGCCCCATCCGATCAGATCACGAAGATGTTAGCCGCATCAGCTCGATGATCTGGAGGTATCGGATGGGGCATGTGAACGCTACTACAGTGGCGCGGCAATTCAAGCGCTGTTTTGACGAGCAGTCACTGAACGAATTGGGCAAGGCGACACGGCTGTGCAGACGCGAGCGGGAGGCGACACCGTATCGATTGATGCTGAGCTTGATTGAATCGTTCGCGGCCGGCAGTCTGGACTCGATTGCGGATATTCATCGGGGCTTCAATGCGCTGTGCGAACGGCATCTGCAATACAAGCCGTTTCACAATCAGCTGGCGAAGCGTGGATTCCCGGCGTTCGTGCGTTTAGTTCTGAGTCGATTGTTGAATGAATTGGCGTGCGACGTGTTGCGATTTTCGCCCGACAGCCCGTTTGCGCAATTCGAGCACATCCGCATTCAGGACGGGACGTCGTTTGCGCTGAAGCCGGCGTTGGCCGAGCTATTCCCGGGTCGGTTTACCACCATCAGCCCGGCGGCAGTAGAGCTTCATGTGGACCTGGACCTGATGAGCGAAATGATGAATCGGGTCGAGCTCAGCGCGGACAGTGTCGCTGAACGCCACTGTCTGCCCGCGCCTGAAGACGTCACCGGCGGACTGCTTCTGGCTGACCGAGGTTACTTCTCAAAGGCGTACCTCCAAGCCGTGGAGCGTGCCGGCGGGTTCTTCATCGTACGCGGTAAAGCGAACATGAACCCCTTGATTCTCAAGGCCATGGGGCCCAATGGGCGAGAGCTCAAACGGCTTCGCAACCAGCGACTCAAGGACGTCTCCGGCCGACTATCAAAGTATGACTGTGTGGACATGAGGGTATGTTTCGATAGTCAGGGCGAGCCCTTTGAATGTCGCCTTGTGGTTCATCCGAACCTGCGCCAGGACGACACCCCCAGATACTTGGTGACCAATCTCAGTGCCAAGCACTTCACGCCCGAGCAAGTCAGCGACGGCTATCGGCTGCGGTGGCAAATCGAGCTGCTGTTCAAGCAGTGGAAGTCGCACGCCAATCTACGTGCCTTTGATACCGCTAACCCCAACATCGCCGAAGGGCTCATCTGGGCCTCGCTATGCGCGGCGACGGTCAAGCGATACTGTGCTCACATGGCCGAACGCGTCCATCGAGCCGCCATCTCAACGCACATCGTCGCCAAATGTATCCGTCATGTGTTGAGTGACGTGCTCTACGACCTTGTGCACGACCCACAGCGATTACAGTCAAGCGTAGAGCGGGCCATCGAATACCTATCGACAAATGCCCGCAGGTCTCACCCAAAGCGAGACCGCGAATCCGGCCGCCTCAAGCTCGGACTCAACCACGTTTATGCCCTCCCTTAAGAACTAACCTATGAGTCGTGACTAATCCAGCGACATTTGCCTCTCGTCTAGTAGCGTGGCGTAAGAAGCGGCGCCTGTCCCAGCTTCGCCTCGCAATGGCTGCAAACTGCTCCCAACGCCACGTCAGCTTTCTGGAACTC
>JANQJJ010000284.1 GCA_028281725.1 Pirellulaceae bacterium | reverse complement strand
CCCCAGACCAGCGTGCGTCCGGCTTCACAGTACCGTTCCAGACGAAGCCGAGCAAAGCCGACGACGCGCATTAGCCCACCCGACGCCTACCCAGACTGCTGATCGTTCGTGATCTCGACCGGGCGATCTTTCTGGAATGACGTCACCCATCGTCGCAAGCCGAATCCCAGCAGCACTATCCAGAACCAGAACGTGAAGCCCACCATCGACATGAAGAACGTGATAAAGGCCGACAACGCATTGAAGGTTCGCAGGAAAGTCCCGGCTGAACTGCCGATCCCATAGCCCAGGATGTAAACCAGCGTCACCAGCACAGCGTGCAACAGTTTGTTGCAGAACAACCCCAGGACGAGCATCGAGACCACAGGCACCACGGTGCCTGCAATTGCCATCCCAACAAGATTCGATTGAGCAAACGTGTTGAAACTGATCTGGAGCAGCAGCCTCCAGCCACAACCAACGCTGAAGGCGACGAAGTTCAACCGCGTGTCAAATTCCTTGCCCAAGTCGAACTGACGCTGTCCCATTATCTTTGGTCCCCGGCATGGATCATTGAAATCATTGTCCGATCTACGTGCTACATGCCTTGCCGGCCAAACACCTCGCCGCACTCCGGACAGCGTCGCTGGCTCAAGCCTGGCAGCCAGTAGCCGCATTTGACACAGTTAAGCGAACTGCATGGCGGACCACCGTCCACGACAAACATACGGTACAAATCTTTGAAACGCTGAATCAGGCTCGCGGTAATTTGGCCGAAGAAGATGTTCGAACCGGCGAACACCAGAAGCACAAAGGGTGCTCTCCTCCACCACAGTAGCGGAGCAAGTGTCCCAAGGCTCACAAACGCAGCCGCCAGATGCGCTTGTCGATCACGCTGCGAGACCAGACTGGTGATCACCGCCCCTGGCACCGAACTGAGCATCGCTCCCCACTTGGTGAACTCCGACCAGCGTCCCACACCCAGATCATTGATCACCGACAACACCACGGGGATCGCGGCCATCAACCCAAGCGCAAAGGCTAGGGCACACTTCGCTACGGGCATCGAACCCCACACCGACTTGGTTGCGGGGTCTGGGATGGAGTATCCGATATCGCCATTGCGTAGCTTCACGCTTCATTCCCCTGGATATCCTGCCGGCCGAACGACGTACCGCATTCCGGACAGCGCCGCTCGCTCAAGCCTGGAAGCCAGTAGCCGCACTCTACACAGTTGAGAGAACTCATCACCGGGAGACCAACCGGAAGGGCGAAACCGCAATGCTGTCGAGCGTTGAATATGGCGGTTGTAACGACAAACGCAGAAAAGAGCGCTGGCAGCGTCAGCAAGCCCGCCTGCCAAAATTGGAATGATGCTATCGGCAGGATGGCAACCCCCGACGCCGATGCGACGGCGTACAGGATGACATCGCGTCGAAACCGAGCTTTACGGCCACCAATCACCGCGCTCGGAATCGAGAACAGCCCTGACACAAAGAAGATCGCGTTATTCCAATCGGCTGATCGGAAAAGTGCCGCAGCTACGACGATTCCCGCCCATACAAGGAATGTCAGGGCGAAGCTGATCAGGCAAAGTCGTGTGGCAATATTGCCGGGCGACCAGGTGCGCGCGTAAAAGCAATAATCAAGGTCACCATTCTGGGGCTTGTATACTGCGGCGCTGATCTCTCCGTCAGATTCAGACATAATACGCCCCAACCGAAACGCCACGAAACCTCCTGGATCTCCTTCGCCGTCTCGACACCCATAGCTTTCCGTGTCACTCAAGCTCTTGCTTGCCGAACGACATACCGCATTCCGGACAGCGCCGCTCGCTCAAGCCTGGAAGCCAGTAGCCGCACTTAACACAATTAAGCGAGCTATACGGCGAAAATGAGCGTTGGCCGACCCACCCGAAAAGTCTCCGGGTTAGATAGATCGCATGCGACAGCAACAAACACGAAATCAGATTGATCAGCCCCAGGACCGGTGCAAGACGAAACGCTCCAACACACAGTGGATAGACAACCACGCCGAGCACACCTGCGGTCGCGGAGCACACCGCTTCATTACCACTTCTGGAACGCGTGCCACTGATAAACGCCCCCGGAAACGAGTAGAACCACAACGTGTCGAATGGCTCTGACCACCGCCAGCCCCAAATGCCGGTGTTATTCACATCAACCAATACTCTGACGACAACCGTCGTGATGAGATTGGCTACAAACGCCATCAGCCCAACACGCCATGTGATCATCCAGAACGTATTCTGGAAGTAGTCAACATCTCCGTTTTGAAGTGTAAGTTTGGGCTTCATCAGCCCCCCCTGCTAAACCTCCTGAATCTCCTTCGCCTTTTCGCTCGCCGCGTCGTCGATCTCTTTGACGAACTTGTCGGTCACCTTCTGGACGCGATCCTCACCCTTCTTCACGTCGTCTTCTGGGATCGACTTGTCTTTCTTGCCCGCTTCGAGCTCCTTGTTCGCGTCGCGACGGGCATTGCGGATCGTGATCTTCTGCTGCTCGGCCAACTGCTTGACGTGGTTGACGAGCTGCTCGCGGCGTTCGCTCGAGAGCGGCGGAACCGGCAGGCGAATGACCTTGCCGTCGTTCTGCGGGTTGATGCCCAGATCACCCTTCTCGATCGCTCGCTGGATATCCTTGAGCGTCGACGGATCGAAGGGCTTGATCATGATCACGTTGCCCTCGGCCACCGCGACCGTACCCAGCTCCTTGAGCCCCATCGTTGAGCCATAGGATTCGACCTCGACCTTGATGCCGTCGACGAGGCCGGCCGACGCCTGGCCGGTGCGGACGCCGCGCAACTCGCTGCGTAGAAACTCGACGGCTTTCTTCATGACATCTTCGGCTTTGGAAACGATTTGATCGACGGCCATGATTCTGGGACTCCGCTTCGGTTAAAGGCACACAAGTTTCAGTCATGGGTGAGGATATCCCGCGCTGCGGCGCGCGACAACTGAGGGCAGACTGAGGGGATCGGGATTAGGGAATAGGGGTCGGGGTTGGATTGCGGACACGTCTTGTCCGCCGGCGTGCCCGCGGCCACCAGCTGTGCTGAATGAAGGAGAGGAATGAAGGAACGGAGGAATGAAGGGTTGTACGAAGGACTGGATGACTCGTAGCGAGTGTCAATCGGGTCCCGTCGGATCACTACGCTACGGTGAGCGATGCCGGCCTGGTCTCATCTTTCCTGCATTCCTCCACGCCTCCCATTCCTTTCGAAGCCGGCAGGCGGAGCCGACCTGCCGACCCAATTTGAGTTATCGGACAATTCGGCCCCCTCCCATTTCGCGGCCCGCTTGTTGTCACATCCCAAAAGCAATGCTATATTACGAGGCTCGCTCGGGTCCGCTTGGCCTGCTTACCGGCCGTGACCCGCCTTCGCCTGAAGCCTGCCCAACGGCGGCTGGGGGCGTGCCTGAATCGCGATCGGCCGACGACAGTGATTATCGCGGCCGCTAGCTCGGAGAAACTGACGATGGCTGTCAAGTTGCGTCTCAAGCGTCTGGGTCGTACCCACAAATCATTCTTTCGCGTCAGCGCCATCGATTCGCGCAACCAGCGTGATGGCCGTGTGTTAGAAGAGTTGGGCCTCTATGATCCCCATGCCAAGACGCCTGAGGCCCAGGTCCGTCTCAACGAAGAACGCATCAAGTATTGGCTTAGTGTCGGTGCCCAGCCGACTGAAACCGTAGCCAGCCTTTTGAAGAAGAACGGCATCACTGCCGCCAAGTCGTAACTTTTGCCCAGAAGGCCCAAGAGACACAGAAGGCCCGTCCGACGACGAATGCGTGGATTTCTGCATGCGAATCGACCTGCTCACCCTCTTCCCGGAAGTGCTGCAGCCGTATCTGGAGGCCAGCATCCTGGGGCGTGCGCAGGCCTCGGGCACGGTTGAGTTTCACGTCCACCAACTGCGCGACTTTTCGGAAGACCGCAAGCACTATTGCGTCGACGATCGCCCGTTTGGCGGCGGCGCCGGCATGGTGCTGATGGCTCAGCCGATTGTCGACGCCGTTAATTCGATCGAAAATATGGATTCCCGACCGGCCCTGCGTGTTCTCATGACT
>JANQJJ010000269.1 GCA_028281725.1 Pirellulaceae bacterium | reverse complement strand
CAATGCCAGTGTCATCGGTGACGGAAACTGTGGGTACCAACGATCTGCCAAAGACCATCTTCCACACCTGATTGACCGTTGCCTGATCCAGCCATTGCGATTGGCTAATCCACTGGGCCAACGCCTCCCGAGGTAAATTCGTGGAGGGTTGCGAAGTCCAGCTGCTACCACCCGGCAACCGAGCTTCAGCGGCCTTCAGACGTCCGTCGGGTAGTTCAAAAAATACCGTGGGCGATTCATCAAGGGAGAACAAATCACTTTGATTGTCAAAAATTTCGCGTTCACCTTCAAGGAAATTGCCCCGTGCGTCGATCCCTTGCAGCATGGCTACCATGGACCAGTACGCCTCTTGGCTCAAGCTCGGGTTGTCTTCCGGTGCGGATTCGCCCCGCATGTCGTGGCAACGCACGCAGGCAAGATTGGTATCGAGGAAGTTGATGCCAATCCTTTTGACCAGACGGTGATTTCCTCCGCCCGCGAGGGCACCTACAAAAATGGAACTCGGGTTCTCGAGTCGGCTATCGAGTTCCCCCCCGAGCAACTCCACTCCCACTTCATTCCATGGTTGGCGATTGGCAATCTTCTCGGCCAGGACGCGCCGGAGTCTTTGGACGGGCTGCCCGTCAAGCGGAAGGCTGCCGCGTGACAACCATTGCTCGGCGAAGCCATCTGCCCAGCGTCGCGCAAACGCAATCGAGTCGACCGCGGACTCGATCAACCGCTGCTTATCCAGCTGATCATCCTTGCCGATCAAGTCCTCGATTTGATCTTCCGTCAGCCCCTGGCCTGTCAAGGCAAACGAGACACGTTGAGCCAATGCATCCGGCGCAAATCGGTCGCTCGCCTGAATGTCGAGTTGCTGCCACATCTCTGCCAGCTTGAAATCGACCAGCGCGACCAGTTCCTCCGACGCCAACCTGTCAGCGACGGCGACCTGCGGATCGACCGGCTTTTCGGTAGTGGCCTCGCTCACTAGATCCTGGCCAAACGGCAAATCGTCCAGCCGGAGTGACTCGGCAGGTTGGCCCGCAGCAGCTTCGGTCGTGCTCTCATGAGCATCGGCCAACTGGAGCTCTGGCGACGCTTCGTCGGAATCGAGCGGCGTGTTGCGGACAACGGTATCCTCGTTGGAACGCCAGGCATTCGTCGTGCGCCATCCGACATAAATCAGTAGTCCACTGGCGACCAGCGCCAGAATCGCCACGATCCCGGACCGCCTGCCTGAGAATCGCTCTGGATCGGAACTCAGCGATTGCGATGGTTCACCTTGGTTCGGACCCGAGCAGACCATCGTTCGCTGGGATTGCACGGGTGGCGCCACCACGGCAGGCGCATGCTCGGCAGCCGGTCGTCGTGGTTGGCTCGAGACCTCTTCGCGCTGAGCAGAATCGTTGTCTCCCTGGCTCGCCTCGGCGCCGGCTTTTTCGCGCATCCAGGCCGCCTCGATCCGCGCAGTCAAATCCGGTGGATGCTGGCCCGTCAGCATCTCCTCAAGCAGATAGTCGAAAACTGGATCGGATGATTGTTCTTTCATTGCAGTTTCTGCTCTACGCATTCGCGCAGTTGAGACTTGGCACGTTGCATCAAATTCTTGGCGCCGTGCTCGCTGATGCCTAGCGAATCGGCAATGCTTTGTCGGCTGGCGTCTTTCGCAAATCGCAGTCGGAGAGCCAGCTGAGCTCTTTCGGTTAGCCGCGAAAAACAATCGGCTAGCGCTTCCAACGCCAGATTTCCCGAATCGAATCCGGCCCATCGCATCCAAGCCGATTCCAATTGTTCGGCATGCTCGGTAACGGTCATTCTCCCGTCGCGTCGACGACGAGAAATGAACAAGTTGTGAGCTACACGCCGCAGATAGCTGGCCGTCGCGGCATCGCTAAACTGCTCAAAGGGGCGTCGCATCACTTCGAGGAACGTGTCTTGCGTCAGATCATCCGCCAAAGCTGAGTCGGATCCAAGTGCGCGCAGATACCTCCATATCGTCGCTTGATGACGATTTACCAACTCGCTTAAGTCGAGTTCTGCACTGCTCTCGCTAACCTTGGAAGCCTCTTTGCTTTCAGTGATCACTCAAAATCAAACCCTCAAAGAATGGACCGTCCCAATCCGCCTCGACGATCCGTTGGTCATGCTAACAACTCACGAATTACCTTGCCACCGTTGGCGATCTTCATCGGTCGACCGCTTTTACTTTGGTATGTGGTTTCCAGCGAGATTCCCAACGCCTTGCAAATCGTGGCCATCAGGTCTTCCGCAGAATAGGGTTCAGTCACGACGGAGCGGCCTTCCGAATCGGTTTCCCCCACGGCGATTCCTCCCTTGAGGCCGGCGCCGCCGGCAACGACACTCCAGGACCGAGCCCAGTGGTCACGCCCGGCGTTGCCATTGATCGTGGGTGTTCTTCCGAACTCTCCCATCCAGATAATGGCCGTATCCGCGAGCAGTTCCCGTTGTTCCAAGTCCTCTACCAACGCACTCATCGCCTGATCAAGCACCGGTAGCCGTTGGTTCTGAAGGATGTTGTGAATACCTTGATGGTTGTCCCAACCACCCAGATCCACTTCAATAAATGGCACGCCTACCTCTACCAGCCGCCGAGCCATCAGACAGCCTCGCCCAAACGCCGAGTCACCGTATCGATCTCGTACCGACTCCGGCTCGGAGCCAACTTGGAAAGCCTCCATCTGGCTGCTGGTCATCAGAGCATAAGTCTTCTGGAGAATTTTCTTGTGTTCCTCCGCCGCCGCGCCACGGCCCTGCGATATGAAACCTCGCTCGATCAAACTAAGTGCTTGCATCCGCTGCTCCAATCGCGTCTGACTGAGTCCCATCTCCAAATTGCGGATGCGTCCGTCGCTGCTGACGGTGAAGGGAGCCCAGGCCATCCCGAGAAAGCCAGGGCCTTCGCTGGCGCCGCCAACGGAAATGAACGGAGGGATTTCCAGATCCTCTCGCTCGGCCATGAGCTCATGAGATATCACCGAGCCGTAACTGGGATGCTCAATATTCGGGTTGGGCACATAGCCGGTGTGCATGTAGTAACGACCACGCGCGTGATCGGCCTCACGCGTACTCATCGAACGTACGATCGCCAGGTTATGCATCTGCTTGGCAACCTGAGGCAAATGTTCGCAGATTTGAACATCGCCGGACGTGCTGATCGGCCGGAACGGACCTCCTGTCGCCATACCTGGTTTCATATCCCACAGGTCGATGGTTGCCGGCCCGCCTCCCATCCACAGCAAGATGGCCGATTTGTGATTGCGCCGCATTTCGTCTGCGTGCACCTGAAGCGAATGTCCCAATGCCAAAGACGAACCCAGCCACGCTGAAGCGCCGGCAGTGTGCCTCATAAAGTGTCGGCGGTTCATTCCCAGTGGAGGACTGTTGTTAATCCAAAGCATATGTAAACTCCAGGAAAACTAGCGTTGATGGTCTTCTTTCGATCGCCCCGGTTTCGGTCACTCCAGACCATCCGTCATTGCACCATGATGAACTCGTTGCTGTTAAGCATTGCCCACCACAGATCTTGTAGTACCTCGTCGACTTTGCCGCCGCGAGCCCGCTGCAGTTGGACCGCCAGTTGCTGTTCATCGCCCCTGGCCTTCCGAGCCAACCCCGCCATGAAAAGTGCGTTGACTTTATCCGACAGGCGCGATGGCGATCCAGCCAGGCCGCCCAGCCACGATCCCGGTCCGATTGCCGTTGCTCGCTTGACCAATTCGCCGTTGAACATCATCAAAGCCTGAGGAATGGAACCGTTGAATGTGGTTGCCTCGTCGCCCTCATCGGTCCCGAATGCAACGACAAACTGTCCCAACCAACGATCGCGCTGGGCCTGCTGCTGCTCCAGAGAACCTCGCGCTTGACCTCCCACATTGACTAGCGATTGATACAACTGCTCTGCACTCATCGGCCGCAAATAAAAGTGGCTAAATTGTGGCACTTCGCCGGTCGTGGGATCGTCCGAAGCATTCCGCGAAGTCACGCGACTGGACAACTGATAAGGTTTGGAAAGCGTGATCCAACGCATCAGCGCACGCAGGTCATAACTCGATTTGCGAAACTCGGCACCGAGTTCCTCCAGCAACTCCGGATGCGATACGGTCTTGTGAGGTCCCAGATCGTCCATCGGTTTGGTAAACGCATAGCCCAAAAAATGAGCCCACATCCGATTGACAATCATCTTGTCTAGATACTCGCTGGCAACTGTCATCCGGCCTAGTTCCGCGCGGCGGTTGACCTGCGATACATAACCACTCGGATCGATTTTCTGTCCATCCACAAAGACCGGATACGCCACTTTGGTGAGCCCATTACGCTCCTCGTAGTAGATTTCCGCCTCCGATGGTCTCCCACTTTGCCCTGGGAAGTCTTGATCGACCAGTTCTGCGAAGTTGATGTCACGCGTGCCAGGCACAAACCGACGCAGGGCCCGTGTTTGCCGAAAGAACGCGTTGAACTCCCAGAACTTCTGTTGTTTCCATTGATTGAACGGATGGTTGTGACATTGCGTGCACTGTACCTGCAGCCCTAAAAAAATACGCGACGTGGAAGAGGTCGCCAGCGTGCCATCCTCCTCGTTGACCTTGTCAATCAGAAAGTTGGTCGCTCCGTTGAACCCCTCCGTTCCCGGCCGGGTCGTTCCAGTCGCGGTCACCAGTTCGTAAACCATCCGGTCATACGGCTTGTTGCGAGCGAAGCAGTCTCGCAGATACTTGCCCATACCTTCCCGGCTGATGAAGGAACGGCGATCATTGCCACCACTGCGGCCAATAAGAATGTTGCTCCAGATGGTCGCCCAGTGGTTGGCAAACTCTTCTGTATACCGGTCGTCGTTCAATAACGAATCCACCAACCGTTCGCGTTTGTCCGCGCTCCGATCTCGACTAAATTTTGTCAGCTCCGCGTACGTCGGGATGCGTCCGATCAAATCCAAAAAGACGCGACGACACCATTTCGAATCCTCCTCGATCGGTGATGGGCTGATTCCGTAATCTTTCCATTGCTGCTCTATGGCCGCATCAATCATCTTGACTTGAGCCATGTCAGAACCTGCGGCATTGGCACCGAGCGCCATACCCCAGATCGCCGGAACGATCAGGATGCGGACCAGCGAATTCACGGACGGACAGATCTGCGTCCCACTAAAAAGCACGCCGTATCTCCTTGGTTTCAAAGTGCTTACGCAATTTCTCGTCGGACGGGATCGATTCGATTAGGCGGGTCTTGGTGACAACACAATGAAAGCGAACCCTTCTATCCAAGTGTACTCAGGATTCCCATCTTGCTGACAGTACAATTTGGGGGGAAGGCCGGCGCCCCGCAGAGCTTCTTGGCTCGGATCGGTAATGGACCAGGCAATTGCCCGGAGACTTCGGTAGCGGGGTACCGCAGCTCGCCCCGGTGTCCCCTGGCTCTCGCGAAACGTCGGACACGTCAAACCACGCTGCCTAGCGGCGCTCGTCGCCAGCTTGTCTATCGCGTTTTTCTGCGCATCGAGCAAATTGCTGAAGCGGATTGCCGAAACAAACTTCCTCGCTGGAGGTTTGATAGCTGGGTTAGCGAGTTCGGCCTCGGCGAGCCGGGCACTTTCTCTCTTCCCCAGTCTCTATTCTCTCTTCTTGCAGATGGGATGATGCGATGCGAAACACAGTAGCGTTCGTATGGATCGTAGCGGTGGTGACGGCCAGCTCGTCTGCCCAAGATCGACTCACCGGTGAGCAGCTTCGGCTATTCGAGACCAAAATTCGGCCCGTGTTGGTTGAGCATTGTTATGAGTGCCATTCCAGCGAGGCCGATGAACTGGGCGGTCGGCTACGGTTGGATACGCGCGGTGGTTTGCGAGCCGGCGGCGAAAGCGGGCCAGCGGTCGTACCGGAGCGCCCCGGTAGCAGCCTGTTGCTTCTAGCGATCAAACACACCGATGAGAATCTAGTCATGCCGCCGCTGGATTACGGTGACCCGTTGCCGACGTCGGTCATCGCCGACTTTGAACGTTGGATTCGTTTGGGAGCACCCGACCCGCGCGAAGATGGGGAAGTACCAGACCCGATTGCTTCGGACGAGGCTCGGTCCTGGTGGGCCTGGCAGCCGGTTTTGCCGACCGAGCCTCCCGAAGTCTCTGATCCTCAGTGGGCGCGGAACGCGATCGATCGTTTTGTGTTCGCCAAACTCCAGCAAGCGAGCTTGTCGCCTTCGCCTCAGGCAGATCGCGTGACGCTTGTTCGACGCTTGGCCATTGATCTCACGGGACTGCCACCCTCAATGGCCGATCTAAATGAGTATGCCCTGAGTGATTCGCCTGGACCGATCGAGGACTTGGTGGACCGGTATCTGGACAGCGAGCAGTATGGCGAGCGCATGGGACGGCATTGGCTGGATGTGGCTAGGTATGCCGAGTCCACGGGCAAGGATCTGAACGTCAGCTATCCCCATGCCTGGCGCTATCGCGACTACGTGGTGGACGCCTTCAACTCCGACCTGCCGCTGGATCGGTTTCTTGTGGAGCAGCTTGCCGGAGACCAGCTTCCCTATGCTGACGATTGGGAACGAGGCCAAAACATCATAGCGACCGGCTTTTTAGCGATAGGCCCGAAGAGCGTCAACGAAATGAATCCACGCCAGTTCGCCATGGATGTGGCGGACGAACAAATTGATGCCGTATCGCAGGCACTGCTAGGAGTGACGATCGCCTGTGCACGATGTCACGACCACAAGTTCGATCCGATTTCGCAGCGCGATTACACCGCCATGGCGGGTATCTTCCTGTCGACCGATACGCGGTTTGGCACCCCCGGCGGCGTGGCGGGCAGAAATCGTTCGACGTTGCTCCAGTTGCCGGAAAGTCATTCTGATTCCGATGCGCCTGAGCGGATGTCGGCGGCGGCGCTGGAGCGCCTAGTTCAACAGGTGGACGCACTGGAAACTCGGCGGCGGGAACTGGCGGTGCGGCGCAGGTCCGGCGAGGCGGATGCGACCGACGTGCGAGACATCCTACGCGTTCAGCTGCAGCTGGTTCGCGCGCAGATGCGGTTGGAGTCGGTGGACGACGAGGGAACCCCCAAAGCTCTGGCCATGGGTGTTGTCGACAAGCCGCAGGCAAGCTCCAGCCGCTTTCGCCAGCGATTCACGCGCACCGCTCAGCGGAGTCGACGTTCGGCGCCGGAGCTGCAAACAATTTACGACAGCCCCCAGCTCATTCGCGGTGAACTCACTAAGCCCGGTGAGACAGTTCCGCGCGGTCTGCCGCAGTTCCTTGCCGCTGGCTACGACGCTGAGATTCAGCCAGATCAAAGCGGTCGTCTTCAGCTGGCCCAGTGGATCACCGATGAGGCCAATCCACTGACGGCTCGGGTGATGGTCAATCGGATCTGGTCTTGGTTAATCGGTGAAGGCATCGTGCTGTCGGTAGACAACTTCGGTACCAGCGGCGATCTGCCGAGCAACCAACCGCTCTTGGACTACCTGGCCGCCGAGTTGGTCGCGGGGGGCTGGTCGACTAAAAAGCTGGTTCGCCAGATCGTGCTCTCCAAGACTTATCAGCAGTCGAGCGCCCATCGTCCCGATGCCTTCTTGGTCGATCCCGAGAACCGTCTGGTATGGCGAGCCAATCGGCGCAGCCTGGATGCGGAATCCCTTCGCGATGGCCTGCTCTTCGCCAGCGGAAGACTGGACTACGAGCGTCCCCGGGGATCGATGATGTCGGCGGCCGGAGACGGACTGATCGGCTCGCGGCGCAATGGAATCTCCGAGGAGATGATCACCTCAGCCGATCCGCCGTATCGTTCGATCTATCTTCCCGTTCCTCGCAACGTATTGCCTGATTCGCTTGAGCTGTTCGATTTTGCCGACAACTCTCTAGTCGATGGGGCGCGGGATTTGACCATCGTACCTTCCCAGGCTCTTTATTGGATGAATAGTTCACGAGTCGAATCCCTATGCCGCTCGCTGGCGGGAGATCTGCTTCATCAGGAATCGGTTTCAGAGCGACGTGGCGCCTTATCGCGAGCCAGGCGATTTGCCCGGCAGGCGCGAAGCGACCTTGCGTCGGCCGATTCCCAGCTCCTGTCGAAATCTCGCATCGAAGAGCTTTTCGAGCAGTTGTCGTTAAAAATCCTGTCACGACCACCGCTGGTCCTGGAAACGAGAGCCACGGTGGCCTACGTGCGGGAGCGGCAGCGAGCGGGTAAATCGCAAGAGATCATTTGGGCCGGAGTCTGCCGGTCTTTGTTGGCCAGTTCCGATTACCGTTTTTTAAACTAAGCATTCCTTCCCACTCGCCGATCGTTTCGTCGGTCATCCGTGTCCCGGTATCAGCGGGCGTGGGCGGATAGTTTGGGGACGCCTAAGATCCATGATGAAAAAATCTCTGGCAACTACCGCCGCGCAAGCAGGAGAAGTCTTATGAAATCGTCAACGAACTCCCTTTGCGGCCATGTGCAGCCGCTCGTTTCACGTCGCGCGATCCTGCAGTCGCTCAGTTGCGGATTTGGATGGCTTGCCTTCAGTGATCTCGCGAGGCGTTCTCTCGCCGGCGATGCCAGTTCGGGCCCCGAGCCTCATTTTCCACCGGCGGCGCGACGCGTGATCTTTCTATGCATGCGTGGTGGGCCGTCGCACGTCGATACACTCGACTACAAGCCGAAGCTGACGGCCGATGACGGCAAACCCGGTCGACGCGCCGGGACCCAGCTACTGGGCTCTCCATGGAAATTTCAACAGCATGGCCAAGGTGGTTTGTGGATATCTGAACTGCTGCCTCATCTCGCCGGACAGGCCGACAAGCTCTGCATGCTCAACGCCATGCACACCGACGTACCGGCTCACCCGCAAGCTGTCTTGCAGATGCATACCGGTACAGCCCGATTTGTCCGGCCGTCCCTCGGTGCCTGGACGCTATACGGCCTGGGAAGCACCAATGAGAATCTGCCGGGCTTCATCACCATCACACCACCCAGTGGCTTTGGCGGCGCCCAGAATTACGGCTCCGGTTTCCTGCCGGCCAGCTATCAAGCGACGCGCCTTGGTAGCGACCGGCGCCCCATCAGCTCCGCCATCGTACCGAACCTCCGCCGCTCGCAAGCCATCGAGGATCAACGCACGGAACTCGATCTACTTCAGCGTTTTAATCGCGCTCAGCGCCTGCGCGGCGGTAGCAGTCGCGATATCCAACAGCCGGAAATCGATGGACTGATCGAATCCTTTGAGCTGGGTTTTCGAATGCAAGCCGAATTGCCTCAAGTGCTCAACCTGGATGAAGAATCGGCGGCGACGCAGCGATTGTACGGCATCGGCGAGTCCACGACCGATGATTTTGGCCGCAAGTGTTTGTTGGCCAGACGTATGATCGAATCCGGCGTCAGGTTTGTGGAAGTCACCCATGGCAACTGGGACCACCATTTCAACCTGAAGACCGGCCTGGAGAGTAGTTGCCAAAGTATCGACAAGCCGGCGGCCGGCTTGCTCGCGGATCTCCACTCGCGCGGCTTGCTGAAAGATACCCTGGTGATCTGGTCGGGTGAGTTCGGGAGGACACCGCACGCTCAACGCGGCGATGGACGAGATCACAACAACGAGTCGTTCTCTTGTTGGATGGCCGGTGGAGGAGTTCGCGGAGGCATCAGCTACGGTGTCAGTGACGAGTATGGATACGAGGGCGTCGAGAATCGTTCGTCGATCCACGATTGGCACGCGACCATTTTGCATCTCTTGGGTTTGGACCATCAGCGGCTGACGTTTCGATATGCCGGTCGCGATTTTCGGCTCACCGACGTCTACGGCCATGTCATCCGGGACATCCTCGCGTAGCCCGTGAGCGGAAAAAAATAGGAGATATCCGGTCGGCGTTAACTAGCTGGGCGTTTCCACGGCGCGTTATAGTGTTGGGACGCCCTCCTACCTCTTCACGTCCCTCCTAACTTCCCCGCCCTCCGGAGCAAACCAATGGTCTCTCGAGTTCTCTTAACGATGATGCTGCTCCTGCCGATCAGCATGCGACTAGGTCCGCACCGAGCTGCCGCACAGACTGACACCGCACAGACCGACACCACAAAGACCGCCGCTATCCCGAAATCGAAAGACAACTTTCATCTATTCCTGCTGGCTGGCCAATCCAACATGGCAGGTCGTGGCAAGGTGGAGGCGCAGGATCGCCAAGCCCATGACCGCGTCTTAACGCTCAATCAAGAGGGCAAGTGGGTACCGGCGGTCGATCCACTGCACTTTGACAAACCCAAAATCGCCGGCGTTGGGCCTGGACGGTCTTTTGGACTAAAGTATGCCGAAGACCATCCCGACGTTACCGTCGGGCTCATCCCCTGCGCGGTAGGCGGCTCACCGATCGCCTCGTGGGCTCCGGGCGGGTATCACGACCAAACTCGATCCCATCCCTACGATGACGCGAACCGCCGAACCCGTCTGGCGCTTGAATCCGGCGTGCTCAAAGGCATCCTGTGGAATCAGGGAGGTTCCGACGGCAAGCCGGGACTGGCAGAGCAATACGAAGGGCACTTGATCAAGCTGATCGAACGCTTGCGCAGCGAACTGGACGTTCCCGACGTTCCGTTTTTGATCGGACAGATGGGCAGTTTTCCAGAGCGACCATGGGATGAGCATCGCCGTGCCGTAGACGCGGCACACCGCGCCGTTGCTTCCAAGCTGGACTCGGTTGGTTTTGTTAGTTCGGAAGGATTACAGCATAAGGGCGATCAAATCCATTTTGATTCCGCGTCCAGTCGCGAGCTCGGCAGGCGTTACTATGCCGCCTACCGGGAGTTGGCCAAGGATGCTCCCGAGCCCTATTTGATCCGCGTCTCGCGAATTTGGGACCGTGCCAAGCACAACGCCTTTACCGATCTGGTCCGTTTCAAAGATCAGTGGTTTTGCGTTTTTCGAGAAGGTACCGCCCACGTCTCTCCCGACGGCGCGCTGCGCGTGATCACGTCGGCCGATGGACGGCAGTGGTCCTCTGCGGCGTTGCTCACCAGCCAGGATTCGGATCTGCGGGATGCGAAGATTGCCGTCACGCCGGACGGCAGGCTGATGCTATCCGGAGCGGGTGCCATGCACGACAGTTCCCAGTTCAAACATCAGTCGATGACCTGGTTTTCGAGTGATGGCAAGCAGTGGACGGCGGCACACCCAGTCGGCGACAGAGACGTCTGGCTGTGGCGGACCACTTGGCATGGTGACGCGGCCTACGGTATTGGCTACCAGACCGGCAAAACTGCACAACGCAGTATCCGGCTTTACAAAACCAACGATGGCAAGCAGTACGAAACCGTGGTCGAAAATCTGTTCGATCAAGGTTTTCCCAACGAGTCATCGATCGTGTTTCTCGACGATGGCACAGGCCAATGCCTGCTGCGACGCGATGGCGGTGAGAAGACGGGACTGCTGGGAACGGCCAAGCCCCCCTATACCGATTGGACCTGGCAAGATCTGGGCCAGCGAATTGGTGGCCCTCACATGTTGCAGCTGCCGGACGGACGTTTTGTTGCGGCCGTTCGCCTGTACGACTCAGGGGCAAGAACCTCCTTGTGTTGGGTAGACACCGCCGGGGGTAAGCTGACGGAGTTTCTCAAGTTGCCATCCGGCGGAGACACTAGCTACGCCGGGCTCGTTTGGCATGACGACCATCTGTGGGTCAGCTACTACTCCGGGCATGAAGCGGGTGAGCACGATTTTACGACCGCCATCTATCTTGCCGAAGTGGCCATCCCGTAGACCCCACTCATCCCGAAATGGAGTTCACGATCTGGAATCCGCCGGCGATGAGAAACACAACCAGCGTGGCAATCAGCAGCACCGCAGTAAGTGGTGTGTTGCGATTGCCATGGCCAACCCAGGTGGCATTGCCATTGAGAATCAGGAGAACGATCGCCAGCATCGGAATAAAAAGGGCGCCTACAATTCCGTTGATTTTCATCGCCGAGCTGAAATCGAAAAGAAACAGACCCGAGATGGGAATCAGTGCCAAAGCGGCCAGGTATTTTCGATACACGGGCGATTGGCTTTGGCTCGGAGGCTTCTCCAACCCGGACAGCAAATGCCAGAAATCGGTAAACAGGTAGGGCACGCTCTGCCAGACGCCGAGCAGGCTACTAAAGACGGCTCCCCAGGCTCCGATTAAGAACGCCCAACGCACGGCCGGGCCCAGCACGCCCATCTCGGTTTCCAACGTGTCGCCGACTTTGACAATCAGCGTCGCCCCCCTGGCGTCCAGTTCGCCAAGTTGACTTCCAATGACGACCATAGCCAGTCCGAAGATCGCGGTCACGCCGTAGCCCACCGCCAGGTCAAGCCGGCATGCCGGGAGATCATCGATTTGCGTTCTCCCTTCCTCGCGAATCCAGTAGCCATAGCAAAGTACGGTGACGGTTCCTCCGACGCCTCCTAGCAGCGCGATGGTCCAGCCTAACCCGCCGCCGTTAATCTCGGGGATCCTCGGGACGACCAGTCCTTGCATGATCTCACCAAGATCGGGTCTCAACATGATGGCGGTGACCACGGCAACCAAAAACATGATGCCGATACAGACGCTCATGACTTTCTCAAACAGGCTGTATCCGCCGACCAGCACCAGACCGGCGGCAAGCAGGCTTTGCAGGATGCCAAAGACAATCTTGCTCGTCGCCACGTCCTCGAAAATGGGAAATATTGCGGCTGCCGCCACCCCACAGGCACTCATCAGCGCCATGGCGACCAGATAGCTCCAGACAATGAGATACGCCATGAAGACCCACCGCGCGGGCCGCCCCAGATGTTGGACCGCGCCCTCGAGCAACGTCGTGCCGGTGGCGAGCTGCCACCGCGTGAGTCCTTCGTTCAGGACATATTTCAGCGCTGCACCGACAATAACTGCCCACAATACCGCGGTACCCAACGCAGCACCGGTCAATGTGGCCGTAGCCAGATCACCGGCGCCGACGCCGGTCGCAGCAACCAGGATCCCAGGTCCGATGACAGCCAGTGAGAAACGCTTGCGCTGCTGGCTCATAGGTAGCTCGCATACAGGAGTGCGTGTGGTAGGCTGTCCGCCGTCGATGTTGGCGGAGGAGGGAAGGTTTGCACGTGCAAACTCGCAACTTCGATCGATGTAACATATTACAACTGGAAACCGATCGATAGCCGGTATGTCTCGAGAACCCAGTCAGAAGCCTGATTCCAGCCAGCTGAGGCGCGACCTGCGTTGGAGTATCCGTAGTCCCTCCCTGATTCGGTCGACGCACGAAGAAAACGTGGGAGAGTTCCCCTGGGATGAGTCTTACGACTTGGATACCGATGATCTGCAGGAACGCCTATCGGGCAAAATAGACCGGCGAGTGGGCCACTACTTTGAAAACCTAGTCTCGTATTACTTGACTCGCATCCGGCGCTACGAATTGGTGGCAAGGGGCTGGCAAGTGATCGAGAAGGGGCGAACGATTGGTGAATTGGATTTTATCTATCGAAATCATGCTGGCCAGCTGGTCCACCTCGAGACGGCGGTCAAGTTTTATCTGGTTTGGCCCCATGAGAATCCGACCGGCAGCTTTTTTATCGGACCGAACGCATCCGACGACCTCGACAAGAAAATGCGGCGTATGCTGGAACACCAACTGCCGTTGAGCACTCGTCTGGCCGAAAGATTCGGAGAAGAGATTTCGTTGCGACGGGCATTCGTCAAGGGACGAATTTTTTATCATCCTGAAGACGGGTTGCCGGCAGAGACGCAGACGAGATTGGCAGAGAACCACCTCAGGGGTACCTGGATTCGCAGATCCGAGTCGCAGTGGATTGATGCCTACGGCGCCGAGGCCAGGTTTCAGATACTCCGTAAACCCTACTGGCTGGCTCCGGTATCGAATCCGGGCGGCAGCAGCGCTATGGACTCCGCCGAACTCCAGCGGCAATTGTGCCGGCACTTTGACAGCTCGCGCAGCCCCGTTCTTTTCAGTGTCCTGCGGCCGACTGGCTGCCGTAGCAGGGGAGACGAGTTGACTGAGGTCGATCGATGCTTTGTTGTATCCGACCAGTGGCCGCGTCAGCCAGGCTAGGCGTCCGCGTTGCGGGTCGGCGAGGCGGTGAGGTGTGTCTCCTTACCGCTCGAGGATCGTCGCCGACCGCCGATGGTTGGCAACCACTCCGCCGATCGGTGCGTCAGGGGCCCGGCTGAGGATCGACCACAGCGACCCACAGCCGCGCCCCTGGGAAGGCAAGTTTCGCGCCCCGAGTTTCGCCAAATTTTCAACACCCTGCTAGCTCACAAACCGCGTTCCAGTTTCTAAGCCGTGCTCGGGCTGGGCAGTCCCACTTAGGCAGACAGGTCGATGTCAATCGTGTTTTCACCTTCGGTGATCGTATACTCCAGCCCGCTCGTCGTAGCGCGAAGGTACTTGATGGGAAGACTTGCCTTGGGTGCCGGTGCTGGGCCGCCGTCGAGCATTTCATCGGCGGACATCTCGTCCACATCCGCTGTGCCGGCTGGGACCAACATGACCTGGTAGGTTCCGACCGGAAGTCCATCGTAGTTGGCTCCCGATCGGCGCCACTGAATATTATAAGCACCTTCCGCATCGGTGAATCCGAATCCAGCATACCCGTTGGTGGGCTGCATGAAAATCAGTTTGGTACCGTCGGGCAGAGCTTGCCCATTCATGGTGAGTTTTCCTGTGATGGATCCGATCGGACCAAACTCCGCCCCGCCGCATCCGATCAGCAAGCTGACCGCCACCGAGAGACCGCAAAAACGCAACGCTGTCATCATCTAAGATCTTTCTTTTCGTAATGATTTATGGTTAGAACGAACGGGTCCGCTACCCGCTGACTGGTCATGCCGGTGACCGGTCAAAGCCGCCTCCCTTGATGGCCAGCGGCGCAATGGCCAGAGCAACTACGACGGACCCTGGTGGAAATGGCCTGGCTAGGCTCGGAGGCCAAATTCAGTCTTTGGTAAGAACGCGCTTTAGAGTTCCAAGCCCGTTGGAATGCCGTCGTCACGTGTGGCGAGCTTCTTCAGAGTTTCGAGCTCGATGTTTTCCGTAATGAACTGAACGGATCCGTCGGTCAAGCCGATCATCACTCCGCCGACATGGTTCGAGTTCAGCGGATTGTTGGCGCCCACGTTGCTGCCCATGCCCGGGAATAATTGGTTGGCAAAGGGTTCTTGATTGGGACTGTAACGCAAGGAAACGGTGTTGAAAACTCGATCGTCGCCGGTCGTTCCGCCTGGGTCGAGCGCTGGCGGCGTACCGTCGACGCGGGTTCCCATCAACCATCCGTGGACGGTGCCGGAAGCGGCAACATACGAGTAAGTGTTGGGGGTCAATCGCTCAAGTCGGCCGGACATCTCCCCCAGCAGAATCGTGTTGCTCGTGCCATCGGTACACGCGGCGATTTTCATTCCCTTGTTGGCAACCATCATGCCACCACCGGAGATGAATCCCAGGGGTCCATCGTCGAACAACCTGTTTTCAACAAAAGTAACTGGATCGACGCAACCCGAGACGCCCGCATAGTGTGCGAATGGCTCGTAGTTGAACGTGCTATTCCTTCGCGCCGAGATGGGACCACTACCGCTCGGACAGCGAGTCATTGGTAGTGGGCCGGCTGCCAGCACAACGTCCCGGTTAGCCAGGCCGGCGTTATTGGCGCTACCCCCTTCATGAATATAGCCGGGAGATCTCCCGATCATCGTCAGGCTGTTGAACAGGGTGGATTGCTCGAAGTAGGGCAAGACCATTCCATAGAAGCTCGGACCGAAGCTAAATCCACGACTTCCGCTTCGCGGAACGGCGGAGTGGATGGCACCGGGAGGAAACTTGCGAAGTGCCGATTCGTAGTTCAGCAGTGCCAGCGACAGTTGCTTGACGTTGTTGCTGCACTGCATGCGGCGAGCCGCCTCGCGCGCGGCTTGGACGGCCGGCAGCAGCAGGCCAACGAGAATTCCGATGATCGCGATCACGACGAGCAGTTCAACCAGAGTAAAGCCCCTGGCCCTTCGGACTGGTGTTTTCATAGTCTCACCCTAACGAATTGGTATGAAGGAAAATTGGAATGACAGCAGCAGAAATAGACACATCTCAATAAGGGAGTTGCTCCCGAGCATCTGCGGATTCCCCTCGCTATTTTTCTAGAATCATCAAAAATGATGCGGCAAAAGACCCGGCCGCAGTGGCTGGCCGGTGCCTATTCGGGCGGAGGGCGATCATACTGGCATCGGCCTGAAGAAACGAAAAAAGTGGTTTCAGCGGAGCTTTGGCAAGGGGAATTTGCCCGTCCTGAGGAGTAGGGATAAGTGGCTGAAGAACGAATTGGAAAGCGGGATGGACTCGATGTTGGTGAACAAACCGAATAAGTTGACTGCGAGGGAACTGGTCAGGCTTCTGGCCAAGCACGACCGGGCGATTCTGCGCTACATCATGACTTTCTTGCCTGCGCGGCTTGACGCCGAGGAGGTGTTGCAACGCACTTCGGTCGTCCTCTGGGAAAAGTTGGATGAATATGATGCCGAGCGGGAATTTCTCCCTTGGGCATTGCATCGAGCCTACTACGAGGTCTTGAACTTCCGTAAAGAATTGGCTCGTAGCAAGCTGGTATTCTCGGAGGAAGTGATTGCTTTGTTGGCCGAGGAAAGAAAAGATCAGACGGCCTATCTGGCTGAGATGAAAGAGGCGTTGCGAGAGTGCTTGACCAAGGTGCCGCCCTCCGATCTACGATTGTTGCAATGCCGCTACGCCGATTCACAAACGATATCTGATCTGGCGCGTGAATTCGGAAGGACCACCAAATCTTTATATCGCAGGTTGGATCGGGTCCGCGCTATGCTGGCAGGCTGTGTGCGACGAGGCTTAGAGGCTCGTGGCTCGAGTGATACTTTGGACAATGACGACTCTGATCTGCTCCTACTGCTTTTGAGGTGAGAACTGTTGCCATCTTCCTGGGTAGACAAAGATT
>JANQJJ010000266.1 GCA_028281725.1 Pirellulaceae bacterium | reverse complement strand
GCTGCCGCCATTTCCATGCCGGTCCAAGGCGTACCCTCGCTGGCATCTCCGATATCGTCCGACAACGAACTACGCTCGGCTCCCAGCAGCGCGGTCGCGCGGCGTGGCGGTCCGCGCAGGTCAACCGCTCAGTTACCCAATCTGGGCGCCCCGCAGAGTCCACGCTGGGACGGCACCCCCAGCCTGTCCGGCGGAGTAAGTGGAACGTCTCCATCGCAACTTGCCCGAAGCGCAGCCAGTGGAGATGCCGCCTCCAACGACGTGGCGGGGCTCACCGGTGCTGGCCGAACCATCGAGAGATCGGCTTTGGGCATGTTAGGCCAACAGGGCCCGCTATCGCTACCGTCAGCTTCCAACGTGCAAGATGGGCAACAGGCCGCCGATTTGGCTGACGGCTCCGCGTCGGGGGAAAACTCGCGTCAATCCAATAACCTGGAATCAGGTTCATCGCAGATTGGGCGTTCATCCTCGCGAACTGCCGGCATTGCGCTAGCCGGTGCAACCGAGGCGTCCCCAGCGGCGGGACCCAGCGGCGGCCCCAGGTTGGCTTTGCCCAGCGCCATGAGCCGCGCTACCGACGGCAATCAGAGTGGTCTTGCCCCAGCCTCGCGGAATGCACAGCAAGGCTCCGGGCTTTCTCGATCGACCGGGAACGCCACGGCGCCAGTGTCAGGTGAAATTGCAGTTCCCGACGTCCAGCTGGCCGGCGGCCGATCTGAAACGGGAGGCCTGCAGGCCAATGAACCAAACGGTCGCGGCACTCCATCCGCATCGCGAGGTAGCCTATCCTCTCCCATACCGCTAGACATCGATGCGACTGCGGGGCAGGGGGGCATCTCTCCCACGTTGGATCAGGTTGGTTCCCTACTCCCGCGCCGCTCCGTCGAACCGACTAATCTTGCTTCGCCGGCCATTGATTCGCAGCGATTCAGCAGACAAAACGTGGGGGGTCCACTCGCGGCCGGCCAACGGGTCACCGTTCCGAAACCTGCTTTCCAACAGCGTCTGGAACGTCTGCAAGATCGCAATCCACAAGACGACACATCGGCCGAACCGGCCACAGAACTGGCGATTGAACGCGGGCTCGCTTTCCTGGCCAAACACCAGCGCCCTGACGGCTCCTGGCGATTGCAAGATTTTGACACGGAAGTCCTGATGCGCAGCGACACCGCAGCCACCGGCCTGGCGCTGCTCGCTTTTCAGGGCGCAGGCTACACACACCAACAGTTCAAGTATGCCGACACCGTCAGCAAGGCCCTGGAGTTTTTGGCGACGAATCAAAGAAGAAATGGAGACCTTTACATTCCTCAGGACCCGGCTTCGAATCAAAACGCATGGCTTTATTCGCACTCGATTGCTGCCCTAGCGTTGTGCGAAGCTTATGGCATGACCCAGGACCCTGAACTGAAACCGACGGCCCAGAAATCGATCGACTTTATGGTTGCCAGCCAGGATCCTCAGCGAGGTGGCTGGCGATATCGACCTGGAATCGGGGCCGATACGAGTGTCACCGGATGGTTCATGATGGCCTTCAAGAGTGGGCAACTCGCGGGACTCGATGTTCCCGAGGAGACGTTTCAAAAGATTGAAACGTACCTGGATGCCAGCCAGGCCACCGGTGACCGGCCGCATCTTTACCGCTACAACCCCTATGCGGCTGATACGCCACGGCAGAGGCACGGTCTCCAGCCAACGGCCGTGATGACCAGTGTGGGGCTGCTCATGCGACTGTATTTTGGCTGGCAACGCGACCAACAGCTGATGCTCGATGGTAGTGACTATCTACTTGAGCACCCACCGGAAAACGGGACTCGGTCTTCCACGCTACGTGACACCTACTACTGGTACTACGCCACTCAAGTCATGTTCCATATGGGCGGCGAGCGTTGGGATAACTGGCATGATCGCCTGTATCCGCTACTGATTGAAAGCCAGGTAGTCGACGGAGAGAACGCGGGGAGCTGGGCTCCCATGTCGCCGACTCCGGATCTGTGGGCTCGATACGGCGGTCGGCTCTACGTCACCACTCTGAATCTCCTGTCTCTGGAGGTGAGTTATCGTCACCTGCCGCTTTACGAGGCCACCGGCCATAGTGCTGCGGACTAGGCTCGACACCGCTACGAATTGGCTTTCTAGTGCGAGCCGCACGAGCCCATGGCGGTCCAATCAACGAAGTCGTCGCTTGCTCAGCCGAGCGAGGGCGACGCACCACGGAACCGATACGCCTTGCCAGGTCTTTGAGGCAGCAGACACACTAAGTTCGCTGGCATTTCGGACAGAAGAAGGTAGAACGCTGCGCTTGGACGATTCGCGCGATTCTGCCTGAAGAACAACTCGGACAAGCCAAGCCGGCTCGATCGTAAACCAAGTGTTGGTTTTGATAGCTTCCGGGATCATTCAGAGCGTTGCGGTAGGTCCCATCGGACAGGGTCGACCCTTCATATTCGATCGCTGTCAGTAGAATCTCCTGCATCGCTTCGAACAAATGACGCTTCTTCTTTGCGCTGACTTTTGAACACGGCTTGGCCGGATGGATCCGCGAAACGTGCAGCATTTCGGACGCGTACAGGTTGCCGACTCCGGCGAGCAGCTTCTGATCGAGCAAAGCGACTTTAATCGGACGATTCGTTTTTGAGAGTCGATCCGAAAAGTCTTCGAGGGTGATGTCGAGCGCATCGGGTCCTAGCCGCCCAGCGACGATCCGCGTCTGAATCTCATCGCGGCGCATCAACTCCACGACCCCCAGTCCTCGACGATCCCAGAACAAAAGCTGGGTTTGCGGAGAGCCCGCGAAGTGGATCTGCAGACGCACGTGATCTGGTCCGGGCGTTTGCCCAAGCGAAACCAGCCCCGTCATCCTCGGCTGCAATACAAGAGCCAGGTCGGCCGTGTGAATCAGCACTCGTTTGCCAAGCCGCGTGACATCCTGAATGGTCTGCCCCACCAAACGCCGGCGAATCGTCACGATCTTCGGCCTCATCACGATCGGGCGACAAACACACTTGGGCACGCGCACGCTCTGTACTTTCCGCCCGATGATCGGACGGATGCCTCGGCACATCGTCTCGACTTCTGGCAGTTCCGGCATCGATTACTCCGAGACCTCATCGTCGGCGCTGTTCCCTCGCGGGTCGCGTCCGCGAACCACGCTGCCGTCATCGTCGTTCTTGGACATCTCAGCCTTGGCTTGTTCCACCTGGGAATCTGCCTGGGGAGACTGAAGAGCTTTATCTGTTTTGGACGCTGCTGGACGCGGACTCGCTGTACCTGACTCGGAAGGCCCGGTCGTATTCAGGACCAACCGATGGTCTTCGAAGTGAACCAATTCGCGCTGCAGAATGCTGAGCAGAGTCTGCAGCATGGCAACGACCATGGGCCCCACCACAATTCCGATAGGCCCTAGCGCCTGCACCCCGCCGAGTACGCTGAGCAATGCCAGCAGGGGATGCAGTTGGGATTGCCCATGCAGTACGAAAGCTTTCACCAGGTTATCCACCGTCCCAACCACCAGGATGCCCCACAGCGCCAATAGAATCGCGGCTACCATGCGTTCATCGTATAAGCCGATGTACAAGCAGACTGGAACCCATACCACGGCCGGCCCCACAAAAGGAACCATCGCAAATACGGTCGTCAGCATGATTAAGAGCGTTAGATTTTCCATGCCGACGACTGCGTAACCGATCCCAGCAGTCAGGCCCTGGGCGATGGCTGACAGAATCGTCGCTAGCACGACAGCGCGGCTGATGCGATCGAACTCCAGCAGCAATTCTCGCTCGTAGCTATCATCGAGCGGGCTGAGGTACATCACCGTTTTGATCATCGCCGGACCGTCGTAAATAAAGAAGAACGTCGCGACTACCAAAATCACGCTGCCAAAAATCAGCCGGATCACAAAAGAGCCGGTCGCACCGGTAATCGATAGCAGCCGGGGACGCACGTAGTCGATTGCCGTCGCGGTAAACTTGTCGATATCCTCGGTCGTTGGATTGGCTGTTTCGCGGGCGATCGCCATCAGAGAACCGCCTAGCAGATTCGTTTTCAACTCGCTGAACTTGGCCTTCAGGTCGACTGCCGACCTGGACGCATCCAGCTCGCCCTCGTCCGGCCTGCCGGCCTGCTTCGCGATATCGATCACCTCATCGAACTGCGGCTCCCACCTGGGCCCCTCAATCTGCTGTACGTTCGCTTTGAGCTGCTCCAGCGTTTCAGCCGTGTGGGCGAAAAGCCCCGCGAGCAACTCATCCTCCTTCTCGCTGACCCGCGCTCTGTCCGTATAGATGATGACCTTCTCGATCTCCTTGTCGACCGACCGCAGCTCGTCCACGTATTTGGGCATCTGGAGCCCCAACGCGTCTCGCATATGATAGATCCGCAGCCGTAGCGTGGCCGCGTTGTTTTGCTCAATCAAACGCAGTCCCTGCATCGCGGCTGCACCGGCAACCGTCCCCACGGGTAAGAACAGCGCGAGCATGATCAGCAGCGTTGTCAGGGCAGCGGCCAACCGATCGCGCTGGCCCGTTTTGACGAGTACCCAGCGATGCAGTGGCCGGAAGACTACGACCAGGACGGCTGCCAAGAAGACCGGAATAAAAAAGCCGATCAGGACTTTGTAAAAAAGCAGGCCGATGATAATGATGATCGCGATCAGTACGACAAAGGAAATCAATCGTGACATGGTTCGTCGCCGTTACAGAACAGTCTTGGACAAGGACAGTCGAGTCGTTGACCAGTTTACAAGGTGACTCGACCTATGACGCGTGGTGGCAACTAGTGGAGCCGAGCAAATTGTGCGAAAATTCACTCGCCCAAAACCCGGTCGCTGCCTAATTAAGCGTCGCTTTGCCTGGAATCAGGCTTATCAGTTGAGGAGTAGAATAACAGGTGCAGGCTAGCAGATACTGGGGACGGGCAATCTTTCAGTTATGCGCGGTCGCCCTGGTGGCCTGGGGCATCTACCACAGCATGAGTCAATCCTCGATCCAGCTTGCCAATCAGCGGCAGGACCTTACCCAGCGGGCTAACGCATTGCTTGAGCAAGCTGAGCGTGCGACCGCACCGCTCGAGAAAGAACGTTTACAGCAGGAGGCAAGCCAGCTACAAGCCGCCTCCAACGACTTCTGGAAGGCTCGACCGCTGGGCCTGATACTCGCCGGTGCGGTCTACGCGCTGGGCATGCTGCCGGCAAGCCTGTTTTGGAGACGCTGTTTGGCCGCGTTCGAACAGCCGACCCATCTACTGGCCACGCTCTGGGCCTACTTCTACGGCAACCTGGGCAAGTACTTTCCGGGCAAAGCCATGGTGATCGTCCTCCGGCTGGCTGCGCTGGAAAAGTATGGAATTCAGAAGACAGCCACATCGATCACGATCTTCATGGAAACCTTGACCATGATGTCCGTCGGCGGCGCGGTCGCAGCCGTCTGCCTGATCATACTCGGCATCGACTGGCGACTGACACTGTTGGCGGTCGGCTTGCTGCTGACCACCTTTTTCCCCACGTATCCACCACTTCTGCGAATTCTGTTGTCCAAACTCCAGCGCGGGGTTGCTCCTCAGACACTCTCTGAATGGGCCAATCGAATTCATTGGCGCCTGCTGGCGCGGGGCTGGCTGGCGTTTGCTGTGACCTGGAGCGCCTTTGGATTGAGCTTGTTTTTGGTCCTGTGTAGTTTGCCCGGTACCAACATGGGCACAGCCACGCTACAGGAGACGCTACTGAGTTCCATGGGGGCCTGCGCTTTTGCGGTCGTCTTGGGCTTCGTGTCGCTGATCCCCGGCGGAGCGGGCGTTCGTGAGGTAGTGCTATCGACCGTACTGACGCCGGTCGTTGGCCCCACGGCAGCTTTAAGCAGCGCGGTGTGGCTAAGGATTGTTTGGCTCTGTACGGAATTATGTGTCGTCGGTCTGCTGGCTCTGCTCCGGACCTTTACCAAGGAAAACGTGGCCGCTCACTCGGTTTAGAGAGCAAAATTCATGTTATCGATTGTCGTCCCGGTTTACAACGAGCAGGCCAGCTTGACCGAGTTGGTAGACCGTATCGCCGAGGTTGCTCAGAGAGAAAACTACCACTACGAGGTACTGATGGTTGACGATGGTTCGTCTGACGACTCGTGGGCAACCATCCAAAAACTGGCGACATCGGATCGGCCGGTGCGCGGTCTCCGGCTTAGGCGGAACTTCGGAAAAGCCGCCGCGCTGGCCGCCGCATTCGAACAGGCCGTCGGCGACCTGGTCATTACCATGGATGCTGACTTGCAAGACGATCCCAACGAAATCCCGAATCTGCTTGGCAAACTCGAACAGGGTTTTGATGTCGTC
>JANQJJ010000256.1 GCA_028281725.1 Pirellulaceae bacterium | reverse complement strand
TAGTTGTTGTCCAATCCGCAGATCCATGGCCAGCGATTCGCGGACGTTGGCCACCAGTTGCATTTGAGTCGGATCGTACATGGCCAGCAGCACCTGGCCCGGAGTGACCGTGTCGCCCGTCTGGACCTGCTTGTCCACGACGATGCCGTCAAACGGCGCTTCAATCGTGGCGTAGTCCAGGAACACGCTTGCCTCTTCGACCGCGCGGGTTGCTCGTTCCACTTCGGCAAACGCTGTCTTGGCCGCAGCTTCCGCGGCTTCCAATTCGGCCGACGAAATTGCGCGGGCAGCGATCAACTGCTTAGCTCGGGATAGGTCCGACTCGGACTTCTGGGCCTGTGCTTCGGCTGATGCCTGCTCTGCTTCCGCTTGCTTTAGTCGCGACTGCAAATCATCGTCGTTGAGTCGGACAAGTACCTCACCGGCTCGCACCTGTTGGCCGGCCATGACGTTCACCTCGACTACCTTGGCGAGGATTTTCGAAGCGACCGACGACTCGTGGATTGGTTCAATCGTGCCAACCGCCGTTTCGTAGCGAGGCCGCGTTATCGTTCGTACGGCTACGACCTCCATTTCCTGGAGCGGCGTCTTCGGAGTCGGCTGCGCTTCGTCCACTTTCTCGTGAAATACGCCTGCTAGCACCATGAGCAACAGCGCCACGGCCAGGGAACCGACCGTAGCGATCAACCACTTTCCGGAGGCTCGGAGCGCAGCGGGAAAATCGAAGGGTTTCTTGGCGGTGGCTACCTTGGCTTCTGTCATGGATGTTTCCTCCGTAGCCGGCTAGATTCTGCATAGCGGCTGTCGCGACAAGCCTAGCAGCAGAACTCATGCGAAAGGTGTGCCAGGTTGACCCGAGGATATCAGGATGACGTCGCTCGCCTACGGGCACATACGAGCCATTTTGAACCCGACGCCAGCGGCCCCCAACTCTATGAGCCCTATTGAGCTGTAGAAAACACGGGCTGGGGCCGTGCCATACGGAACCATCTTTAACTAGACGGGAAAACGAAGATTCGCGGCACAGGCATGCCGGTCGGTCGCTCGCGGGGGGAGTGATCTAAGGCATCGGTTTTGCAAGCGTGGGCTGAGAAATCTCCTAGGTTCCAGCTCTATAGAAAGCGACAACAGTGAAGAAGAATGAACCCATATCCAAGGTCATGTCTCAAAACCTCATCACGGTTCACGAGGGAGAGCCGCTGTCGAAGCTCCGGCAGATTTTTGAGCAAGGCGAGATTCATCACGTTCCGGTGGTCAGCGGTGAAAATCTGATCGGCATCGTCAGTTGGACAGATTTTTTGAGGATATCGTTCGGAGAGTTCGGTAATCAAGACGGAAAGCAGCTCGATTCCATGCTGGACAACCACTACAAAATTGTCGATGTCATGAATCGGTCTCCGAAGACGCTGCCTCTCCGGAGCACGGTGCGCGATGCGGCCAGAATACTGGGCGAAGGCAAGTTCCATTCGATTCCCATTGTCGATGAAGACAAGTTGGTCGGTCTCGTCACCTCGACAGATCTCGTCAACTACCTGGTCGACCTCTAACAGGATATGCAAATGAGTCGCTAAATGTGCCATTTCGCACGGCTCCTGAGCAGCAGCCGATTGAATGCGCGCGTTTTCGCACAGCCTCATTCGCTCGGTGTTAAGCTGGGGATACGGGTGGCCGGATCGCCTGCGGCAAAGTGCCCCTGCTGGCTCGTTTTTTCCGAATGTTGGC
>JANQJJ010000261.1 GCA_028281725.1 Pirellulaceae bacterium | reverse complement strand
GGAGTCAATTGTGCACAGCACCCGAAGGGCCGCTGGCGGCAATTGACTCCTGACCCCTTTACCCGACCCAAAGATTAAGCTTTGACAGACCACTAGTTTGACTCGGCGCCAGTCTGAGTGACGATCTGAGCCAACACACCATGGCTTCCTGCTCCGCTAATCGATAGCCACATCGCCAGCCAAAGTGTCGCCGCAGCCATAGAGACTACGCCGGCAACCAAGGTCCGGTTCGGGCGGGCGGAGGCAACTACCGGCGTTACCGCCAAAAGGGAGGTTTTCTTGTCTGGGGCCCTGCCCTGCCCTCCGGCTACCGCCAACGGCATTCCTACCAAGCCGGGACTTGCCAGATCGCCGGCAGCGAGCGTCTTGAAAGCCCGCGCTGGAACGGTCGAAGAACTATCCGTTGAGCCGCTGGAAACCCTGGGAACAGGAAAAAACGAAGTCGCTCGCTTGAAGGCCGCAGGGTCGAGTTCCTTCAGTACGGACAACTGCTCTTCGGCCTGCGCCAGTGGACAAGCCCGCAAGTAGTTAATCACCGGCACTCGAACCCAGCTCGATTTTTCATCGGCCGACTTGAACAGTGCGACTAGCTTGTCAATTTGAGTCCAATCCTCCCAGCGGGCAAGATCGGGAATCACGAGATCGGCCAACTCCGGACGATCCAGAATCAGACGCATCGACTCGAGGACTCGATCTTTGCTGATTACTCCACCATCGGTTCCATGAAACCGAAGTGCCATAATCGCGGCATACGTGTCGGCATACTGACTCTGCTTGTTCGCCAGGAACAATTCGTCAATCAACTCAAGCCCCGCTTCTCCCTTGAGCGTCGCGTAGCAGGCGATCATCGCATCCAAGCCAGCCCGACGATTCGGATCTTCGCTGCGGAGCATCTTCTCGAGCAAATCCGCGTCAGCGGCCTGCCCGCAGATCCCCAACATCACCAGATACAAACGCCGGCGATCCGGAGGAAGACTGGTATCTTGAATCCACTTGAGAATCTGATCGCGGTCGATCTTCTCTTTCAACTGCTTGATCTCTGGATAAGGTGCCGATGCAAACTCATCATAGGCGTCCCGCGCCAACAACGATTCGGGATGTTCCAGATACTCCATGTAGAACTCGAGCCGTTTGATGGGGTCTTCCGGCAAACTGTGAACTGACTTGACATAGTCGATGGCAACCGGGCTGACCGGTAGCGGGGATGACCACAGCAGGTCAGGTGGATCAACTCCCATCAAAAGAAAGTGCTGGTCCGGCTTTGCCTTGCCGAAGTAGTTGACGCAAATCTTCTGTTTCGGGCGAATCAGATTCTCTCCCCGAATGACCGACAAGATTTCGAACTCCGCTTCGGAATCCGTTTCGGTACCCGTGACGATCCTGGCAATCGCAGCGGTATCCATCGCTTCCATCTCCTGCCGTAGCGTCTGCGAGACGGCCGAACAAAAGGGACACGCTCGCACGCTGCGGAGCTTAGACGTACCAATCCCGACAATCGTCAAGCTCATCAGAAGAACTCGAGCCATCTGTTTGGTCGTTACTCCTAGCACTTCCGTCACCTCCGGAATTCGCAAGATTCTCTAAAGCTGGAACACGTTCTAGTTTAGGAGAGTCAGGGGGACTTGGGCCAGCACCAAACCCAAAAAACCTGAATCAATCCTAGCTTTATCTCCATCCCCAACCAGGCTTCTCAAGCGAAGGCGTGACCCAATCGTCAAAATCGCCAAATTCCGACGCGTTTCGCAGAGCGCCGGCCTCGTGAGCAACTCGAAGCCTATTTTCAAGCCGACCCATCGCGGGTTGACAGAATTCTCTTGTCCGAATAACCTTCGGGCCTGAATCTCGGGGACCGGGAGCAGGTGTACGGGCTCATCCAAATTACCGAGAATCAATCCGAAAAACAGTAACTTAGAGGTATTGGAACCATGGCAGTTCCAAAGCGACGACACTCCAACTCCCGCAGCGGCAAACGCCGTTCTCACCATCAGGCCAAACCCAAGCAGACTGGTTACTGCCCGAAATGCAGCATCTCGGTGCCCACACACGCGGTATGTCCTAAATGTGGCTATTACATGGGTCGCAATGTAGTCGAGATGTCAGAAAGCGCTTAGACGCCGGGTATCGCAGGCGGCGTTCGATTGACGCAGTAGGGAGGGCGGCGCAGGTGTGCCGTCCTCATTTCGTTGGATCAGGTATCTCGGGACGGGGCGGGCGAATCGATTGGTGAAGTCAGCACTTCTCTTTCCAGGTCAAGGTGCCCAGGCGGTTGGCATGGGTGGGGAGTTAACCAGCCGTAGCCAGGAAGCTCGCGCGCTGTTCGATCAGGCTGGCGAGATCCTTGGAATGGATCTTTGGAAACTGTGTACGCAGGGCCCCGCGGAGCAACTCGGTCGGACTGAGTTCAGCCAACCGGCTCTGTTCGTTCACAGCTATGCCGAACTGAAACAGCTGGAAAGAGAACGGCCTGAACTGTGGGACTCGGTCACTGCCGTTGCCGGTTTGAGCTTGGGTGAATATACGGCGGTTGCTGCGGCGGGAGGCCTTGAGTTCTCCGATGGCGTACGACTTGTCCAGGCTCGCGGGAAAGCCATGCAAGCCGCCGCCGACGCAGTGAGCAGCAGCATGAGTAGCATCCTGGGACTCAGCCAAGAGCAGTTGGAAGCCGTATGCGAGCAGGCGAGCGGTGAGAACCATTTCGTTCAGATCGCCAACCTACTCTGCCCAGGCAACATTGCGATCTCCGGGCACACCGCAGCGGTCGAAGCGGCAGAAAAGCTCAGTACTGAGGCCGGAGCCATGAAGGCGATTCGACTACAGGTTGCGGGAGCCTTCCACACCCGACTCATGCAACCGGCGGCCGGAAAGCTCGAAGCGGTACTGGCTGAGGTCGAGTTTAAACCGACGCGAGTGCCGGTCTACTCGAACGTGGATGCCTCCGCGCATACCGACCCTCAAGAAATCCGGGACTTGCTGGCCAGGCAGGTCGTGTCCCCGGTCCAGTGGGAATCTTCTCTTCGCAATTTGATTGATGCCGGTATCGAACAGTTCATCGAAATTGGTGCCGGCCGAGTGCTGGCAGGCACCTTGAAGCGGATTCATCGAAAAATGCCCTGTGAAAGCGTAGGTAGCTGACCTGGGGCCAGCAGCACCTTTCGACAGACACACACCTCAGGTGACACGAAGACCCATAGTGAGAAATCAATGAACGAAGGACTAGGACTGACCGTAGACCTCAGTGGCCAGATCGCTCTGGTTACAGGAGCGTCGCAAGGCCTCGGCAGGACGTGTGCCGTCGAGCTTGGACGCAGTGGGGCAATCGTCATCTGCGTGGCCCGCAGTGCGGAAAAACTGGCCGAGACCGTAGAGGAGATTCAGAATGCTGGAGGACAGGCACAAGCGGCTCCCTGCGACGTGGGCTCGCGCGAAAGCGTCAAGAGCCTGTTTTCGGACATCGAGGCCAAGCATGGCAAGCTAGACATTGTCGTCAACAATGCCGGGATCACTCGCGATACCCTTTTGCCGAGAATGTCAGACGACCAATGGGATGACGTCATCCAGACCAATCTGACCAGTTGCTTTTTGTTCTGCCGTGAAGCGTCGAAGATCATGATGTCTGCCAGATACGGCCGCATCATTAATATGGCCAGCGTGTCGGGATTGATCGGCAATCCGGGGCAAACCAATTATTCGGCCTCCAAAGCCGGCATGATTGGACTGACACGCAGCCTCGCACGCGAGCTAGGCAAACGAAAAATCACCATCAATGCGGTCGCCCCGGGGTTCATTGAGAGCGATATGACCCGGGCACTCGGAGACGACGTGCTCAAAGAGGTCAAAAAGCGAATTCCCGCCAACCGGCTGGGCCAAGCCGAGGATGTGGCCGCCACGGTCGTTTTCCTGGCTAGCCCGGGAGCGAGCTACATTACCGGCCAGGTGATCACCGTCGATGGAGGCATGACCGCTTAGCAGGCAGCCGGCCCAGGCTGGCGAGGCAGGACGGGTTCCAGCTGGCTTCCCAAGTTATTCAGGCGGGGCCTCCCCCCTTTTCGAAGGCCACGGTCTACCCCAGCTCTTAGGCTCGGCGCGGCTCTGGCCCAGGAGCCCGACAGACACGAAATGGCGAATCCGCCCAATCCAGCCCCCGAAAGCATACCTCACTTGACCGAGTTTGTTAAAATCTTCTATCTTTTGGGCTTTACCAGGGTCGCACAGTTGCCCATGGGCGATAAAATCCCGCTCTTACCTTCAAAAACACTGGCAGGACCTACCACCCAGCGGATCTTGGTGGTTTGGAAGACATAGTAGTGACGAACTTCTCTTTCGGACACCGTCTGCCCGAAGGCGAACGATAAAACAAACAATAGTTTTGGGAGCTTTGTAAATGGCATCCGTTGAGGAACGAGTGGTCGATATTGTGGCCGAGCAACTGGGCGTCGAAAAAGACAAGATCACTCGCGAGACCCACTTCGTAAATGACCTGGGTGCCGATTCGCTCGACACCGTCGAACTTGTGATGGAACTTGAGGAAGAATTCGATATCAGCATTCCTGAAGATTCCGCTGAAAAGATCCAGCGCGTAGGCGAAGCCATCGATTACATCGAAAAAGCTCAACAGGCCTAAGTAGGCCGCTGGCCTTGCGTCTCAATCGAACACTCCAGCAACCTTGGCGGCCACCCATTTCATTTTGGCGGCCTAGCGATTCCAATCGTTGGCATATCGCATGGCAAGTCGGCTGGGGTGTGCTTGTATCTGGAACTGAGTGAATCTGAAAAGCCATGAAACGTCGCGTTGTCGTTACAGGAATGGGAGTCGTCACCCCTCTGGGAAAAGAGGTGGACGAGCTGTGGCAGGGCATCTTAGAGGCCCGAAGCGGCATTCATCGCTTAAGCTTGATCGAGCCTGATCCGTTCAAGGTACAGCTCGCCGGAGATATTCCCGACTTCGAGCCCAACGGTTACTGCGATCCGAAGGATCACAAGCGCCTCGATCGCTTTACGCTCTTCGCCATGTATGCCGGTGGCAAGGCGATTGAAGACTCCGGGCTGAATTTCGAAGAGGAAGATCCGTACCGCTGCGGTATCATCCTCGGTTCGGGGATCGGCGGATTGGCAGAAATTGAAGTCCAAGTAGAGCGGTTGCTGTATAAGGGCCCCAATCGCGTGAGCCCGCTGACGATTCCGAAGCTGATGCTCAACGCGGCCGGTGGCAATCTCTCAATTCGATACGGACTTCGCGGACCCAACTTCACCGTCGCCACAGCGTGTGCCAGCGCAACCAATGCGATGGGCGATGCCCTGAAGACCATCCAGTACGACGATGCCGATATCGTGATCACCGGGGGTACCGAAGCGGCCATCACCGCCATGGGACTCAGCGCGTTCCAGAACATGAAGGCGTTGTCCGACCGAAATGAAGCTCCCGAGAAGGCCAGCCGGCCGTTCGATCAAGACCGAGACGGCTTTGTACTCAGCGAAGGGGCAGGCCTGCTGGTGTTCGAGGAACTCGAGCACGCCCGAGCGCGTGGGGCCCGCATTTACGGCGAGGTGCTCGGTTACGGCGCCAGTGGCGATGCCGGCCACATTACTCAGCCCGACCCCTCGGGAGCCGGTGCAGCCCAGGCCATGCGCAACGCTCTCCGCGATGCGAAGATGGAACCAACGGAAGTAGACTATATCAACGCCCACGGCACCAGCACGCCACTCGGCGATCAAGCCGAGACCCAGGCGATGAAGGCGGTTTTTGATGGTCACGCATACGACTTGGCAATATCGAGCACCAAGGGTTCCCTGGGACATGCCCTGGGTGCCAGCGGCGGAATTGAAATGGTGTTGACCATGTTGGCCATTAGCAACAACACCGTCCCTCCAACAGCCAATCTGGAGACTCCAGACCCGAGCTGCGATCTGAACTACACGCCACTAAAGCCTGCTTCTCGTGAACTGGGCACCGCGATGAATAACAGTTTTGGGTTCGGCGGACACAACGCCAGCATCGTCTGTGGAAAAGTTCGTTAGGCGACCTGGTTCGAAACACATAGTGCTTTGTCAACACTAAAGATTTGGGTAAAGGGGTCAGGAGTCAATTGTGCACAGCACCCGAAGGGCCGCTGGCGGCAATTGACTCCTAACCCCTTTACCCGACCCCGGTTCACGAGAGCAATTTTTGAGTCACAGCTCAATGGTATCGATGGGCTCGTACACGATCTTTCCGCGCTCACGCAGGCTC
>JANQJJ010000200.1 GCA_028281725.1 Pirellulaceae bacterium | reverse complement strand
CTCGAATCTAAGCTCCCCGCCTTATGTCGACGTTAGCGGCGAAAGCTTCCTCTCGGCACTAGACGTTTTGCTGGTGGTTAACTTTATTAACGCTCGTGGAAACGGAGAAGGAGAAACAGCGGCAGGCGGCGAATCCGCATTTTTGCTGGGGGGCCATTCCCTTACCGATGCCGGTCTGCCTTTACGACCACCGGGTGATATGCCCCAAGACTTCGGTGAGGGCAAATCCGAAGGCGCCTTGCGGGATGCCGAAAACGCTGCCACGGCCGGCGCTCCGCCCATCACGCATCCCGGCCCGAGGCTGCTCGAAGACGTCGAAGATGAAGAGGAAATGCTGCAAGCCCTACTTTGGGCGCGACTTGGCACGGTCTGAGGCTCGTCGTTGCAACCCACGCCAGCCGGCGCTTCGCCGTCGAAACCCGTACTCTACCTCGCCATTCGCCCCACCCCTTTGACCGACTGACGCCGCCAAGTACGGCTAATTGCAGCCGGGAATGGTCCCGCCTCCGCTACCCAACCACCCTTCAGAGTGGCAAATCTTTGGGGGAACTTTCTCGATTCTCGCTACTCTAAGCATGGTTGTCGTTGTTCTGATTATGCGGCTAATTACGATGCTGCAACTAAGATACGGGCGAATCAAACCTTAACCAAAACACCCTTGCTGCCCGAATTGCAAAATTTACCCGCTTTGACTAATCTGAACCATTCACGATGGTCCAACCCACGTCTTCTCCATTCTTGTCTTCGTAAAGTGGTGAGAGCTCCACCGCTTACCGTGGAACGGTTTACTTCGCAAACTCCTCGACGTCTTTAGGCGCAGTAATGAAAAAACAAATCGGAAAATTGCTTGGAAGGTGGAAGAGCGCCCAGCGTCGACGAGCGGAGCGCTTGCGCAAGCTGCAACTCGAGTCGCTTGAGGGTAGGCGTCTGCTGGCTGCAGATTTTAGTCTGACTCACCACAATTACTTGATTGCCGAAGACGTCAATCAAGACTTCCGTATTACGCCGTTGGACGCGTTGCTGACGATCAATGAGCTCAACAGGACCGGCAGCCGCGCGCTGGACGCTTCCGGCGAAGGGACCGGCGAGGATCAGTCACCAACCTATTTCGACGTCAATGGTGACAATCTCTTGTCCCCCATGGACGCTCTAACCGTCATCAATCGGCTCAATGCCGAGGGCGAAGAGGGTGTCTTGTTGAACTACAGCTATGAGATTACCGACACCAGCGGCGCGCCGATCACCAGTGCCAATGTAGGGCAGACTTTCCGAGTCAACGTCTTCGTTCAGGACGCTCGAGATGCCGCGGATGCGACGGGTGTTTTCTCCGTCGCACACGACCTGGGTCTAACCAACACCGACCTAGTCACCTTTCAGCAACCGACCTCCTTCTTTTCCGGCGTCAATTTTAGCGACGACTTCGAGAATGACCGAGGCGCCAGTCAGGGTGGTGGAATTCAGGTCACGGGCACGATTCAGCCAAACGTGTCCGACGGCCAGACATTTTCCATCACCACCGGTAGCGGGTCAGTCACCTTCGAATTTGATTGGAACGGGTCGGTAGGTGCTGGCAATACTCCGGTCACTTTGCGCGATCCTTCTGCCTCGAATCCGCCGGACCCACTCTCGTTTAACGAAGTGGTCAACCCGATGGTGACTGCCATCCAGGGCGCCGGTCTTGGCTTGACCCCAACGAACAATGGCGCCGGCGTGGTGGGACTTCCACTGGCAGACATTACCGTGGATCTAGGCACTTCCAACTTGGCCCTGAGTCAAATCGACCAGGAATTCTTTAACGAGGTCAAAGCGTTCAATACCAGGACCTCGTTTCCAGCGGACCCGACACTGGTACTCCCCTTCTATTCCGTGGACTTCCTGGCCACCGCACCGGGGACGGTAACGTTCACGCCCAACGCTCCTGAGCGTGCAGGTTCAGAAAACACGCTGTTCGGCAGCGCTGCCGTCTTGCCGAACGAAATGATCATGTTTGGGACGCCCTTCTCGGTAACGATCAATGCGGATCCCACCGGGCCGGTGGCGGTCAACGATACTGTATCGACGCTCGAGGATAATTCGCTGCTGTTGGTCGGCGGAGCAGTGGACCTAACTACAAACGACACGCGTGAGCCAGGTAGAACGCTGTCGGTGGTCTCGATCAGTCCCATCCAGGGAACCACAGTGGGCAGCCTGAATGGGTTCACTTACACACCGCCGGCTAACTTCAACGGCTCAGACACGGTCACCTATCTGGTTCAGGATAGTACGGGCCTGCAGGCCACGGGCACGGTGACCATCAACGTCACGGCAGACAATGATCCTCCGGTAGCGACGGATGATGCATTCAGCGTCGACGAAAATACAACCAACAACCCGCTCAACGTCCTGGCCAATGACAATGGTGGTCCGAATGAACCGACAGACACGTTGACCGTCTCTGCCGTCGGTACCCCCAGCAACGGAGGTAATGTGACCATCGTCGGCGGCGGTAGTTCCCTGGAGTACACCCCAGCGACCGGCTTTGTAGGCACCGAGACGTTCACCTATACGCTCTCGGATCAGGGGGGGCTGACGGACACAGCAACCGTCACGATGACGGTCGTACCCGGCGTCCTGCCTAGTGGTCTGCTCGACACGGCCCAGGGCGCCGAGAATACGAGCATTACCATTGATGTGCTGGCCAACGACCGCGTCAATCCAAACTCCAGTGCTTTGTTACTCAGTTTCACCGATGGAGCGAACGGGACGGTCACGCGGAATGACGGCGGTACCCCTTCGGACCAATCCGATGACACGCTGGTCTACACTCCCAATGATCCCGACTTCATTGGGACGGACTCGTTCACCTACGTGATGAACGATACCTCTGGTCTGGGCGAGAACTCGACCGGTACGGTCAGCATCACGGTGACGGACGTCAACGATCCGCCTGTGTTAGCCGACGATACCGCCAACGCGACTGAAGACACCGCGGCCACGATCGCTATTTCATCGTTGCTCCAAAACGATTCGCCAGGTGCCGGTGAGGCGGGTCAGCAGACCCTGACTGTCACCAGCGTCGCCGCCGTGGGAGCTGGCGGGTCCGTCGCCATCTCCGGCGACAACATCGTTTATACGCCGGCAGACGACTTCAACGGTACGTTCTTGTTCACCTATACGGCCCAGGACAACGGCACGACGCCCAGCGCTCTGTCGGGCACAGCCACAGTGACGGTGACCGTCGCTGCCGTCAATGACAACCCGATCGCCGGTGCGAATACGGCCAGCGGAACGGAAGACACGGCACTGAGTATTCCTGTCTCCACGTTATTGAGCAACGACACACCTGGACCGGCTACCGCGACGGATGAAGCGGGACAAACGCTTTCCATAACGGGTGTCAGTTCGACCAGCAACGCTGGCGGTACGGTCAGTCTATCCGGCCCGTCAGTCAACTACACACCGGCAGCCGATTTCAACGGCTCCGATTCCTTCACGTACACGCTCAGTGACGGGGTCGGTGGCACGGCTACCGGCACTGTCGTCGTGAACGTGGCGCCCATCAACGACGCTCCTATTGCCGGGACAGACAGTGCGACGGCCTTTAAGGACAATCCGGCGACGATCCAGGTCGCGACCTTGCTCAGCAACGACTCCGCCGGTCCAGCGAATGAGTCAGGCCAAACGCTGCAAATCGTTGGAGTCTCTGCCACGTCGTCCACCAATGGACAGGTCGTGCTCAACGGAGACGGCACCATCACCTATACGCCCGACGCGAACTTCACCGGTGTCGCCTCATTCGAATACCAACTTCAGGACAATGGGGCCAGCGGAGGACAGAATGTGAACTCCGCGACCGGCACGGTCAATGTCACGGTTGAGGAGTTCGTACCCACAACCATTAGTGGCACCGTTTTCATCGACGAAACACGCGATGGCGCCATTGACGCTGACGAACTCCGCCTGGGCGGTGTTTCCGTCACGATCAGTGGCACGTCGCTCGGACAAGCAATCCAGCCCCAAACGCAAACCACGCTGTCGGATGGAAGCTATTCGTTCGGCGACTTGGGGCCGGGACAATACGTTGTGAGCTACACAACACCCGCGCTGATGATTGACGGTCTGGACATTGCGGGAACGCTCGGTGACGCCGATACGGTCGAGAACCAGTTCACGATCAACGTCGCTCAACCTGGTGGTTTCGCCGCGACGGGTTACAATTTTGCGGTCGCCGGCGTGGAAGCCTACTATGGTCGCTTGATCGAACAATTGGCTTCGAGCCATACCCCCGCGTATGAAGGTGCCTTCTTTGCCGTAGGAGCTGACAACAGCTTGCTGTGGGGTACGATTCTCGATGGCTTTAGCGACGTGGTCTTTGCCGAGGCCGTCCTCAGTAGCGACTCCAGACAGCTGTTGCTAACAGTGGTCGATTCCAGCCAAGGAGTCTTCACAGCGACGCTCGGTCGTGGCGAGTTCTTGACAGTCCATGGGACCAACGGCTATTCGCTGATTCGAGTCCTTGGTGGCTCCAGTCAGTTCTCCTGGCAACAGGTCAACCGTGGAACCCCGCCGGTTGTCTCTGCCAACAGATATCTCGACGCAGTCGACGCCATCTTCGCTCAGGAAGGCTGGAATTAGCAGCCGTCTCATACGTTCTTCAGTGCATAAAAAGAGCCAGGACCTCCTGTCTGGGAGGTCCTGCAGCTTTTAAGTCGTGAGAGCGCGTGTCGGCTCAGTCGTGTCCCAGACCCGCAGGACGTTCGCGGGACTGGCGTCTCTTGGGCCTGGGCTACGGAAACGACTGCCCCTTCGGCGTGCTGTCGCAAGAACCTTCTGCTAAACCATCGACCAGATTTCGTGATGCTAGCGTTGGGACAGCTGCACGACCATTCTGGCGTTGACGCACGAACCGGAATCCAGGAAGAGAAGGATTGAGGAGCCGAGGTAGGTGGGGAATCGGACGTCACCCTGCGCGCGTTGCTCTGACTGGCAAGCTTTCAAATGGAGATAATCGAGTGTTCGGCAAAGTGGCACGAGCTGCCAGGCAATTGGCGTTGGCAAAGGAATTTTTCGAAGCGTTGGCTGGCAAGTTGGACAGCAAAGTATCGGTTCGGCTATGGGATGGTACGGTCGTTCCACTTGGACGCGAGCCGGCCGAAGGAATCGAGCTGTCGATATCCGGCCCGGGTGTGATTGGCTCACTCCTTCGGCGGCCCACTGCCGAGAATCTGCTGTGCCACTACGCGCGCGGTCACATCGACTTTCAGGGTACCGACCTGGTCTCCTTTATTCAGACGATACGCGTCAAAGGTTCGCGGCGTCGCTCGAGAAGCATCGCCAAATCGCTGCTGCTGCGCATGGCGTTAGGCTTTGGGCTAGCGCGTAACGTCGACGCCACCACCTCCTGCCGCTTCGATGGAGATGACACCGGACTGCATCGCCAGCAATCCGACAACAAGGATTTCATCCAGTTTCACTACGACTTGAGTAACGAGTTCTACAAACTGTTCCTAGACCGTGAAATGGTCTACACCTGCGGCTACTTTCGCGACTGGAACGAGAGCTTGGAGCAGGCTCAGCTGAATAAGTTGGAAATGATCTGTCGCAAGCTGCAGCTACAGCCTGGAGATCGGCTGCTAGACATCGGCAGCGGTTGGGGGGCGCTGATCTGCTACGCAGCAGAACGTTATGGAGTCGAGGCGCACGGAGTCACCTTGTCCGCATCGCAGGTCGAGTTGACGCAGCAAAAAATCGTCCAGCGAGGGCTGCAGGATCGCGTGACGGTGGCCTTGTGCGACTACAACGACGTGCCAGGCACCTTTGACAAAATTGCGTCCATTGGCATGGCCGAGCATGTGGGAATCGATAATCTCCCTTCTTACATGCACAAAGTACGATCCATCCTGGCCCCCGGTGGCTTGTTTTTAAATCACGCGATCACGCGGCCCGCGAAGGCAACGCAGCGCGCCTTTCGGAAGAATTCACCGGAGCGTCGACTGCTGACAAAATATATCTTTCCAGGTGGTGAATTGGATCACCAGGGACATGTGATTGACTGCATGGAAGCTGCCGGTTTTGAAGTGCATGACGTCGAGGGCTGGAGAGACCACTATGGGGTGACTTGCAAACATTGGGCAGCGCGTTTGGAGTCCAAGCGCGACGAGGCAATTGCCTTGGTGGGTGAAGAAAAATACCGTATGTGGCTGCTCTATCTAGCAGGCGTCTGCATGGCACTGACTGATGGTACCGCTCGCATCTTCCAGACCGTTGTATCCAACCGCGTCAAAAACGGGCATTCCGGCATGCCTCCCACTCGCGAACATCTCTACGCATCTTCGCCCGGGCAGCGCCGCGCAGCCTGACACCCAGGTCGGCAGGAGGCTTCCCTGTTAGAATAGGCGGCGTTACTGAGTGTGCTGATTATGGTGTGCGTGCGGCTCTAGTCGCGTTGGGATTTTTCCGGTGCCTGTTCCACCGAAACTGCTGATCGATGGATACAACCTGTTGTTCCAAAGCAACTTGGTGGGTCGTGGACGTGGGCCGGGGTGGCTCGAGCGAGCACGTCGCCGACTGTTGGGCTTACTTGGGCAGGGCTTGTCGCCAGCAGAACTCGGGACGACCCAGGTCATATTTGACGCCTCGCGGCCTGGTAACTCGGATCGGGAACTCGTGGTGGAGTCGGGCATGTTGGTCACCTTCGCGGTGGAACACCCGGAGGCTGACGACCTGCTAGAGCAAGTTATTCGCACCCACCCACAACCGAAGAGCCTGAGAGTGGTCTCCAGCGATCAACGCATCCGGCGCTGCGCGAGGGCGAGGCGGGCAGAGTCGATCGACTCGGAGTCCTTTCTATCGACTTTGGAACGCGCAGCGGAACTTAGCCAGACGATCGACGCTCCCCAAAAACTGGCTGAGGAGCAGGCGCCAGAATCGCCGCTGAGTGAATCGGAGATAGGCTACTGGCTAGAAGAATTCAGAAAAGCCCCCAAGCGTGGTAACGCCTCCTAAGCATCACAGCGGGAGATCCCCATCGCCTCTCCCAAGGTGTCAGTACGCTTGCCGCGCCGTTCGCCGTAGCGGGCACGGTCCGCCGCGATGATTGCCAGAAAACGGGGCGGTCATTTGCCCCTCCGCCGGGCGATGCTAAATCGCCTCTGAACCACGTTCCCCGGTGCGGATGCGAACGCAATCGTCCATGGGCAACACGAAGACCTTGCCGTCGCCGATCTGCCCCTTCTCACCCGTTTTGGCAGCGGACAAAACCGCGGAGACCGTTGGCTCGACAAAGTCATCGTTGACGGCGATCTGCAATTGGACCTTGCGAAGAAGATTCACGGCGGAATCGGGAATGCGTTGGGCAGCAACCTGCCCCCGTTGCCGACCAAATCCTTGACAATCGAGAACCGTCAAACGAAACACTTCGACCTCGGTCAACGCTTGTTTTACGGCTTCAAGCCGACTAGGCTGGATGATTGCGATAATGAGCTTCACGACTGCGGGTACCTCAACGAAAAACACAGGGTCCGAACGCGGCCCGTGAGCGGAGACTTCTGGAAGAAAGTACCCGGCGGTAACCGACATTCCGCGAACGAGCCAATCGTACTAGCCAGATCGCGTTTTGTCACCGCTGGCGGTTAGAAAGCCAGCATGGCCGCCATCGGTAAATGAAAAATACCCCGGCCCGGACGCGTGAGGCGGACACTCGTCGCGAGCCATTGGGGTACCCTTCAGGCCCAGGCATGAGCCGAAGACGCTTTGGCCCTCCGAAAGGGCGATCTGTCAGAATGACGGTAGACATCTGATAGATCAAAAGGTTACCTGGGACTGCCCGAAGCTTGGATCCGGTTGTCCCAGGCAACCCTGGGTAGGATTCCTTACGAATACCTAATCATTAACTAGCGCGGGACAAACCTTCTGCCGGGTAGGCGTGCATGCCGTGCTCAGAGATATCCAAGCCTGTTTGCTCCTCTTCCGGGCTGACTCGAAGAATACCCGCCGCCTTCAATACGGCGAACAGACCGAACATCGTCGCAAACGCCCAAGCGCAGATCGTTACCGTACCGATCAACTGAGTCATAAACGTCGTGTCTCCGTTGGTGAGGTAGTCGTTCGGCAAAATGCCAATGGCCATACAGCCCCACACGCCGCACAATCCGTGAACGGGAAAGGCCCCCACGGGATCGTCGATCTTAAGCTTATCCAGTAGCAGTACACCTCCGACAATGAGTAGACCTGCCACCGCACCGACGAGAACGGCTTGCATGTCGGACATGCAGTCGCAGCAAGCAGTGATGCCAACTAAGCCACCCAGAATTCCGTTGAGTCCCATGGAAAGATCGGGTTTACCAAAAACAAACCAACTCACGATCGTGGCGACCAGTCCACCGGCGGCGGCGGCCAGAGTCGTGGTGACGGCGCAGTGCATCGCCGAATTGATATCCCCCGTCCCTTGGAAAGCAAGTTGACTGCCTGGATTAAATCCGTACCAGCCGAACCACAAGATGAACACACCTAAAGCTGCGATCGGCAGACTGTGCCCCGGCATGGGCATGCTCTTGCCGTTGACATAGCGTCCGATGCGAGGGCCCAACACTAAGGCGCCAGCTAAGCCGGCAAATCCCCCAACGCCATGCACGACCGCCGAGCCCGCAAAGTCCTGAAAGCCCATTTCGGCCAACCAGCCGCCGCCCCATTTCCAGTAGCCGCTAATTGGATAGACCAGGCCGGTCAGGACGGCGCTATAAAGCAGGTATCCAACGACCTTCATACGTCCGGCGACAGCACCAGAGACGATCGTTGCCGCGGTTGCCGCGAAAACGGCCTGGAACAGCCAAGCCACTTCGGGACTGAATGTTCCGTCCGAGTACCCCTCAATGCCAACGCCGCCAAAAACGAAGTACAGCGACGGGTCTTCCACGCCCGCGTAGTTGGCACCGTACATCAAACCGAAGCCGATGAAGAAATACAGCAACACGCCCACGCAGATATCCATCGAGTTCTTGAACAAGATGTTGACCGCGTTCTTCTGGGCATTGAATCCCGCTTCGACCATCGCAAAGCCGGCTTGCATGAAGAACACCATCACGGCTGCGATAAACAGGAAGGTGTTGTCCAGAGCGTAGCCAACGCCCAGGTCGGCCGCCTCGGCCTCTTCTTCGCCGCCCTCCTCAGCCGGGGCCGTTTCTTCTACCGACGCGTCAGTCACGGCGGCTTCATCTTGGGCTAACGCTAACGCGGGTACACCACCCGAAACCAGCAAAGCCACGAACATCAAGAGGAGACGCCTGAAGCGCCCAAAGATTAATACATTAGTCATCAAATTCTCCGCCTTTCGTCAAACCGGAAGGAAACTCGTGCGACATCGACCGTGTAACGACTACAACGATCGCCGAACTCGCCTTCGCTACTGCTCGTGCCCGGGCCATACTTGATCTCAGAACAAAAAATGAACAGTGCTCGTGTCGCGTTCGTGCGGAGTGGAGCGAATGCATGCTCTGTGCCAACATTGCGGCTGGCCGGATTCTTCGCCATCTGAGGCAGGTCGCAAGTCTTTGCTATCAAATGACTTAGGCGCGACGCAGAAAACTCGAAAACAGACCTTCGAGATGGGGGCGGCAAGCAAGGTGCTCAATAGACAGGCTTTCCAGCCTAGTTCTCGGGCAACCCAAGGAGACCCATAAAAAAACGGCCAGCGAACTTGGGAAAGCTCGCTGGCCGCTGATTTGGGTATCTGCTTTGGAGCAGATCGATTGGTCCGTTGCTGGGACCTAGAAAGTCAGAATCATATCGGCACCGACGGTCGTTTGGCTGGCACCGAGTTCGTTGCCGACCACGCCGTCTTTGTCCCAATCCCAACGAACTTCCGGTCGCAGCAAGAGGTTGGTACCTGCGGCATAGTTGAGGCCGGTCGTGTAAGCGTAGACGTCACTACGTCCAGCCGTCACGCCGTAGACACCTGCGTCGATGTTGTACCACTCTAGCCGGTGTCCCCAAGTAGCCCTGTCGGTAAGCGAAATCAACAGGTAGTTGTTGACATCGAACGTCTCTCGTTGCACAGCGCGTCCGGAACCATCGGTATCGAGGTAGTCGATCCAGAGAACGTGAGTCAGGTCGTCGCTCAGCGAGGTCGTCGCCACGGTGCTGGTCATGAAACCAACTTCGCTGGCAGCCCCTTCGCCGAAACGACCGACGATGTACTGGCTGGTGACATTGGTCGAGTCGGTCAGGTCGTAAGAGTAACCACCGAGGAATGCGTCCCCGTTGTCCTCAAAGCCACTGTCCCAGCCCATGACATACCCGCCGTACAAGGTCAGACCGTCGCCTGCGTTGTAAGTCGCCAAAGCACCGGTATGGGTAAACGGCTCGCTGTTGTACATCGTGTAGCTGTGCGAGTAGAAGAAGTTGCCAGTCGCGCCAACGACTTCATAACCGATCAATGTGAAGAAGTGCCCGACTTTCACCGAGAGATCGCCGTAGGCGGCTTCCATGTACAACTGAGGAATCGCATGGCCGTAGATGCCGTTGTCCCAGCTGTTGTCCCAGTGGTTGTTGGCAATTCCGAAGGCTTGAGTGTCCTGTGCGTCGACACCGTACAGGTAATCGATGCGACCACCGAGCCCAAGACCACAACTTCCATCGGCGACTCTCTCAGCGTACAACCAAGCCTGATGCAAGTTGACATTGTCCGCATGTTGATTGAACAGCGTATTGTTGTAGCTGTGCCAACCCACCTGCGTCCAACCACCAAAAGTGAACCCGAGAATGTCGTTTTCGATCAGTGCCCAGGGCTCGTCGCTGCCACAGGCGGAATCGCATCCACCACCGCAGGCCCCCAGCCCACCGTCACAGCAACTATCACCACAGCCACTGTCACAGCAGCCGGAGATAGGTGCATCGCTGCAGCCACAGGCTGCTGGAATGACTGCCGAGTAATCGTGTTGGGCAGCTTGAGTGCCAGACGTTACCGGAGCAGCCTCTGAAGCGTAGTAACCGTAGTCACTAGTTGTGGGCTCAGCTGGTGCTTGTGCAAAAACCGACCCACCCAGGCAAGCCGCTGCGATAGCCGCAGACAGTGCCATTTTGGTAATTCTCATCTCTTCATCCTTGATAAACTTCGGAATCCTTAAACGACCACTACCTAATCCTGGCTGTAGGTCGAAGATGGATACGGAACCAAGACCGCCACACCGCAAGTTGAGCCACTAACGAGTATCTCGGATACGAACCCGTCCCATCTTATGAACGTGTTTCCGCAAGTAGCTATCGGTGCGCGAAACTAGAGACGTTGACGGCTTTTCTTAATGTACTCTTTCTCCGATAGCCCAAGATTTGATGAGCTGGCAAACTTTACCGCCTAGAGAGTTTTGAACGGCAGTTTTGGCTTACGCGCCAGTCGATTCTGCTAGCAAAGCCTTGGCAAACATCTCGGGATCGAACTCCGCCAGGTCGGTCATTTGTTCGCCAAGACCGACCAGTTTGACGGGCAAATCGAATTGCTGCCGAATGGGAACAATCACCCCACCTTTGGCTGAACCATCGATTTTGGCAAGGACAATTCCGGTGCAAGCGGCAGCATCGGAGAATCCGCGAGCCTGACTAATCGCGTTCTGTCCGGCGGTCGCGTCTAGCACCAGTAGCACTTCGTGTGGAGCTTCCGGAACGTGCTTGGCGATCACTCGGCGAATCTTGTCCAGTTCCTGCATCAAATTGCTTTGGGTTTGCAACCTTCCCGCAGTATCCAGAATACAAACATCGTAATTCTCATCTCGAGCTTTCTGCGTAGCCTGAAACGCCACCGTGCCGGGATCCACTCCCTGGTTCCCTTTCACGATATCGCATCCAATCCGCTCCGACCAAATCGTCAATTGCTCAACTGCGGCGGCACGAAACGTATCGCCGGCTCCGAGCAGTACACGCTTGCCCTCGCGCGTCAGTTTGTAGGCCAGTTTGGCAATGGAAGTTGTCTTTCCCGAGCCGTTCACACCTACGACTAGAATGACCGTCGGTCCTGATTCGGCAAACCGGATTGCCGTGCCCCCTTGCTCCAACGTTTGGCGAATTTCCTGAGAGATGATTTCCAGGACTTCGCCAAATTCGACCTTTCGAGCTCGGAAATCCTTTCCGATACGGTCGCGAATCTGCCGAGCCATATCACCGCCCATATCGCTGCGTACCAATACGGCGAAAAGGCGTTTGAGGAACTCGTCGTCGACGAGTTCCCCTTGGCTTTTCCAAATATCGCGAATATCGGTGTTCAGTGCTCGGCTGGTCTTATGCAAAGCCGATTTGATGCTTCCAAAGAGTCCTCGAGAACCTGCCTGCGGCGCATCACTTCCTTCGCTCGAAGATGCGGGCGCGTCATCGGTCGTTTTTTTCTTGTTCCAAAATGCCATTAGTTCAGTTCACAAGCTTCTTCATAGTGTTCGTATAGCTGCAGCAGTCGCTGCTCGTTTTCAGCCAGCCCTTGATGCAATTCCTTCATCTTTTTTCCGTCACGCAGCACGGCGGGCTCGAGCATCTGCGCCTGCAGTGACTCCATTAGCGATTCTGCCTGGGCGATGTCTTTCTCCAGGTCACCGGCCTTGCGGTACGGATACTTCCGTTTTCGGCGGGCCGACTTAGTCGAAGCATCACTCGAACCGGCGCGCGCCGGGCTGTCTTTTACTTTCGCCACTGGCCCAACCCGACCACGATCGGCAACGGCCAACCCCTCCTTGAGCCAGTGCCGGTAAGCGTCGTAGTTGCCAACAATCTGGCTGGCACTTCCATCACTGAGTACCAGCACGTGATCTGCCACCGCATTGACCAGGTAGCGATCATGGGTCACCAAGAGTACTGTACCATCGAATCGTCCGATAGCCTCCTCAAGGGCATGACGCGACCAAAGATCGAGGTGGTTGGTGGGTTCATCCAGGACCAAAAAATTGGCCTCCATGGCAGAGAGCCATGCTAACATCGTTCGGTTACGTTCGCCGCCGCTGAGCATATGCATGGGCTTAGTAGCGACGTCTCCAGTCAGACCAAACGCGGCTAAGATGCTGCGTCGGGCCTTGTCATCCAGATCACGATGGGGAACGCGTATCGCCTCCGCTGCCGAGGCGTCCCGAGGCAACTGCCTTAGCAACTGATCAAAGTAGCCGATCTTCAGATTGTGCCCCAACGACACTTCACCCCCGTCGGGCTCCACGTGGCCTAGTAGGCACTTCAGCAAAGTCGACTTGCCTGATCCATTCGAACCCAAGATCGCCCACCGCTCCCCTCGCTGGATCTGCAGCGTGAGCTTATCAAACAACGGCCGATCATAGGCCTTCGTCAATCCGTTGCACCGCAGTACCACGTCACCGGCTCGTGTCGCCTTGGGAAAATGAAAAGTGGAAGTTGGAATCTCTCGCGGCGGATCGACCATCTCGATCCGCGCCAGTTTTTTACGCCGGTCTTCCGCTTGCGTACTCTTCTGACCGTGATGATGCTTGCGAATGAACTCCTCGAGTTTCTCCACTTCTTCCTTTTGTCTATCGTACGTCCGCCGCTGTACCTCAAGCCGTTCGGATTTTTGGCGACCATAGGCAGAGTAGTTCCCGCGGAACCGATCGACCCGGCCATCGACCAGCTCCAAGACCGTGGTGGCCGTCTGATCCAAAAAGAAACGATCGTGGCTGACGATTAGAAACGCACCGGGCCAGTCGGCAAGCGTTGATTCGAGCCACTCGGTCGATTCAATATCCAGGTGATTGTTCGGCTCGTCGAGGATCATCAGGTCCGGCTGCTGCAACAACAGGCAGACCAGCATGAGCCTGTTTTGTTGGCCACCGCTCAACTGACCGGCCGGACGCTCGTACCACTGCTGGGCAAATCCCAGGCCCTGCAAGACCCGCTCCACGCGATGTTCCCAGTTGTACGCATCCTGCTGTTGCAGTTTTGCCTGCAACCGGTCGTACTGCTCGAGCAGCTGTTCGTGTCGTGATTCGTTCGATGCGTCGGCCAATTGAAGCGCTACCTGCTCGGCTTGAGCCGACAACGCCGCCACGTCGCCGATGGCTGCCGCAGCCACACTCCAAACCGTGTCCGTCGGAGCGAATTCCGGATGCTGTTGCAGATAACCGACGGTGCCGGCGGTCGGCATCTCGACATCGCCGGCGTCCGGCTGAAGCTGCCCCGTCAGGATCTTCAGCAGCGTTGTCTTGCCCGTACCGTTGGGACCAACCAAGGCCACATGATCCCCGCTGCGCAGCTCGAACTCCACATCTTGCAACACGGTGTTGTCACCGAATGTCTTGGCGATGCGAGTTGCCGATAGCAGAACCATTGAAAATTCTCGGGGTGTAACGTGTTTGCCTGACCGGTATCTCGCTAGGAGCCCTTGCCCTGGCACAACACGCGCGGGGCGTTATCTGCCCAGACCAACCTTTGCCGAGACCAGACCTTTTCGCCTGCATGCCGGATTTCACGTGGTGGCGGGGCGGCTGACCTTCCCTGGGGCGCACCTGAGAGTTCGGATTCGGCGTAGCCTGGAATGGCAGCGACCCTAGATTTTAGACTCCCAAGCTCAGGCTTCGAGGGGTGGCGACCGCAAGTTTCCACGCCTTACGTCAGACCACCAATCTCGTTCTAATAGGGCTCTTGGTTTCGATCGATCCGCAATTTGAATTCACCATGCTCCATCTCCACAGCAACTCGAGTCCCCAGTGGCTGACGCAGGTCGACCAGGCGCTTGAGGAGATCTTGATCGACCATGCACACTGTGAATACAAGGCCGCTCTGACGGCGATGAATCTGATGGGCGCGTACGTGGAAAACCGCGACTTATGCGCAGAAATGACTCGCATTGTCGAGGAAGAGCTTGAGCACTTCCATAGCGTCGTCGAACTGTTGGAGAGTCGCGGAATCACCTTGCGCCGACAGCGCCCCGGCCACTATGCTAAAGAGCTCAGGGCCCTGGTGCGTCCGCAGGAACCTGAGCGCGCCGTGGATCGGCTGTTGATCGCAAGTCTCATTGAGGCCCGTAGCTGCGAGAGGTTCCATATGCTCGCCGGCCACGTGCAGGATGCCGAACTGGCCAAGTTCTATCGGTCGTTGTTTGAGTCCGAAGCCAGGCACCACACGACTTACGTGCGGCTGGCTGGGCAGTTTGCAGACGACCCGGCCGTGCGGTCCCGGCTTCAGGAGCTTTCGGCTGCCGAGGCAGAGATCCTTGCCCGGGGCAACCGGCTACCGCGCATGCACAGTTAAGACCTTGCTCCCACCCAGACCAACGATATCCCCCCGACCGACTTTGGCAGATTCCATGACCGCAACAGACGCTCCCTTCCCGGAACACCTCAAGCCGTTTGCCGAGCAGGTGGATGCCTTGCGAAACATTGGGCGAATTTTCTGGCGGCGCGGCTGGTCGGTTGGGACGAGCAGCAACTACAGCGTGGTTGTCAATCGAGATCCAGTACAGTTGCTCGTCACCGCCAGCGGAAAAGACAAAGGTCGCCTGACTCGCGAGGACTTTGTATTGGTCGACGCCAACGGCAATCCCATCCTCGACGGGCAGCCCCGGTCATCCGCGGAAACCCTGCTCCACTGCGTTGCTGCGGAAGATGACAACGTCGGTGCGGTACTGCATACTCACAGCGTATGGTCCACCGTCCTCTCGGATCGCTTCGCTCCCCAGGGCGGAGTGCTCATCGAGGGTTTCGAGATGCTTAAGGGCCTTAGCAACGTGACGACGCACGAGCACGCGGAGTGGCTGCAGATCTTCGATAACACTCAGGATATTCCGCTGCTGGCCAAGCAGGTCCAGGCGGCGATGACCAGCACGGAAAATCCTTTATCGCATGGCTACATCATTCGTCGCCACGGAATCTACACCTGGGGACAAGATCTAGACGAAGCCTATCGCCAAATCGAAATCCTGGAGTTTTTACTCGAATGCATCGGCCGCGCCGCCACGATGGCCTGAGTACGGCGGCGGACCAATCGTCATTTGGACTCGCGATCCGCCGCGTAAATCAACTCCTTATCTTCGGTGCCCTGGGCTACCTGCTCCAGCAACAACTCGACCGCCATCTCCAATTGTCGATCGACTCCTCCCGGTAACTCGCCCGGCAGCGGCCACAAGACTTCGTCCGGCACGCACCCACGGAGCTCCATATCCTCGCCCGTGCCGAGGACAAACCATCCGCGAAACGGCACACGAATACGTCCTACGTCATTGACCGTTGCCGATCCCGTGCTCACGACGCCACCGGCAGTCTGGACGCCGACGACCTGGCCACGGCCGAGCGTCTTGATTGCGTGGCTAAAGATTTCGGCGTTGCTGTAACTGTTTTGGTTGCACAAAACGATGATGGGCTTGGCCCAAGACGCAAACACCTTCCGGTCATGAGGATACCCCTGCCCTCCACCACGCGGTACGGTAATGGCATGCTTGGGCTGGGTAAGCGCTGTGAGTAACAAATCTGTTGTGGAGCCGCCTCCATTGTCACGAACATCGATCACCAGACCGTCACGGCCATAACCGACGTTGTACAGTTGACGTTCAAACTCGTAGAAGCTCGTCATATCCATGGAGCGAATGTGTAGATAGCCAAGCTTCCCTGCACTTGCCTCGTCGACCATTTCACGATTGTGGTCGAGCCAGTGTTGATACAACAAAGATCTCGCGCGGCTGTAGGTTATGGGGCGCAAGACCACACGAAGCTCTTGTTCGTCCTCTTGTTCACCTTTGCGCAGCACTCGCAACCGGATATCGCGATCGAGTCGTCCATTGAGTATCTCCGTTAGATCCATGGCCGGATCCACCGGTGCACCGTCGATGGCCAGTACCACATCTCCCGCATAGAGCTTGCTCACCTGACGATCTGAGGGCCCGTCCGGAATCACATCTCGAACCAGGAGTCCCGGCCCGTTGTGGTCCGCGACGAAACGCACGCCCAAGTGCGCCGTTCGGTCTTCCCAACCTTCCACGGACGAACTGCTCGAACCGCTCGGATAGAAGCCAAGATGCGATCCATTGAGCTCCCCCAGCATCAGCTGGACTACCTGCCCCAGGCCGGATTCATCGTGCATCTGCCCGGCGACATCGGCGTACTTGCGCCGAATCGCATCCCAATTGCGTCCGGCAAATCGTTCGTCATACCATGCCTCACGCATCGTCAGCCACGCCTTATTGAAGCCGGCCCGCAACCGCCCGGCACGAGACGTCTGGTGGGCAACCTCGAAACTGAAGGTTTCCAGCTTCCCGCCGACATCCAGCTTGGCCGGCTGGCCATCACGCAGATAGAGAATACCGTCTGCCTCTTTCGACCAGACGGCGCTGGAGCCGGTTGAGGTTGTCAGCAACTTGGGAGTGAGCTTGTCCGGAAACTCCACGGTATACCAGCCGCGTTGGCCATCGACCGAGGCGTTAAAAAGCAACTTTTTGCCATCGGGCGAAAAAAGCAGGCCTCCTTCATAGCTGTCCGGGATGGAGATTCTCTGTAAACGTTCGTGAATATCGACCAAGTCGATCTCGAGAGGTTCCTCTGGTTCAACCGGCTGCTCCTGGGGTTCGCCCTTCTCGCCGGACTCCTGCTCACCCTTGTCCCCCTTGGTCGCTTCCTCATCCCCCTGCTCTTGGCCAGCGGCCTCCGCCTGCTTCGCTTCTGGCTCGTCGCTCCCACGTTTCTTGTTCATCCACTCCAGGGCTTCCTCCAGCCGACGCTCGCGCGGGGTCACTTCTCCCTCGGCTGCTTGCAGATACACGTAGTAGATGTCCACTTCACGATCGGTCCGGCGGCCGGTGAACGCCAGGATCTTACCATCGGGTGAAAACCTTGGGTTACCGTCGTTGTCCGGATGCCGGGAAACATTGACAGGCTTGGTTTTGCCGTCGAGAGTGGCAACCCAGATCTCCCGGTTAAAGTCTTCGTCCTGCTGGGAGTAGGCTACCCAACGTCCGTCAGGCGAAAGGTCAAAATCGATGCCGCTAAACCCACGGACGAGTAGGCGTTTCTGATTGCTTTCCAAGTTCATGACGGCCAGATTACCTCGCCCCTGCTGAAAAACGAGCTGCTTCCCATCGGGTGTGAATCGCAAATCGCTTTCAACGTGCATGTCGTCCGTAACTTGCTCCAACCCGAATTCATCGTTTTGCCACCAAAAGAGTTCGTCGTCTTTGCGTGTCGCCTTCCAGATGTCGGCTTGGCCATCGGTAACCGACGTGAACCAGATGCTCTGACCGTCTCGCGCGAACTGCAGATTCTCTTCGTAACCGTCAGTCATCGTGACCCGCTGCGGCTCACGGAGCTTGGTATCCATGACCCACAAATCACCTCCGGCTACGAAAGCGACTTCCAGGCCATCGGCGGTGAACGCTACAGATTTGGCTTTTGAGAACTTGCGGCGCAATGAGTCCTCAGGCAGATCCAGATCGCCCTGAGCCGCTAACTCGATTTTCACCGGTCGCCTACCTTTGCCGATCCTGAGCCGATACAGATCGAAGAGATGCCGAAACACGATGGTCGCACCATCGCGAGATATCGCGGGAAAGACGATGGAGTCTTCGTCGAATTCAGCTATGAGTTTTTGCTTGGCCGGATTGTTTTTGTTCTTCGCGAAGCGGTATCTCCACAGATCAAAGCCGTGGATATCTCCTTTGGTGAAGTAAAATCCTTTGCTATCAGGCATCCAAAGAGGCCATCGGCAATCGACGCCCTCATGCAGCAGTTCAGTGAATTCGCCGGACTCCAGATCGAGCTGCCAGATCTGAGCCGCACGCTCACCCTGGTAGCCTTTTCGCCACCATCGTTCTCCTTCACGAACCAAGAGTACCTGCTTACCGTCGGGCGACAGCTTGGCGTCCGCCGCAGTGGCGTCGGCAAGTACCTTCTCAGCGCGACGCTCGTTTAAGTGAACCTGGATTAGGCGGTTGGCACCGCGCCAAAAGTGGTCGCGGGCGCCGATGGCCAGTAGTGAATTTCCGTCTGGAAACCAGTCGGCCAGCTCGTAGCCCGCCGTATGATGCGTCACCTGCCGGGGTGACCGTCCGTCTGCAGACATCACAAATATCTGCGATGCTCCGGTCCGGGTACTCACGAACGCAATCTGCTTGCCATCCGGCGAGAAGAGTGGTTGAGAGTCGACAGCCTCGTGGTGGGTCAGCCGTTTTAGATTCGCCCCATCTGCGTCTGCCGACCAGACTTCGCCTAGCCATCCGAAAGCGATCTTTTCGCCATCTGGCGATACGGCGGGCGTACTCGGTAGTCGGATGATGCGTGAGGCATCGTCGGCCGCGGCTAACCGGCCTTGCCCGGAGATCAGCAGCGACAGCAGGGCTAGCGTCAGTTGGGCAAACGTAGTTGCCACGGTCAGATTGGGGTATTTCATGTCGGATGCCGGCAGGATTGAGGGAATTGCGTGGAAGGAGGCAGGAGGAATGGAAACGCAGGTGCGCCGTCCAGCCAAGCTATCGATCATGACCCGCCGAGGTGGCGAATTCAAGCGGCACCAGGTCGGTTGCCGGGAGTTGCTCGGCGGTTTACCTTGGTAGCTCCGTGAGACTTTTCCAGGAAAGTCGCTATGGACCAGATCCTTCAACCCTTCGCCTACCTTTTCGCAGGAGCTTAGAAACATGGCGCGTGTCATAGTCCAAGACGAAAATCGAACCATCTCCGACACTGCGGAAATCAGGGCCTTCCTGGAACCTTTTGGGATATGGTATGAGCATTGGCCAGTGGAAGAGCGGCTCGCGCAGGATGCGACCAATGAAGAGATTTTGGAAGAGTTCGCGCCGGAAATTGAATCGCTCAAACAACGCGGCGGATTCGTTACCGCCGACGTGATCAACGTCAACGACCAAACGCCCAACCTGGATGCCATGCTCGCCAAATTCGACAAAGAGCATACGCACTCAGAAGATGAAGTTCGCTTTACGGTCGCCGGACGCGGGCTTTTCCACATCCATCCTGATCAGGGGCCGGTATTTGCCGTCGAAGTCGAGTCAGGTGATCTCATCAATGTCCCCCATGGAACGAAACACTGGTTCAACCTTTGCGAAGATCGCGCCATCCGCTGCATCCGACTGTTCGAAGACATGGCCGGTTGGACTCCTCACTACGTTGATGACGGCGTTCATTCGAAGTACCAGCCCCTATGCTTCGGTCCCAATTACATGCCTTCAAAGAACTCGGTTGATCCCATCATCAAGATGTGAACCTGCCGCGCAGGCTCGCCCTCTTGCAAGTCGCTCGCCCGCGTGGTCTTGAACCGCCGGTCGTTTGGGAAGCTCTGCTGTCCGGTCAGCTGAGTTGCTCGTGTACCCATTTCCAATCGGAAACCCTTTTCTCCAAAGGCGATGCTTCTTCAGCACGCTCGGCCCTATGTCTAATCCGGCACCTCCTCGCGGCATCCTTCTCGATATCGAAGGCACCACGTCGAGCATTTCCTTCGTACATGACGTGATGTTTCCTTTCGCACGCGAGCATCTTGACGAGTTCCTCGACGCTAACTGGTCTCGAGAAGATGTGCAGCGCGCCTGCGAACAGATTGCCGCCGATGATGGTCATGCTTCGCTAAAGGCCTGGCGTGATGCGCGCGGTGACGCACCGGCCAAAGATCTGGTCCGAGCAGAGGTTCATCGGCTGATGGACGGCGACGCCAAAGCTACCGGACTGAAGGCGCTGCAAGGTCTGATATGGCACGGCGGCTTTCACTCCGGCCAACTCGCCGCCCATGTCTATCCCGATGTCATCCCCGCGATCGAGCGTTGGCGTGACCACGATATCGACGTTCGCATCTACTCCTCGGGAAGTGTGACGGCTCAGAAACTGTTCTTTGGACACGTGGCTGGCGTCGGCGATTGTTTGCACCTGTTCTCAGGACACTATGACACAGCCATCGGTGGCAAGAAGGACAGTGGTAGTTACCTGAGCATTGCCGCGGACTGGGGGCTCTCACCTGCGGACATCGTTTTCATAAGCGACATAGCCGAGGAACTCGAAGCAGCCCAGGCGGCCGGTTTTCAGGTTCTTGCCAGCATTCGTCCCGGCAACAGCCCGCTACCTCCCGAGCTGAACGTGACTCGTATTGAAACTTTCGAATCAATCTTATCTTGACTCCAATCGTTCTGATTCAGTATGCCGGCACCTATGTCTCGCGCCGGAATCAGTTTGCTAGCCATTTTGCCCAACCTGCTAGGGATCAGTGGCTGCGCTGGCTTGCTCAGAAGCCGTTATGCCATGGACGATCCGGTGTACGCGGAGAAGTATCAAGAGGGCGCAGAAAAGAGCGACGTGGTGGGCAAGGTGAAGCAAGCGGTCGATGCTCGGCATGTTGCCGGACTCGGTGGCTTCTATGCCAGCGGCGGAACTCAGTGGCGTGACGATGCGCAATCGGCGTTGGTTGGCGCTGAACTTGGCACTGAATATTATCCATCCAGCTGGTTTAGCACGCGAGCGGCACTTGCCGGATTCGTCGGCCATGATGACTGGTATGCTGGTCTCGACTCAGGATTGCGCTTGCAATTGCCGACCCGCGTGACGCCGTTCGTCGGAGCCGGAACGTTTCACGGATTCTCGACGACTAGAATTGATGCAACGCGGGATGGAAGAGACAACGACGACGACGGTTTTGCAGATGAATTTGGGGAAACCAAGACCGTCGCCGACGGTTGGCTGAGTTCCGTTTACCCAGAGCTGGGCGTTCATTTTTGGCCCACGGGACAAGCTCGCTTGTCTGCTTTCACAAGATATTTGATCACGACTGAAGGCCGCGAAGCAGACGATTGGCTGGCAGGCGTCCAGTTCACAGCCTTCAATCGTTAGTGGCCGTCGACGTAGCAACGAGTGCACTTGGAGCGGGGTGCGGGTAAGCCAACTTCATCAGCGAATTTCTCTGATCCCAGTAGTCGAGCACGGCTACCCTGAGATCGACCGGCAGGCGGTTGGCAGACCTACTGAAGACCTCGTTTTGAGGTCCGAAGATAATCTGAGCGAGATAGTCACCTGGAATCTTGGGATCTACCACATCCAGAGCGACTCCCACCCGATGCCAAAACGTCGGCGACGATTTGTCGGCGATTTTCTTTTGCATCAAGGCGGCAAGTGCGCGAAGCGAACGTTCTTGTGACACATAACGTCGCGTCTGCGCAGCTGCCGCCGCGTCTCCCTCCCGGTGAGTCGTCACCCATAGTCTTGATGCGCCGAGTTGCCGGGCGCGGCTGTTTAAGGAACCGCTACGGCTACCGACCGCCCGCATTGAAATCTGCAGCATATCGGCTCGCCAGCCCTGGGGAACCTCGGCCAAAATCGCGACCTCACGCGCGCCTTCGAGACTCGGCAAAGGGCCGGGGCGAAATTTGAAGAAAACGCCAAAACCACGGCGAATCGTACCACTGGATGTCAAGATCTGCATCGGTGGCTTGCGCTGATATCGCTCTTGCACATTGGATTTCTTGTGAAAGTTGGCACTCGTGTCAGCACGCGCAAACGGCTCCATCGAACCGGATACCTTGACCTGGAAACTCCGGTCACTCTGCTGCGAACTTTCGACGGAGACATTGCCCTCGATGTTGGAGTAAACTTCCTCTCTCGGCCAAAAATCGACAATCCGCATCGACTGGTACGGACTTTCTATCTCGACAACATACTCGCGAACCGTGCCGCGAAACTCGGTTGAAAGAAATGTGGAAACGGGGATCCGTAAACGCATCAGCTCGCCCCCCATGGTCGGAGACTCCACGACCAATGGGTTTACCGGCTCGGCAACGACCGTCGCCGGAGCATCGAAGCCCACCAGGGCCGGCTCGCCAGCTGCCGCCCTCGTCAGCGGAGTAGCCAAGATGACTACCAAGGTGCAGGTTTGAGATAGAGATCGGATCATCACAACCATCGCAGGGTCCCCCTTTGGACATGGCTTGTATCAAATGCGGACCACCCGAGTTTGCCTTTTAGGGCCAAAGGGAGTGATTGCAATGACACAAAACAACAAGCTCACCACGTACGGTGCTCTTGCCATCCCTGCTGTGTGCCCCCTGGAACGACGGCGCCTTGGATGCGGTCGATGCAGCCAAGTCCATCCTCGATCGCCTGTTCAAGATTCCTATTCGTGCGTTTGCTTGCACTTAGGCGAAAACGGATCCAAATGGGGTTAGTTTCTTCCTGAATTGAGATCAGCTAATGCTTGAGCCAAGATCATACTAGCGCCGGTCCAAGCCGAGTCAACCTTCGCTCGCCGTATTCCTCTTCAACAACGTCGCATTCGCAGCCAGCGCGACCCCCTGATCAGTGGGCGCCGCACCGCAGCGGCATTGCGGAGGCAGCACGAAAATGGGGCCGCTAATTGTGACTAAAACCGAATGGCACCACTTTTTCCCTGCCAAACGGATTTCGTACAAATTGCTTGTAACAGTCTGGGCAAAGATCGAACCGTTGACGTTGATAGAGGACCGGGTTGTCTTCATCCAGTGCGTCTTCTTCGAGCCGCTCAAGCATCTGATCCATCTCCAGCAAGGAGTCCTGGTCATCATCACCATGGTCATTTCCAGAGGTGTTGAGCGTTGCCTCGATCTCCATTTTGACAACGTATCGCACCGCCTGCTTGGCATCGATCGGACGCTGGCAGCGATCACAACTAAAGTGGATCATCTTATGGGAAACTCCTACAACCAAGCCGAATCCGTGGGAATCTCAATAGTGACGAGAGGGAGAGAATGGGTAAAGGCCAACGGGCCTAGCTGCCTGGACCGCATGCGGTCTTCCACTCCGCTAAGGAGCATCGCCGGCGTCCCGCTTCATCCTAATGCTGCGTTGTAGAAAGTCGCAAGTCTTGGGCAGAAAATCAAAGCCAAATTGCAGCCAAAAAAATTCCGCAAGCGATGGTGCCACATACGGCTTTGCCCACCGTACCGAGTAAACGCCCCCAGAATGCGGCACTACCTATTTCAAAACTGGCATCCCAGTCCTTTCCCGCCCACCGTTCTCCTGCAATGGCGCCAGCAAAGGCTCCGCTGGCTCCCAAAAGCAACGAGGCTACTACGTTCCCAACGACCGGAGGCGGAATGAGCGAACCAAAGACCAGACCGGCAATCGCCCCAGCTAGCGAGCCCGCAAGCGCCAATACCGCCCCCCGCTTGCTACCGCCTTTACGACTGGCCCCCAGCGCGCTGGCTACGAACTCTAGGAACTCTCCCAAACATGCTGCTGCCAAGATAGCGACCAGGGAAAACCAGGCGACATGGCTTGAACTACCGACAGGAGACAGCCAGAAGCAGGCCAGCGCTAGCAGAACGATCAGCCAATTCCCCGGCATGCCAAGCACGCTGGCAGCCCAACCAAGCAAGGCGAGAAAAGTCAACAAGAGGATCAACAGCAGTTCAAGCATCGATCGCAATTCTGGTCAGATGGCTTCCAATAACAAGCATGCTATTCGTCCGGTGCCGGTCAATCTTCGCGATTCTGCCGCGCGGCCACCGCAAATTGTTCCACTTCTCTTTTGATTCGGCTAAACACGCCGTTCCAGTCCCCAATGGTCGATTGGCGAAACAGCCTGACGGTTGGATACCAGGGAGAATCCTCGCGAGAAAGCAGCCACCGCCAGTCGGGAATATACCCCAATGCGATCCAGGTTGGCACGGCCAGAGCACCTGCCAAATGGGCAATCGACGTATCGCTCGTAATGATCAAATCCAATGTCTTCATGATGGCGGCCGTATCCATAAATGCGCCGCTCGACTTGTCGACGTTGGAATCCAGTACGGTGATGGGCTTGTCACCAGCCCACTCGTCGAGCTGCTCCACTCCAAAACCGTTTTGCAAGCTGATCAATTCGACGCCGGGCACATCGGCGATCGGTTCAAAGCATTTCAGTGGCACGCTACGGAACACGTCCGCCTGATGATCCGGATTTCCTTGCCAGGCAATTCCCACGCGAAGCGTTTCGGCTTTCCGGGGCAGTCGCTCCTGCCAGTAGCTGCAAAGATGGGGGGCAGGATGAATGTAGGGAGTCTGACCGGGAATCGTCTCGTCGGTTGTCCCAGTCAGGTCGGCCACATCGACTAGCGAGCACTGCAGGTCGACTGGACGATCCAGGCCCAGGCTGTTCGGATACATGGGACCGAGCTCCGGTGAATTCTGAAGCAGCGCCAGCAACTGCGGTTGGCAGTATACGGTCGTTGAAGCGCCTCGCTCGCGTAGCACCCGCGCGTAGCGGACAAAGTGGATGGTGTCGCCCAGTCCCTGTTCGGCGGTTAGTAGGATGCTCTTACCTGCCAGATCCTCACCGTCCCAAACGGGAACTCCAATATTGGGTCGGTTTAGATCACCTACTCGCCAGCGCCAACGATATTCTTTCCATCCCTCTTCGAATCGCCCTTGGAGCAGGTAGATCACGCCCAGGTTGCGATGCAATTCTGCTTCGTTGGGATTAATCTGCAGTGCCTGCTGGTAGTAGCCGAGTCCCTGCTGAAGATTACCATTCCAGACATGCAGCGTGCCGCGGTTTTTGAATGCGTTCAAGTAGTCTGGTTTGAGTTCAATTGCCTTGCGAAAACAGTCGTCGGCTTCATCCGCCTCCCCTTCGTAGCGCAGTGAATTGCCCAAGTTGTTCAAGGCGATCGGAAACTCCGGTTGCAACTGGAGTGCTTTGCGATACGCCTCCACCGCGCCGGCGTACTGTCGCTGGTCATGCAGTGCAATACCGAGGTAACACCAGGCATGGGCGTTGCCGGGAGCTTGATGGAGGACGTTCCGATAAATGTGCTCGGCATCGGCAAACCGCCGTTGTTGGTGGATCTGCCACCCGCGCAGCAGTTCATTTTGTAGGGAGCTCATGGTTCTGCCTGTGACGCGGAGGCATGAAAAAACCCAAGCCGAGTTCGTCGCCGAATTCGAGCTTGGGATTGATGGTTACTGGATTTATGTTGACTGAGAAATCAGTGCCGTCAGCGGAAGAGCCTAAGCACGGCTTGGAAATTGTTGCGTGGTTTGTCGCCCCAAAGGTTGTTTACAACTTGGCTCGGTGCGTTACCGACTGAGCAAACCAATTCCGTCTCCGCTTAGTCGAGGAAGCCGACCAGATCTTGGCTGCGACTGGGTTGTTGCAACTTGCGGACGGCTTTGGCTTCGATCTGGCGGATGCGTTCCCGGGTCACCTTGAAAATATGCCCCACTTCTTCGAGCGTATAGCTATAACCATCACCAAGACCGTATCTTAGTTTGATGATCTCGCGCTCTCGGTAGCTGAGCGTTTTGAGTACGTGATGGATGCGATCACGCAGCATTTCCTGACCGGCGCCAATGGCTGGACTCTCCGCGGTGCCGTCGGGTAACAAATCACCAAACTGGCTGTCTTCGCTATTGCCGACTGGCCGATCCAAACTGATCGGATAGCGACTCATCGCGAGCACGCGCCGAGCTTCTTCAATTGTGGTTTCCGCACGGCGTGCGGTCTCCTCTAAAGTAGGCTCCCGGCCGAGTTCTTGCAGTAGTTGACGGGAAACATTCCTCACGCGCGACATGGTTTCGACCATATGCACGGGAATTCGAATCGTCCGACTTTGGTCTGCTACGGCACGTGTGATCGCTTGGCGAATCCACCAAGTCGCGTACGTACAGAACTTGAATCCGCGTCGGTACTCGAATTTGTCTACCGCACGCATCAGGCCCGCGTTCCCTTCCTGGATAAGATCCAAGAAGCTCAGGCCGCGATTGCGGTATTTCTTAGCGATCGAAACGACCAAACGCAAATTGCCTTCAGAGAGTTGTTTCTTGGCCTTTTGATACTCAAAGAACACGTTTTTCACCATGTCCACGCGATTGCGCAAACTCGATGGTGTTTCTTGAGTTGCCACCAGCAACTCTCGATACTCTTTCAGCAGCTCCGCCCGCTGGGCTGCCGAAGCACGCTCCCCTTCCAGGCGATCAATCTCTCCTCTCAATTCATCGATTCGGCGACTGAATTTGAAAAGATCGATAATCCGAGGCTCAAGCCGCTGTGTTCGCAGGCCAAGTTCTTCGACCAACCGCACAGCTTTCCTGCGGCGACGAGCCAGACCCGACCAGGCTTCCTGGCGGCGAACTTTGGAGTGCGAAAGGCTCAACGAGATTCGATAGTCTCGCGCATTGCGTTTGAGTAACACGTCCAGAGTTTTCAAGTTGTGTGGCAACCGGCCCAGGATTTGTTCCTTCTCAAGCCGATCTGTCACGGAAACTTGAACCGTACGATCAAACGGCAGTTCACCGGTATGGACTTTCCTAAGAATCTTATAGGCGAACTGCATGACATAGTCACACTCGAGAAGCTTGGTCCTGAACCGTCGCCGCGTAACTTCAATAGCCTTCGCCAGACGGATTTCCTCATCTCGTGTCAGAAGAGGGATCTCGCCCATTTGCGTCAGGTACATGCGAACCGGGTCGTCAGACCATGTTTCCGCCTCTTCCTCAGCGGCGGCTAAAAGCTCCTCATCACTTTCCAGCTGAACTTCACCCTCGGCGGCTAAACCGTCGTCCTCTGGCAGCGTTTCCCGACTACTCGACTCTTCATCTTCGATCGGTAGTTTCTGAAAACTCTCCAGGTCGTCATCAGCGCGCGGGGTGTCGTCATCGAATTCGTCCAGCAGTACGTCGAACAAGGCGATACTCCTAATGTTGCCAAAATGACCAAGTTGCTTCGTCTACGGAACGTGCAGTCGGGATTCGGTGGTCAAAAAACGAATCACTCCGAAGTCTACCACCTGCCTACCGACTCTTCCGAAACGTTGCAGCAAAATGTAAAAGGTTGTGGTTAGGCAATATTGACCGACATGTCACCAACGCAAATCGACAAGCACCAACTCACTGGCGCCCAGATGTTGACAGTTGAAACAACATCCAGCGAATTACTTAGGCAGTTGACCGGTCTCATCGGTCGGACAGCTTCGGCGACTGGCTGGCGCTCCATGTTCAGGATTCACCACAGCGAACAGCGCGATCCGCAAACTCTTTTCCGACGTAATAACCCCGTGACTTGATTGTCGCCGGCTGCCAAGTTACAAAACTTCGTTACAGCCGCAACACAGTCCTTTCGGCAGTGAACAGCAGGTGAACAAACCACCTGTTCGAAGGAACCTGGGTCAGCAACGATACGTGGCGAACGGAAAATGAATCTCCGACTCTCCAGTTGTGATCCCAGTCGAGGATGGATGGCAGCCGCCAGTGAGATATATCACCCGCCGTCATTGAAATGACCGGTCTTGCCTAGGCTTGCTCAAATTGTCCCCGTGTTCCAACCGCCAACCCATTCCAAAATCCAATACCCTGGCATTTGATCCAAGAATTAAGTTGGCCGACCACCGAACCAAGCCGCTCGTTTCCTTCCACGCGGAGGGTCCCAAGTCAAAAAGCAGTTCCCCGCCCCAGACTTGTTAACTCAATTTTAACTAGCCCGCTTGGCTGGTCCAGTCTCAAGCCAACATACTTCCATCAAGTAACCATCAAAATCGAGCTGAAATATGGGCTACCTGTTAACCTGTGAGTGTGGACGTGAACATACGGTTACCCGTAGCCAGGCGGGTCAAGTCATCCCCTGTGTATGCGGTCAATCTATCCGTGTCCCCACATTGAGGGGATTATCCAAGTTGCCCCTCGCCCCAGATCCCTCAGCCTCCGCCGGGACGTCCACATCCCGCTCGGCTTGGGCGGGTTGGCGAGGCCCGACCCTAAGCCTGACCACCGCTATCTTCATGATCGCTACAGCCGCCTGCCTTTGGTTCAGCCTCCAACGCTACATGATCGACACCTCTTACACCACCGAAACGGAGATAGCCGCAGGCAATGAATTGTTCGACGTCTACGCGCCCGAAGAACTGAGCCTGGTCTGGAACGACTACGAAAAATTTGGGTTAGGCAGGAAAACCCGCCCTCAGTTCTATCTTTGGGAGCGTTATGCCAAGCAGCGACAGCGCTACGCGGTCACCAGTGGTTCCATCGCCGCGTTTTTTGGATTGCTGTCCATCGGCATCTGGCTTTCAGCACGGCTCAAAGCCGCCCAGTAAGTCAGGCTATCTCGGCATCAGACTCTTCTCTTCAGAATGGCCACCACATCCTCGGTTGTTGCCCCGAGCTGAATGGGATGCTCGACCTCATAGCCAAAATCGTAGAATTCCATCACTTCCCAACTGGACACTGCCGACAAGAGTCGCTCGAACTGTTTTGACGTGTAGGACCTGAGCTCCAGAACGTCTTCGATCCGCATGGTGGAAGTCGGTCGGTAGACGTCGAACCGTATTCCAAACCGCTCCAGTCGTTTTCTTGGATTTTTTTCAACCGGCCACATGTAGGTGTTGATCGACAGTTGGCCGCGGCGCGCCGACCAGCCTTCTTCGTCCGTCGCCTCGCCTCGCGTCGGCGTCAGATGCAAGCCCAGGGCGTAAATGCCTCCAGGTCGAACAACTCGCGCCATGGACTCAAGATGTCCGACCGCCATCTCTTCAGTGAGTAAATGCCGAAAACTATTGATCGTGTTGAATGCGGCATCGAAGGGCCGCCGGACGCTGAAGTCGGACATGTCGCCCACCTGAGCTCTCCCCTTCAAGCCCAGCCGCTTCAGACGCTTGTTGCAATAGGCGATTGCCTTTTCGTTGAGGTCAATGCCGCCAACCTCCAGCCCCTGCCGCCCCATACGATAAATCAAACGCCCCGTCCCACAGGCCGGCTCAAAAACCCGGCGGACCGGCCCATCGACAAACCGCCCGAAACACTTGTTGAGAAATCGCATCTCGGCGGCGGTATCGCTTCCGAAGACGAGATCGTAGTATGTGGGAAAGTCGTAAATGCTGGCTTTTGTTTTTTGCATGGCAAGCATCGTCTTGCCTAACGGCAAATGCGTCAAGTGTAGGAAGTCTGAGTCCCCCGGTCTGGTAGCAAACTATGGAATCCTTCGACACCTTTTCCAGCGGCGAACTGACCAAGGACGATTTGGTGCGTGGGCGGACCCAAGCCTGGCACCAAATGGCTTGGACACGCCAATACTCCCTGCAGTTGATCCATGCGGTACCACACGATTTGTGGTACGTTCAGCCTCAGGGGGCGTCCACTCATATTGCTTGGCAAGTCGGGCACTTGGCTGTGTCCGAATATGGGCTGATGCTGTTTCGGCAACGCGGACGCCTGCCGGGAGATCTCCATCTCATGCCGGGTTGGCTCAGAAAACAATTCGGCCGCGGCAGTCAACCTGCGGCCAGCCCAGAGGGTATGCCCACCCCGGATGAACTTCTCCAAAAGCTCGAAGCAATCCATCTACAGGCCCAAAAGGAGGTAGGCGAACTCTCTGCGGAGCAACTTGCCGAACCAATCGATATGCCCTACACAGCCTACCCAATTAAATTGGGGGCTCTGCTATTCTGTCCCATTCATGAATCCCTTCATGCCGGCCAAGTCGGACTGCTGCGTCGGCTGCATGGCCTGGATCCCTTACGCTAAGCCCTTATGCTGACGAGAAAAGCATGCGTCATACGAAACTAATTGCATTTGCTTTGCTAACGCTCATTCTGCTCATCATCGCATTTCAAAACTTGACCGTAACCGAAGTTCATCTTCTGTTCATGACCGTCAGCATGCCACAAGCGGCCCTCCTAACGACCACGTTGCTGATCGGCTTCTTGATGGGGCTATTCGCCAGTGCGCTCTGGCAGGTGCGAGCCTGGCGGGCTCGCGCGCAGGCGAAGAAGAAGACGAGAGAAGAGACGTCGGCCGCAAACGATCAGGGATAAACGCAACATGGATTTCGTGGCCATCGACTTTGAGACCGCCAACGGCAGAGCCGACAGCGCCTGTCAGCTGGCCGCTGTCGTGGTGCAAGCCTCAGAGATCGTTGCGGAACACTGCTGGCTTATTCGACCACCGCGCGGGTATTTCTCACCGCGCAATATCGAGATCCATGGAATTCGCCCCAAAGATGTTGCGGACGCGCCGAACATGGAGCAAGTCTGGGAATCACTGGCTGCAATTGTCGACGGCCAAGTCCTGGTAGCCCACAACGCTCGATTCGACCTGGGCGTCCTCATCGATAGCTTGGCGGCATTTGACGTCGCCTGTCCGGAGCTGGAGTTTACCTGTACTCGATTGCTCGCTCGCTGCGCCTGGCCCGGTCGTTCCCGATACGGTCTGAAGCCGCTGGGAAGCTGGCTAGGTATTGAATTCCAGCATCACGACGCGCTCGAAGATGCACGATGCTGTGCTCAGATTGCCATCGCGATCGAGAAACTCTGCGAAGAGAACGATCTCCAGGCGCTTGAGCAACGGCTGCGAATCACGCGAGGCTGCTATCGACAGGGCCAGCTGACTTCGCCACGCAGGCTGGGACGACGCAAGCAGGGTTGGTCCGAATCCAGTGGAGGCTCTGGCGATCGGTGGGGATTCCCCAGCCCGAGGGCCCGCCGGACTGGCGGTGCCGTCGACCCATCGGTCGTCATCGCCGCAGCGGCCGGCTCTCGTCCTCTGGCGGGCAAGTACATCTTCATGCTGGGCTCCTTGCGTGGTCTGGATTCCCAGAAAACGATTCAGCTACTGACGCAACTAGGCGCCAGCTGCCAATCGCAGATCAACTCTCAGACGGACTACGTCGTGGCCTGCGGAACGTCGCTGGACCAGGCAAGCCAACTGGTCTGTTCCTCGCTTGCCCGGGAGGAATCCGAGCCGACGCGCGACAAGGCGGCTGGGATTCGGCTACTGAGCGAACGGCAGTTCCTAGCCTTGTTGCCAGGCGGGAAAGCTTCTGTACGCTGGTGAGCACGGTGGCGGTGCGATTCCGACCGCTTCCATAGCAGCCTGCCAGAAAAAGGTGTCTGACCCTCTACGCCCGTTCGTTTTTTAAT
>JANQJJ010000184.1 GCA_028281725.1 Pirellulaceae bacterium | reverse complement strand
TCGTCTCGCTCAGCTGCTGGGGGTTGTAGAAACGGTACTCGACATGCATCACACCGAAGCGGTTTAGGCTGCTAGATGGTTTCTCCTCAGCCCTGGATCACCTTGTCCTGCATGCTGCTTGGCAATTGTGGCTTTTGGCTGTTTTGCTTCAATCGGATCAACGCCACCGGCCTGCTTCGCTCGCGCACCAAGCGGATCGAAAAACTGTTCATCGCGGCCTGCTTCCTGATTCCGCTGGCAATCGCGCTGTTCGAGTGGGACGCACTGACCAGCTGGTTAAGCAGCTCCGGTTGGTGGCCTCCGCCGAGAACCTGGCTCTGTTGGTGGGGCGCGTGTTCGGTTGCCTCCGCGGTCGCGCTCGGATCGCTGTGGCTCGAATCCCGGCTCTGGATGATCGCTCCGCCGCAGCTCATCGGCTCTACGAGCCAACATTACCACGTTTCCCGGCAGATCGAAGGCGGATCTCCGGCAGACAAGTTGACACGATTTCTGGAGAGTTTGCCTGGCAACCAGATCACCGAACTGGAGGTCACTTGCAAGGAGTTATCGCTGACCCGACCAATCGCTCGAATCGATGGCCTCAAGATTGGTCACCTTTCCGATTTGCACTTTACCGGCCAGTATCGCCCCGAGCACTACCATTTTGTGATCGACCGACTTCTGGAATTGGCTCCCGATCTAATCGTGATTACCGGTGACATTATCGACTATGACAAATGCCTGCCTTGGATCGAACCGTTGCTAGGCAAGCTGAAGGCTCCGCTTGGCTGCACATATCTGCTAGGCAACCATGATCGCCGACTGAAGAATCTACAGCAGATGCTCAGCAGCATGAACTCGCTTGGGCATCACGATTTGGGTGTCTCCGACCAGACGATTGTCCTGGGCGGCGGTTCACGGATCAGTTTGACCGGCAATGAAAGTCCTTGGTTTGAAAGGCACGCCTCAGACGAAGGGCGGGCAGCTTCGAACGCGGAAATGGAACTCGAGCCGAATTCGACGCTACGCCTCGGGCTAAGTCATTCGCCGGACCAGATCCGCTGGGCAAGACGTTTAAAGCTCGATCTTCTTCTGGCCGGGCATACGCATGGCGGACAAGTTCGATTCCCATTGATTGGCCCCATTGTGGCGCCAAGCCGACATGGAACTCGCTACGCATCAGGAGTGTTTTACTTGCACCCGACATTGATGCATGTCTCGCGCGGAGTTGCCGGAACGCATCCACTCAGGTGGTGGTGCAAGCCGGAAATCAGTTTGCTGACACTCCGCTGCGCCTCGCCGGAGAACGCCGAATCAAGTTCGCGGTGAGGCGGTCGTCGAGGAATTCACCTTCGGCTGGATCACCTGCAATTTCGATTGCATGGTCCGCCATTGCTGGGCGGCTTCGGAGATGACATGGGCCGCGGACTCGGATGCTTTCGCAGCACCGGGCTGGGGGAGAGACGTCTCAGCTGGCCCGCGACTGTGACCAATGTGGGGCCTGCGGCTTTGCGGCTGATCCTGGCGAATTCGTCGAATTCCACGGTCCGGAGAGCGAATGATAATCGCCTGACTACGCGAATCTAACTCGTCGACCGGCAGAACGCGGTGCCCTACCAACTCGCCAATTCTTTCCGCGATCGTGCGAGTCAAATTCGGCAGACGGCACCGCTGGTCGGAGGCGCTGTGGAGACGCCCCAGAGAAAGCCCTCTCACGCTGTAGACGAGTTGCTCCATACAGCTGGCCTGAACGCGCTGCCGCCCCATGTCACGCAGTCGCCGGAGCGTGGCCTGGAGCGCCGTTTCCTGGTTGTCGGCCTTGCGGCTGCGAACCAGAGCGATCCACAGCCATCGATCCCGGCCAACGCGATAGACGAACTCCCGGGGACTGGCTGCCTGCTGAAGCTGCGAGTCAACCAGCTCGGTATCGATACCGGCGCATCGAATCGCATGCACTTGGATTGTTTGCGCTTCGCGTAAGGAAGCCGGGTCAGCCTGGGATACGTTGTGCAGCAGCCAGCTACGAATCAACGACTGGTGGTTGTCCACCGGCAGTGTCATTCGGATCAGCGTTCCCCGGTCGGCCGCGCGCTGCGCCGAGAGAGCCCCGCCCATGCCTTGGACGAGTGCCTTGGCGGTTCGAAGACCGATCCCGGCGGATTCCCCTCCGCTATTGGTCGGCCAAGGTGCTGTCGAGTTAATCCGCCGCAGTAGCCGGACATCGAGCCCTGTGGCTTGGTCTTCGATGGCAATGACCAGTCGCTGAGTGACATTGGTTTGCCAAGCAACACGAATACAGACGTGTTGGCCGGGTTGGCTGGCCTCAATCGCGTTAGTGACCAAGTTCAGCACAGCGCGGGACAGATGATTGGCGTCTAAGTACAAACGAGGCAGCGAACGATCCCAGCCCACCCAAGAAAGCCTGACGCGACGCTGCGCCGCGATCGAATCAAGCAACGGACGCAACGTCACTTGCCACTGGTGCGGGTAGAATCGACTGCGGATGTTAACGGGTTGACCGTGAGTGAGGCTACGATCGACCAGAACGCCTTCGGCCCATCGGCTGGCCTGGGTCAACCGCATGTTGGCCACATCGAGTAGTTCGACCTCCCCGCGGGTGAGTACCTCGCCCGAGCGCGCCCGGTTCGCTACGGCCGACAAGATTTGTTGCGCCGCCGCGATGGGGGAACGAATGTCATGCGCCGCTTCGGCCAATAGGCTGCCCAGCCGAGTGTTCGATTCGGCGTCGGTGTTATGTGGCATCTGGCGGGGGCGGGGAGCGGTTGGCTGGGCGGAGCCGGCCAATGTGGATTGCGGTGCCGGGGGCGCGTCAATCACTTCCGCCAAACCGCGATGCCAACCGACGTCGACAGACCAGCCACGCACGAACCACGGCTGACGCAACGCCGAATCGGCCGAATCCTGCCGGACGAGTTCGAATCCGTGGGACGTCGTGCTGCGGTGCGCCGCGGCGGCTACCGGGCTAGGCAGGAGCAGCATCCGCCATGTGGCGGGAGCTCCAGTCGGCCGGATCGGTGGCACTGCGGGGTTCGCGGGGCTTGGATAACTCAGTGTGCCGTTCAAATTTTGAACAGCCGTGCTCGTATGCAAACTACGTTTGGCCCACTGAGTTGAGGTCATCGTGACTCTCCATTGATAACGCTTGCCCAAGTTCTTACAAGCTGACATCCGTGAATTTCTAAGCCGCACGGGAGTGCGGCGAAGCGATGGTCCGCGAACTGCCGGTGAGGACGCAGAAGTCAAGGCGCCACCACCGATACCAGCCTTGGTACCGAGGTTCTATCTGGGCAAACTATCGACTGAGGCGAACTTTGCACATTTGGCGAACTAGCTATAATACGGTTACTCTACCGAATAGGCCGGACGGCCGTGCGGTTGGTGCGGATTGTGCCTTCGGCCGGTCGCCGGTGGGTTCCCGGTCATCCCCCCAGCAGGATTGTTATGACGCAAACTGTCCGGTTGATGTCTCACAATCCCATGTGGAGACAGGATTTCCAGCAAGCTCGTTCGATGCTCTTTCATGCGACCGAAGGCTGGCTCGTCGATATTGAGCACGTCGGCGGCACGAGCTTGGATGATGGCGTGGCTCAACCAGTCATTGACATGCTCGCGGGAATCGACGATCTGCGAGGTCTCAACCACGCAAGTGAGTTGATCGAGGGGCTGAACTACGCGCGTCTTCCGTCGCCCGATTGGTGCTCCGACGAACTAACCGCACTCCTGCAGAAACCTCGCTCCGGAGCGGTGACACATACCGTCTTGGTCGCCCGTCGACACGGAACGACCTGGAATCGGATGTTGGCGATTCGCGATTGGCTGCAAACGCATCTCGGAGATTGGCAGTTGCTGCAAAACGTCAAGAAAGACAACTTTGCCGATGGCTGTCAGGCCGCGAATCGATATCTTGCTGCCAAAACGGAGTTCTTTGCGGTGTTGGAGCAGCAGATATCCGGCGGTTAGGGCGGCAGTTTCGAAACCCGCGCTATTTCATTTTACCGTACCGGCGTTTCGAGCCGGTTGGGGTGTTGGTGTGAGGGCTCCCTAAGATGCAGGTTCGGCTGCGCCGGAGGCCGGGCAAACCCGCGCGGGAGTCTTCCGGCCTGATTCGGTTCGGTTAAACTTGTCGAATTCGTGCGGTTAACCGGCGAGTTGGATTTCGAACGATTCATGGTGGAGTAATTTAGGACTAACGATGATCGCCAGCAACGCAATGACCAGATTCCACCGGATTCGCGACAAAGTCGAAGCCGGCCAGCGGCTCGACCTGGAAGATGGACTGGCTCTTTATGATCCGGCCGTCCCGCTACAGGAGGTCGGCCAGTTGGCCAACCAAGTGCGTGAGCGGATGCACGGGAACGTCGCCTACTACAATATCAATACGCACCTGAATCCGACCAACGTCTGCATTTATCGATGCCGATTCTGCGCGTTTCGCAGCGATCTGCGCGATCCCAAAGGCTACGTGATGTCGGACGAGCAAATTTTGGCTCGCGGCAAGGAAGCGTACGACAACGGATGTACAGAGATGCATATCGTCGGCGGGCTACATCACAAGATGCCTTACGAGTGGTATCGCGGAATTCTACAAACGCTCAGTTCCGCATATCCGACGATTCATTTGAAGGCCTGGACACCGGTAGAAGTAGGTTGGTTTGAGTTTCTCACGAAGCGTCCGGTCAGGCAGATTCTCAGCGATCTAAGAACCGCCGGCCTAGGAAGCTTGCCCGGCGGTGGAGCGGAAATCTTCCATGCAGAAGTCAGGGATCAGATCTGTGAGCACAAGGCGGATGCTCACAAGTGGTTCGAGGTCCACCGGGAAGCACATCAGTTGGGTCTACGCAGCAACTGCACGATGCTCTATGGGCATCTCGAAGAAGCCTACCATCGCGTCGACCACCTGCTAAGGCTTCGGGAACTGCAAGACGAGACCGGCGGATTCCAAACTTTCATTCCACTGGCGTTTCATCCGGACAACACGCAGTTAGAGAATATTCGCAAGCCCTCCGCGCTAGACGACCTGCGCAACCTGGCAGTGGCCCGGCTCATGCTCGACAACATTCGTCACGTCAAGGCGTACTGGATCATGCTGGGTATCGAAACCGCACAGCTCGCCCTGCATTACGGAGCAGATGACATCGATGGAACGGTTCGTCATGAATTGATTTATCACGATGCAGGCGCGACGACGCCAGAAATGCTCTCCGTACAGCGCATCCAGCAACTGATCGTCGAGGCGGGCCGCGAGCCCGTTGAACGCGACACTCTCTATCGACGCGTCGAGCGAGATGAATCCGA
>JANQJJ010000108.1 GCA_028281725.1 Pirellulaceae bacterium | reverse complement strand
AACGAACTTTTCAGGTGGATCAAAAGTTGATGAAGTCCGCGCCGACGTTCTTCATGACCGGGTCAGCACGACGGGTCAGGTTTGGTTGGGCATGACGATGGAATGTTGCCAATGCCACGACCACAAATTCGATCCCATCTCGCAGGTCGACTACTACAAACTGTATGCCTACTTCAATCAGGCCGCCCCGGAGCTGTCGATGGAAGGCCCGGCAATGTTTCGGAAGAAGTTCATCGGTGCAGACGTACCCGTCGTAATTTCGACGAAAGATACCGCCCGAGTGAAGGCGATTGCGGAGCAAATCGCCCTGGAAGCCGCTGCTTTAAAGAACGCGAAGCCGGCGGCACTGGCCGAGCAGGAAGATTGGGAAAAGGAGTTTTTGGATTCCGGTCGAGGTGAGAACATTCCCTGGGAACGTTTCGCTTGGAACATGCGAGGTGGGTTCCGGATTCTGCAAACCATCCCAAGAGACAAGCGTAGCGAGGAGGACGAACTTCAGGTCCGGGCCCTGCTGTTTTACGACCACCGCTTCACCGGGCCGTACGAAAAGGCCATCGATCGCCTGCAGAAAGCACGTGACGAACTCGTCGCTCTTACGATGGTGATGAAGGACTCGCTGCATCCTGTCGCCACCCGCGTTTTTCTGCGCGGCAACTATTTGACTCCGGGCAGGCGTGTCGAAGCCAGCGTACCCGACATACTTCACGCGATGGATCCCAGCCTGCCCGCCAACCGGCTTGGCCTTGCTCGCTGGCTCGTTCATCCCGACAACCCATTGACGGCTCGAGTGACGGTGAATCGTTTCTGGGCAGAGATCTTCGGCCGGGGAATCGTAGCGACCCCCGAAGACTTTGGGATGCAGAGCGCTGCGCCAACTCACCCGGATTTGCTCGACTGGCTGGCCCTGGAATTCGTGCGTCAAGACTGGTCGATGAAGAAGATCATCAAGACGATGGTGATGTCTTCCACCTACCGTCAGTCGGCTGCCGTACCTTTAGCCGAAGTTGCGAAGGATCCTTCTAACCGGTGGCTCTCTCGCGGACCGCGATTCCGACTCTCGGGCGAGCTCATTCGAGATAACTTGCTTGCCGTTTCTGGACTGTTGTCCGACAAGATCGGCGGTCCGTCTGTCTATCCGCTACAGCCCCAGGGACTGTGGAAGGAGATCTCCGGAGCCGATGTAAAAGTCTATCCAACATCCAAGGGTGAAGACCGCTATCGCCGAGGCCTCTACACGTTTCTGCGTCGAGGCAACCCTCACCCAATGCTGTTGAACTTCGATGGCAGCAACCGTTCCGCCTGCGTGGTCAAGCGGGACCGTTCCAACACGCCCGTTCAGGCACTGAGCCTGCTCAACGGTCCAACCTTTGTGGATGCCGCCCACGCGTTGGCCGATTGGATCGATCAGGCTGAGGGTGATGAAACCGAAAAGATCATTCGTGCATTTCGACGTGCGGTTGCTCGCAAACCATCCCAGGCTGAAGTCGCAACTTTACTGGCGCTGTTTCGAAAACACGGCGACTGGTTCGACGTGGCTCAAGTCATCCTGAACCTCGACGAAACAGTGACAAAGTAATGAATCACGGCACGACAAACCAACGAACGACGCTCAACCGTCGAGACCTTCTTCGCACAGGAACGTTGGGAATTGGATCCCTAGCGCTGGCTCATCTGTTGACCAACGAGGCTCAGGCAAACGGACTGCACCATACACCGCGCGCCAAGAACGTGATCTTTCTGCACATGGTGGGCGGACCGTCGCAGATGGATACGTTCGATCCGAAGCCTGAACTCGACAAGTGGGACGGAAGAAGCCTGCCGCCAGAGTTAACGAAGGGTCAGAAATTCGCGTTCATCACCCCCGAAGCAAGAGCCATCAAGTCGCCATACAAGTTTGCTCCTCGCGGAGACTGTGGCATGATCATGTCGGAGCTGTTTCCTCAGTTGGCAACCGTTGCTGATGAGCTGACGATGATTCGCAGCATGAAGACCAACGAGATTAACCACGGCTCCGGCGAACTCTTCTTCCACACCGGCCATGGTCGTCTCGGCCGACCGACCTTTGGCGCCTGGACGTCGTACGGGTTGGGCACGGAAAACGAGAATCTTCCCGCGTATGTCGTACTCAAGGACCAGCATCCCAACGCCGGGCCTGCCGCCTGGAGTAACGGGTTTCTACCGTCGAAACACCAGGGCGTTCAATTCCGGACCGGGGCGAAGCCGTTGTTCTATTTGGACAATCCGACGGGTGTGACGACCGCACGTCGCAAAGACGTAATCGACACCCTCGGCAAGCTCAACTCACTCGCCTTCGATCGCTATCACGACCCCGAGATTGAAACTCGCATCAACCAGTACGAGCTTGCTTACCAGATGCAGTCCTCGGTGCCCGAGCTCGCAGATTTCGCCAGTGAAGGCAAACACACTCTCAAGATGTACGGACTCGACAAGAGCGAAGCGGGACAGGACTTCGCCAAAAACTGCCTACTCGCTCGGCGACTCGTTGAACGTGGCGTTCGATTTGTCCAGGTCTTCAACAAAGGTTGGGACCACCACCAGAGCATCTACAAGTCGCTTCCCAATTCGGCGAAGAAGGTGGATCGAGCCTGCGCGGCGCTGATTCAGGATTTGAAGCAACGTGACCTGCTGCAAGACACGCTTGTTATCTGGGGAGGCGAATTCGGTCGCACTCCCATGGTTCAGGAAAACAATGCTGGCACTGGCGCCAAGACTCCACCGGGACGCGATCACCATAAGGAATGCTTCAGCATCTGGATGGCCGGTGGCGGAGTGAAACCTGGACTCACGTACGGTGCAACGGACGAATTTGGATTTGGCGTCATCGAGAACCCGGTCCATGTTCACGACTTCCACGCGACGTGCCTTCACTTGCTAGGCATCGATCACGAACGTCTCACGTATCGCCATCAAGGCCGCGATTTTCGACTGACCGATGTCCATGGGCACGTCGTCCACGATATCATCGAGTAGCATGATGTTTCGCAAAGGCGACAGGCGTTTTTGCAGCAAGACGATTAACCAAGAGTTTTCATTCCATGCGCACCACCACAAAATGCCGACCGCATTCGATGCTTGCCACAGTTCTTACGTTGGCCACTAGCGTGGCAACGGCATGGCTTTCTGCCAACGCCGCATTCGCCGTCGAGCGTCCGAACGTACTGTTCATTGCGGTCGATGATCTGCGGCCCGAACTGACTAGCTTTGGCGCCGACAACATGGTCACACCGAACTTCGATCGCCTTGCAAAAAGTGGCGTTCGTTTTCATCGTGCGTACTGCATGGTTCCGACCTGCGGGGCCTCGCGGGCTTCACTCATGACGGGTATCCGCCCGGCCAAAGACCGGTTCATCACTTTCACTGCCAGGGCCGACAAAGACGCTCCCGGTGTCACCACCTTGAATACGCACTTCAAGAACCACGGTTATCGCACGATTTCGCTCGGCAAAGTCTTTCACAATCCTGCCGACAACAAGAGTGGATGGAGCGAGCCACCAACGAGACCCAATGCGAAACCCTACATCACTGAGCAATCGCTCGCGGCCACCGTAAAAGACAACAAAGGTAGATCGCGCGGCCCGTCATGGGAGAATGGAGGTGACGTTCCTGACGACACCTACACCGATGGGATCATTGCGAACCAAGCGATCGACAGGCTCCGTGAATTGGCCTCGCACCCGGACCAGCCCTTCTTTTTTGCGGTTGGTTTTACGAAGCCACATTTGCCGTTTGTGGCGCCCGGCGCCTACTTTGAAAAGTATCCGGTCTCTGAAGTGCGTCTCCCGAAAAACTACTTCCCGCCGAAAGCCGCACCCCAAGGCGCAGTGCACAATTCTGGCGAGTTGCGGAGTTATTCCGACATTCCGAAAACAGGCGTTCTTTCGGAAGCCAAGGCCCGCCAGCTCATCCGCGGTTACCATGCCGCCACCAGCTACACCGACGCTCATATCGGCCGGTTGCTCGATGCGTTTGACGAACTGGGTCTGTCCAAGAACACTATCATCGTCCTGTGGGGTGATCACGGCTGGAACCTCGGCGAACACACGATGTGGTGCAAACACAGCTGTTTCGAGACGTCACTCAATGCGCCACTCGTTTTTGTTACGCCCGACTCGATGAAGCTGCGGACCGGTGCAGCGACGTCTTCCCTGGTCGAGTTCATCGACATCTATCCAACGCTGTGCGAACTGGCTGGCCTGCCACTTCCCAAACATCTCGATGGCGAGTCGTTGGTCCCGATCCTCAAGGATCCAACCACCAGCATCAAGGACCAGGCGATCAGCCGTTTCAAAGATGGTGATACGATACGAACGGATCAGTATCGCTACACAATTTATCGGGACAAAGATGGGCAGGTGACCGGTCACATGCTCTACGACCACCAAAAAGACCCCGGCGAAAACGCGAACGTCGCCGATGATGCCAACTACGCCGAAGTTGTTAAGACGCTTGCTGATCAACTACGGTCCAACATGGGGAAGCCTAGCAGCCTGTTGAAAAAGGGGGAGGTTTCGAAGAAAGACTAGCGGCCGGGCCTAGATGTTCACTGCAATTGCAACTGAGGTTTTGAAGACCTCAGCAAGTTCGGCGTCAACCTACATCGGCGATTTTTACTGTCCGCAATCCGAGCTTCAGGTCCCGCGACGGCGTCCGGAGACATTGGCGACCAGGTCAGCGGAGCGAGTCGAAAATTCGCGATAAAATTTCGGCAGGTTGACCGAGATTCACCGATAGGTGGGCATGGATTCGTCAGAGAACAGATCTGAAGGCTCGTCAGAAGCCGGGTTCATGCGGCTTTTCCTCCGCCATGAGCCCGTGTTGCGAGCGTACGCGCGGACGATTCTGCCGAACTGGGAGAGTGTGGACGATGCGCTTCAGGAAGCGAGCGTCACGATGTGGCAGAAACTCGGGCAGCTGGAATCGGAAGACGGGTTTCTGCCGTGGGCGAAAGTCATTGTCCGCTACAAATGCCTGCAAATCATCGACCGGCTGCGACGCGAGCGCCCGTTGCTAAGCGACGAGGTTTTAAAGCTGCTTGCGGACGAGGCGGAACAGACGGATGCCGCAGCTTTCGCAACTCTTCGGAAGGCGCTCGCTGTCTGTCTGTCAGAATTCTCCGAGCCGCACCAAGAATTGTTGATGGCTCCGTATGGCCACGCTGGTCGCGTGAAGGAACTCGCCGAACAGGCTGGCAAGTCCGCGAATGCGTTTTACAAACTGCTTGGACGGTTGCGCGAGAAACTCACTGTGTGCGTCCAGTCTCGAGTGCAGGCCGAGGGGGTGTGACTTGAATCCGAAAGAGATGATTCATCAGTACTTGCTCGGCAATCTTGATGAAGAAGGTGTCGAGAAGCTTAATCGGCTGCTTGCGAATGACCCCGAGTTGCGGGTCGACTTTGCTCAGGCGGCGAATGTTGATGCCGCACTTCGTGACACGTCGGTCGAACGCTCGATCGAAGCAGTCAGCGCGAATGTCCCGCCAGCGCAAAGCCATCAGCCGAACGGTCGTTTCAGATTCTGGTTGATCGCGGCATGTACCGCAGTCGCTGCGTCAATGCTAATCGCTATTGGTTTGTGGATGCGTCAGCCTCAGGCGATTGCGACGATCGTTTCCAGCGAAGACGCCGCGTGGGAAAGCAGGCTCCCTACGAGTCCCGGTGCAGAACTTTCGCCCGGTGTTCTGAACCTCAGGACCGGCATCGCAACGATTGAGTTCCATTCCGGTGCGGAGTTGGTCGTGGAAGCCCCCGCTCAAATCGAGCTTGTTTCGGATATGCGGGCAAAACTGAATGCCGGAGCTGCCGTCATGGACGTGCCCCACTCCGCAAAGGGCTTCGTGCTGGAAACTCCGGAGGGCTTTGCAATCGACTTCGGAACTCGCTTCGCCGTCAATGTCGATCAGGTCAGAGAGGCATCAGATTTCGAGTTGATCGAGGGGGAGATAGAGGTTCATCATCCAAAGTCAGGTACCTCGCTTCGATTGAACGAAGTCGGAGCGGCCGCGTTGGTGTCAGTGGATTCGATGGAGTTGATCGAAGACCGCTTGTTGGACGAAACGCAGGAATGGCCCGTCGAAAATGGGGCTCGAATCATCCGTGTTGCGACGGAAGGCCGCTGCGGATCGGCGATTCGCAATGAGAAACGCCGCGGGAAGGCGATTCTCCCGGAGTATCTCTACGCCAAACACACTGGTGGTAAATGGGAGATGCGATCGTTCTTCCAGTTCGACCTGACTGCCGTACCGCGCGATCGCATCGACGCCGCGACACTTCGTCTGAACCAGGTCTTGAGCTATCGCGGTTCGGCGTCACTCTTGCCAAAGATCAATCGCTTTGCCGTTTATGGATTGACCAACTCGGAAAAAGACAACTGGACGATTGAGACAACGTGGGATGAATCGCCCGGGCCGGAGGACGGCGTCCTGCTGGGCACATTCGAGATTCCACGGAGCCAGCAACGCGGGAAGATTGAAGTTTCGACGCCAGAACTGCGGGACTTTGTAAGCGATCATGGTGACAAACCAGTGACGTTGATTCTGGTGCGTGAAACGAATCGCACTCCCGGTATCGGCTCCAGCATGACCCACATGTTCGCCAGCGACAGGCATCCCGAAGCAGTGGGGCCTTTGCTTGAATTGACAGTTTCGGAGTGAAGACGAGTGAGAAAACGCTTCTTAAGCCCAAGTCGAGTTGACCCGAGCTCATTATTGGTCGTTGCCATGGCGCTGGTGAGCTTGGTGAACCCGGCGTTCGGTCAGAGTACTCGTTCCGATTCCACAGATCAGCGACGCGCCATCATGCCCGGCAAGTTTCGGGCGGTGTTCCGACAATACTGCTACGACTGCCACGATTCGCAGACGAGGGAAGGCACGGTTGATCTGGAAACAATCCCTTTCGAGATTTCGCAGAACATCGAAGTGGCACAGCGCTGGGCGAAAGTGCTCAACGCGATCAACTCGGGCGAGATGCCTCCGGAAGGCAGCGAGCCGATGGCTGACAAAGACAAGCTATTGTTCTTGGAAGAGCTATCCGAGCAGATGGTTGTTGCTCGACAGATCTTGAGCGATTCCGGGGGCGTGATCACGTTGCGGCGACTGAATCGTCGCGAGTACGCAAACACGATGGAAGCGCTGCTCGGTGTGCGTCCAGACGTGTCCAATTTGCCGGACGATCAAGCCACGGCGGGTTTTGATACGCAAGGTAATTCTTTGTTCTTCTCCAGCGACCAGTTGGAACAATACCTCGCTGCCGCAGAAAATGCGTTGCGACTGGCTCTGCGGCCGAGCGCCGAAGTCTCCCCGACGACAGAGCGGATCGAGCCGGAGAATTTCTACAACCAGCACTATGTCGCCGCGCTAGCCGACATGGAAGATACGCTACGGCGTGCCAAAGCGTTTGCGGCCCAAACGGAGAAACCCGCTTCGGAGTTTGGGTTCCTCGACGAGTACCAGGCAAAAAAAAGCATGACCCAAGGCTGGATTCCGCTGATGAAAGACTATCTCAGCCGACCGGAAACCCAAACGGGCGCGACGCTGATTATGACCATCAAGCAGGGCGGCTACACCAGAATCAAGCTGCCTCGATTGCGAGGGCAGAAGGCCGTCGGACGCTATCTGATTCGAGTTCGAGCCGCCGCGTATCCGGACGCCGAGAAGCGGTTGCACTACTTAGAGTTCGCGTCGAGCGACGGGCAAACTCAAAAGCGACTCGGTTGGAGGAAGGTGACTGCGTCGCTGGACGAACCGGAAATCATCGAGTTTCCGATCGAGCATCGACCGGGACAGAACCAGGAAATCCAGATCCACCAACGCAGCCATCAGGATCGGGCCGACAAGAATCTGGCCACAACCGACCGCGAAAAGAACGGGCTTGGCACACCACCGGGCTTGTGGGTTGATTGGGCAGAACTTGTGGGTCCGTTTCCTGATGATCGCCCGATGCAGGCTCGCACCAGCATCCTCTTCGAGCGACCCAGCAGATGGAGTGATGAGCAATACGCGCAGGAAGTCCTGAAGCGATTCGCGACCAAAGCCTTTCGAGGCAAGGCACCGACCGAAGAGTATCTCAGTCGCTTGGTTGGACATTTCAAGACCAATCTGGCGAAAGGAAGTGGCGTCCAAGACGCATTGATCGCACCCCTGTCGATCGTGCTGGCTTCCCCCAGTTTTCTCTACATGCAGGAGTCCGTCGACAAACAAGGATCTGAATTGCTAAGTGATCGAGAGCTGGCAATTCGCTTGTCTTACTTTCTGTGGAGTTCGCCGCCGGACAAAGAACTCATGGAGCTTGCCAAGTCGGATTCACTTTCCGAATCCGATGTACTGCGGCAGCAGACGCAACGGCTCTTGGCTGATTCCCGAGCAGACGAGTTCGTTCGCAGCTTCGTTTACCAGTGGCTGGAGATGCATCGACTGGGGATGTTTCAGTTCAACGGTGCCCAGTTCCGAACGTTTGACAACGCCGTTCGCGAAAGTGCCGCGGAAGAAATCTATCAAACCGTCCATTGGATGCTCGACGAAAAACTCCCGCTCCGGACATTGCTCAAAGCGGACTTTGTTGTCATCAACGACATCCTTGCCGACTACTACGGCTTGCCGGAATTCGTTGGACATGAGTTTCGTAGAGTCTCGGTGCCGGAGGGCTCCACACGCGGTGGTTTGGTGGGCACCGCGGCCGTGCTGGCGATGGGCTCGGACGGTATTCGAGCATCAGCCGTGGAGCGGGGCGCGTGGGTTCTGCGGCATCTTTTGCACGATGCACCACCTCCGG
>JANQJJ010000100.1 GCA_028281725.1 Pirellulaceae bacterium | reverse complement strand
CTGGCGAACGTGGCCGGCATCTGGGGCGGTGCTTGGCTGAGTCGGTCTTCGATCCACTGACGAATCAGAGTGATGACGATGGGCAGCACCAAGTTGATCAGAATCGTGTCCCAGCCCAAGCCAACGAGCTTCTGGCGAACGGCTCGACGTGTCTTGCGGCGATTGCCGCGTTGCGCGTTGTAGCACTCCGCTACCACGCGGTAGAGTTCCGCCCGTTGTTCGTCTCGCAACCGTCGTTCCATGACGTGCCCTTTTGGGTTGGCTCTCGAAAGCTTGCTGACGCCTAAGAGGTTGCGGTCAGCTTCGCCTTGGAGCTCGTCGTTGCCCGCAAACTATCGCCGACAATCCAAGCGGCGATCGCCATCACGATTTGGTTGACCTGGTCTTCGGTCACGGGCAGCGCGGCCTTATCGCGGACAAGTACAAACAGGATGGTTGCCACCGCCATCCAGAATCGTTTCGATTCAAACAATCCGTCGAACATCGAGCTACCATCCTTAAACTGGAGATGAAACGGAGCATACGAGGCAGGGAGAGACTTTGGTTTTGCCACCGCATGTCGGGCATCGATAGACGGCATCGGCCTTGCCCGCATGCCGCCTGACGGTCTTGCGGTCGATCTCCAAACGTAGCGCAATCGAGCGAATGCTACCGCCACGTTTTCGCAGAGAAATAATTTGGTGCGTCTGCTCGATGGTCAGTCTCTGAGCTTCACGGCGCCGGCCCATGGCATCCATGCCAAAACGTGCGATCCATCGCTGGGCGGCGGATTTGGAGATTCCGAGTTGTTGGCCCGCTGAGGCGAGCGTTTCGCCACTGGCCAACAGTCGGCGCAGTCTTGGAAGAAAGCGCGGCACGCGAGTCCCCTTCACAAAGCTCTGCCTGATCTACCCCCGGGATTCTACGCCGGCCCCTGGGCATTTCCCGCGCTAGCAAAGTGGCCATGGTGCTCAGCCAGCGTGACTTTGCCCACCTCGCAAATTTACAGATCCCAGCACTTGTTCTCGTGCTCTTCGAGTTCGCCATTGACGGCCCATCCACATTTGCTGCATACCGGCACTGGCCTGCCGTTGGATGAGGCGTTACCAAAAATCCAGTGAGGACCGTTTAGCCCCAGCTCCGCGATTGCATGCCGAATACCAGCTGCCTTGCCGCTGAGAGAGCGAGACGTGTAAAGGCTTTCGCCTCGCGACTGTCTTTCCAGCTCGGCGGCATGCGCGAGAAGTCTACCGACTTTTGAACTCACAATTGTCATCCCTCGAATTCACCGTCCAACGGCCCGCCAACGTACTTCAGCTCAAATCGTGCCATGTCCAAACCTCCCGCGTTTGAGTTGCTCGGCCAAACTAGGTTCCTCAGCAGCGAGGCGCCGAGCTTCGGCCTGCTGCTGCTCTCGTTCCGCACGGACCCTGTCCGCCGAGTGTCGGCGCCGCGAGTGTCGCGGTGGTGGTGTGCCAGGGATCCAACCTTTCCATGCCGGCAGGCCTGGTAGCGCGGCTGTGAGCCGCAGCATCAGGACGGTACCGGGTTTGTCCCATCGCGTTGGGTGCCGGCGCTGTGAGCGCTCGAACCACCGCGCGATGGCCAGCAGGCTGCGAGTGTCGCAGCCCCGATCGAGAGCCTCGGCAACGAGTGTCGTTGCCTTGCCGACTCCCAGATCCAAAAAAGCACACACCACCGCCCCCTGTGAGATTTGGCGACGAGTGTCGACGCCGGGCGGCTGAGTGTCAGCCGTAGCCTGAGTGTCAGGCGCTTTGGCGGTGTGTGTTCTTTGTGTAATACAGTGGTATAGGGCGGAAACTGTTTCCGCCCTAGGGGCGGAAATCATTTCCGGTCTAAGGGCGGAAACCATTTCCGCCCGTTTCCGCCCGTTTCCTCCCCCGGCTAGCTGTCGAATATTGTCTACCCGGATGGTGTAAGTATTCCAGTTGCGACCGCCGTACTGTTGGCTCGTCATTTGCGTTTCCAGTAGGCCAAGCTTCTCGGCGGTCACACGCCAGTTGCGAACGGTTCTAGGGTCGACAGTTTTGCGCCCGCTGATTTTGGCAGCGAGTGCTGTTACTTGAGCTTTACTATTCACTTGCCCATCGACCTCGACCAAATCCGATTGACCGATGAGCACAAGCCGCTCAATGATCTCTACGGCCCCCTCGGCTTTGCCTGGCGATACTCCGAGGTCGACAAACCGAAGCATCCGCACTTGCGCCAGTAGTTCGTCTCGTCTTGCGGTAAACGGTAGAACGTATTGCTGGTCATCGTCCACCAGTCGAATCCTTCGCGATCAGTAGCCACGTCACTTTGGTTTTTCTCCGGTGATGGACCAGGCCGCGAAGTAGGCCGCCGCGCCGTATGCGGCAAGAGCTACGAAGGCGGTTGGAACGAAGATCGCTAAACCGCTTCCCTGCTCTCTTAGCCAGGGTGGCCCGTATTCGGCTAGCCAGGTCGCAAAGACAATGGAGCCGGTTCCAAACCAAAAGGTCGTCAGCGCGATCATCAGATGGCCTAGGCGTTCCATCGGCTTAGTTCCCTTCCTGATCTCGGGTCAGATCGTAGGTCTTCCAGCCGGCCGGGAATGCGCGGCGCATGGCACGCAGTGCGAACAGATCTTGAAGCCGATGAAGGGCATCGGTGAAGTTTCGCATTTCATCTGGGTGCTGTGGCTCCAGTTCGTAAAACGCTTCGGCGCCCTTCCTGAGTAAGTCGAACGCATACCGTTCCTCGGGTTTAAGCCCCAATTCATCAATGGGACAGTTCCCGGATTGCGTGCCGCATTCCATGACGTACCTTCCACGCAGAGGGTTTAAAATTGGACGAAAACAGACTTCGTATGAAGTTGTTACAAACTTCATACGAACTTTTGCAGCCCAAGTGGCAAACTAGGGAGGTTCTTCGGGCTCCAGGCTAGCCTCATGCGACGAACCGGCTCCGCCGGCCCGGGATGGGTGTTGCGAGTTGAGGGCGCCCGCCGATCCGATTCGCTCGTCAGCGGATCGGGTACGCGGGCGTTTCAATCGCCCGTAAAGAGAGCCAGGCACAATTGCGCCTCGCGTTGCTTTCGCAAGTAGTGTTCGGTCGTGCGGATCGACTTGTGGCCCATCAAGGCCTGCACCGCGCGAACGTCTAGATTGGCGTCGCGTTTGACCAGCCGCATGGCCTCCTGGCAAGCCGTATCGCGAAAACAATGCGACGAGAGCTTGCAGCCA
>JANQJJ010000250.1 GCA_028281725.1 Pirellulaceae bacterium | reverse complement strand
GCTGAAGCGCAGGGATCGCTGAATCGATGTCGACAGCGCCTGGGAATCCCCGCAAAACGTAGGATTCGAGTCCTTTACTCGCCGCTCGTTGAAGTGCCGTTTGCATTCGGGATCTTCCGCGAAACCATCGTCTTGCCGAAGTCCGCGATGCTCTGGCAGGAGTCTAAACTGGATCTGGTATTAACCCATGAAATGTCTCACCTGGTGCGACATGACATTTTCTGGCACTGGGTCGTTCGTTTGGCTTGCTGCGTAGCGTGGTTCAATCCACTGATCTGGTTTGCGTTGCGACGAGCTGTTTTGGAGCGCGAGCAAGCTTGCGATGACGTGGTGCTGCGATCGAGATTCTCGCACGTGGACTACGCGCAGGTGTTGGTGGACTTGGCTGCCGAGTGTTCCACGAAACGAGTTCTCCCAACCGCCGCCCTTTCGATGGCTGAGCAGCCGCTTCGCAGCCGACTCAAAAACATTCTTGACCAGGGTGTGGTTCGGGCACCTATTTCGCCCCGAGTTCAAACGTTGGTTGCGGCCATGTTCTTCTCGGTCGCTCTCCCAATCGGAGTCCTGCGTCCACTCGAGTCGAGAATTGCCCGGGCGCAGGAAGGTGAACTCGTAGATGATTCTGACGGCCAAGCCTTGGCCTCCGTTTCCGCTACCATCACTACGGAGTCGGGAGAGGCGATTGCAGGAGCCGAAGCTGAGGTTATGAAATGGACCGGTGGCGGCTATCAGTCGGTGAGCGCTACCGCGACGTCAGATGCCGAGGGAAAGGTCCAATTGCGGATCCCCTACAGCGACGACTACTTCTATCTTAAAATTGCCGCGGAAGGATTGGCTACCAGTGTCCGTAGCCTTCAGCTCTCTGCGGGGGATGAAGAACACTTCGATTTCAAGCTCAGTCCACCTGCGCGCGGATGGATCGATGTCACTGCTCTTGGGCAACCTGTGGCCGGCGCGGAAATCTCGTATCTTGAATTTGTCGATGTCAACCAAAACAAGGTCTATTTGACCGGTGATAGCGGTGGGCAACTGGGATACGAGATGCTTGCCAGCGGCAAAGACGGACGATTGCTGCTGCCAGCCTTGCCCGCAGGAGCGCAGGCGTCGCTGCGCGTCGTCCATCCTGACTGGAAAACGGAAAGCTGCGACGATTTAGTGGTTTCGGATGCACGCCTGGCCAAGGTCAGTCTTCAATCGGGCGTGCGCGTATCGATTGAGTTGCTCGGGCCGGCGGGAATTCACGAAAAAATAGAAGGTGAGAAGGCTGAAATCTCGCTCTTTTCCGCACGCAACGGAAGCAGACACCCAACATCCATCCGGCACTCCTTTCCGATTCGGGATGGTAGGGTCGAATTCACGGCTTATCCGATGGAATACACGGAACTGCGTTTCAAAGTGAACCGCTACTTCACGAGCCCCATGCTATTGAACTATCCGGACATGCCGAATGCTCAGTTCAATTTCCGAGATCAAAAGACCGTCAAATTCCAACTCAATCTGCATCCCAAAGCGAAAGCCCGTGGCCGGCTGGTTGACTCGCAGGGCCGGGGAGTTGCGAACGCGTGGGTCACAGCCGCCATCGCGCTTGACCAGTCACCTTCGGTCGTGGCGCCGGAGGACGGCCCCAGCAGCGCTATCGCCTCGTATGCCAGAAAATGGGCACCGGCGGGTGATGCCACCACTGATGACCAGGGATACTATGAAATCGAATTGTCTCGGGGCAAGGTGCAGTGGGAAGTGATTCATGAAGGCTATTTTTCTTCTCCCTCGACGTCCGAATACGAGTGGTCAGGAAAAATCGAGGATCAATTGCCCGTTAAAACTTTGCTTCCCGTTCCAACGCTGAAGGGGCTTGTTGTCGATACAGCTGGCAAGCCGGTCATTGGCAGCATCGTGCGCATGCGACATCGTGGACGGGGAGATGCGGATCCGGTAGATGAATCTTCGTCCGATGGTTCGTTCGAACTGCAGATGCGCCGCATTCCGTATTCGATTGACGGTGAAGGCCTGGAGACCACGGTCTACGCATTGGCGTTTGATCCCAAGAGCAACCGAGCGGGTATCGCCGAGGTCGATTTGACAGACCCCGCCGCCACAGAAAACATTCGTGTCGTGATATCCTCCCAATCCGCCGATTGGCCTTTAAACGCATTGGGTACTCAATCCAATATCAATCCCAAACGCCAGGAGTTGATTAACGAACAGATTTCTGCCCGCCAGCAGGCAACTCCCAAGGGCATGCCTGGAAACGTGGCGCCTGTC
>JANQJJ010000066.1 GCA_028281725.1 Pirellulaceae bacterium | reverse complement strand
AGGGGTCAGGAGTCAATTGTGCACAGCACCCGAAGGGCCGCTGGCGGCAATTGACTCCTGACCCCTTTACCCAAATCTTTAGTGTTGACAAAGCACTAGCGCCTCATCCTTTGTTTGAGCATCGCTGCGGGAAACTACGGTGCTGTTTTTCTGGCGCTCATCATGCTCTGGCGCTCATCTCGGCGGAACGTGCTGGCCAAGCGGTCTTCTCTGATGGCTACGCCACCTCCGACTGGTCCTCGTGGTCTATCTCGGTAGGCTCACGGAGGCTCTGCGACAGCGGCTGAGTAAAGCCGAGGTACAGCTCTTCCAAGTTGGGGCGTATCGTTTTGATATCGAACAAATTGGCGTGTTGATGAAGCGCGTTCAGTAGCGACGCGTCGATGGCCCTGACCATCATCCGCACGGTGCGTCCCTGCTCAGATCGATGGAGTACCTGCATCTGGTCCAACTCCTCCGGCATTGCCAGGAGCGGATCCCTCAGCGAGAACGTCAATATCGTGACTTCGCTTTTGAGTTCTTCCAGCGGCGCGACCACTTGCAGCTGGCCTGCGTGCAGAATAGCCACCCAATCCGCTACGCGTTCGACTTCGTGAATCTGATGCGAACTGAGAAACACCGTTTGTCCGGCGGCAGCTCGATCAATCATGCTTTCCAAAAACGAGCGCCGGACCAATGGATCCAGCCCCGAGGTGGGTTCGTCCAGAATGAGCAGCTGCGGATCGAAGGCCATGGCCAACGACAAAGCCACCTTGGCTCGCATCCCCTTGGACAGGTTCCGAATCTTGACATCCGGCGGCAATTGGAACTCAGTTGCCAATGTATCGTATCTTTGGAGAAAACCCTCCGGATAGAACCCGGACGCATACCAGCCCGCCGCAGCCACGGTCATCCAATCGTAGAGCCCGGGCGCATCGGAAACGTACCCCACGGTTCTGCGCAACTCGAGCGGTTGTTTGACCGGGTCGAGCCCACACACCCGGACCTGCCCTGAATTGAATTGATGAAAGCCGAGCAAGCCACGTATCAAAGTCGATTTGCCGGCGCCGTTTTCGCCGAGCAAGGCAAACACAACACCGGTAGGCACCGTCAGAGAGACATCACTCAGAACGGTACGGCGACCGAATCGTTTATTCGCATTGCTGATCGTAATCGCGTCGGTCATGTTGGATTCTCCCCGCTTCGGACTGCATTCTTCAACGCTTTCTCGAACATGTCTCGCAGACGATCGGGGTCCAGCCCGCCACGTATCGCCTCGTCCAGCACCGCCTCGAGTCGCTCGGCCAGTAGCTGCTGCCGATCCGACACACACTTCCGCTTGGCTCCCGTGCTTACCGCCATTCCACGTCCTCGAAGAGAATGAAGCACCTCCTCATCTTGCAGTTGGAGGTAGGCTCGCTGCACCGTGTTGGGATTGACGGCCAACTGCCGGGCCATCTCTCGGACGCTTGGGATGACTTGCCCGGGCGCCACCACCCCCTCGGCCACTGCATATTTGACCTGCCTGACAAGTTGCTCGTAGATCGGAATGCCGTTATTCGGCTCTATGGAAAGCTGCATGGCCCCGGCTCCTTCGCCGCATGTGTCGCCGTTCGTCCCAGGCGCTATCGAGTGTACTATTGTCATAGTACAGAGGGACTGCACAGATGTCAAGCGATCGCGTGGGAGCCCTGATGTTCCGCCGCCGCGTGCGGCTAGAATTTCCAGCGGAATTCAATCCGCGAACCACGCAGGTCTTCGGCGCCGCGAAGCCAACCGTACATGTGGTCGGTGCGAAAAATCCAGGCGTTGGTCAGCGGCCTCTGGTACCGCAGACCGCACGCATACTGATCGCCGAGCGCATTGCGAAACGGCTGGCTGCCGGTCGCGCCCAACGCGGCCAATTCAACAATCAGTTGCTGTTCGAAGTTGCTGCCGAGCATATTCAAGCCCAGCGCGGCACCAAACGCGTTGTGTGCCGTGGCATCGAGCGTCGGATAACCGGTCAGTCCGTCCGTCTCAAAGTTGATGCCGGTGTTGTTCAATACACCACCCACGATACCGGCTCGCGCCAAACTCTGGGGCCGACCTTGCCCATAGAAGAGATTGCAGTAGGGGACGAACGTATTCGGCTGAGCGCTGATCAACGAGTTCTCAATCAAGAGGAGATGACCATCGGCCGTCCGCTGACCGCTGGGCAGACTTTGACCAAAATTGGTAATGAACCGGATGGAATTGGAGAGTCTGGCTAGATAGCGCCGCGTGAACGCGACCGACAAGTTGTGGTAGCTTCGATGCGCACCGGCATCATCGTGGACGAATGCGTAGTCCGCTTCGATGTAACCTCCATAGGCATCAATAAACCAGGCGGTTCCGAAGAACTCCGCGGCGTTGTTATCCCCGGCAAAGGCATCCGTTGTTACCTGGTCGGATGCCCAGAAGAAGGTGGCGTCGAAATTGGACCACCGCAGCAGGGGACTGTTTTTGGCTGGCAACGCGGCGGCTGCACCGATGACGTTGTCGTTGGCCCAAATGCCGTTTTGATAAATCAGTGGCAGGAATCCCAGGGCGATCGGCAGGTCGAACGGAGCGCCTGTTCCTTCAAGCCCACCCAGCATGGCGCCAACATCCCCTTCGAAGAAGAGTGTATCGAAGCGCATGTCGGTTCGATCGACGAACTCGGCACTATCGGAGAAATCGATCCGAGTGAAATCGCCCGCACGATCCAGCGGACCCATGAACGCGTGGATGCGCTCGGTTGCCGTGATCTCCAGGTCCATGTCGAGATTGAGGCGATTAGCCCAACTGTTGGCGTCGCCGGCTGCGTTCCGGTTGATCCCAACACCCGTTCGGAAGTCGCCGTAGACCATAAAATGAGGCATCACCGGATTGGTTTCGCCAAACCAGGTTCGTGCCGGCGGGTAGATGCCGCCCGTGTATAGTGGCCGCCAAAGTTCGACCCAGGGCCGCTGGACCGGGACGGCAAACTTCCTGCGGTAAGGTGAGGCTTCCAGGATCGGATCCACCGGTTGGTCGGTAATCGGCGCGGGTAAAAAATCCTGTGGCTGAAACGGAATCCTCCGGCTCAGTCCATCGACGTTTGGAGCAAAAGAGTCTCCAGGCTGGCTGAAAAACTCTGGCTTCGTCGGCTGGGGGCTCGCGGAGCCGGTTTGCGGAGCCAGTCGCCCATCGGAGTTTTGCCGCGGGGCGAGTAGGCTTTGCGGTGGCGCGGGACGGGCTGGAACGGCCTCAGGGCCGCGACTCGACTGGCCCGAGAATAGATCATTGGGCAATGCCTCCAGGGCGCTAGCGGCAGGCGGAGACGCAGAGAGCGGTGGAGGTGATAGGGAGTTCGGATTCCGTCGGCGCGGGTCGACACTCGGCAGGGCATCCGCAGCCTGCGTACGGCTCGGCTGGCTGGCTTGAGGCGCGACGGGGCGCTCGACGCCGGCCGCCTTCGAACCGGTTGATTGCTGAGTAGGTGGCGGGACGGGTAGATCGGCGACCGACTGCTGCCCGCTGGCGGGCCTGGCAGGAATCTTTAGCTCAGTTACCGGCCGAGCATCGCGATCGGCGGTCAACCCGCTGGGATTCGCTGGGGGTGGTTTGGTCTGCCAGTTCAGTAGATCGGCCATATCGATCGGTTGGGGCAGTCCTAACGTAACGCGCGGCGGTGGCACCTCATCGGAACTGACCTGCTGCGCACACAGACTCCGTTGCGGCGCGCAGAGACAGCACAGCAGCAGTAGCGTTGCGGCAGATTGGTTCGCAACGATCCGTGGCATCAATTTTGTCCCCACAACAATTCTTGGGTCCGCTCCCGGCTGCATTGGCGACTACTCGACATAGAACTCGACTGAGTAGGGATGGAGGTCGATGGTTTGTTCCAGCATGCGCCGCTCCATTTCCGGCGTGGCGTTACAAAATCGCATGAAGTAAATCGGCTCCATGCGGCTTCGCATACGAACGCTCAGTCGATACGTCCCAGGTTGATCGATCAGGTGTCCTGGGACGCGGTACCTGGCATTCTTCTGCCCCAGGGGCGGCAAAGAGTGGGCTTCCATACGAATAAACGGTGGGTGATTGAGAACCGAGAATGGAACGGGGCCGGGACGCAGGAAGGCCAATTGATCGATGTCTAAGTTAATCGGTAGGTACGATTCACGATCGGTACCCTTGACGCCGGTGATCAAAAATTGCGTCTGCAAGTTAAACAGTTGGAGATCCGGTGGTATCAAACCTTGGGTGACCTGCAGCGAGTGCTGATTGGCCAGATCGCCATTGCCGTCGAGGTACCCCGATTCCCAGAGCCACTGTCCGCTCGGTCCGGTCAATACCACGTTGAGCCAGAGCTGGGGCTGCGCTCCCAACGAGCCACTGGGCATGTTGTGACCGTTGCTGACATTCTTGACGACATAGTGGAACTGGAGATCGTTGCCGCGGACCGGTGGCGGATCGAAGAAAGGACCATCCACGTCAGCCCCCGCCTCCATCACGGCAATCGAAGAGGCTTTCTTGATGTCGAGCAGCTCAAAATTCTCGTTGAGAACCTTGCGAGCATCGCGCCGTTCATCGACCGAGTCCCATGCCGGCGGGAACTCGCCTGTCACCTGCCTATTGGCCACCGCTTTTTCGAACTCATCCGTTCCCCAGCCGCTGCGCCAATCGTATTCCAGCCATTGCTCAATCGTCCAACGGAGTGATTTTTCGTTATGCGGGAAGACACCCGGATGGGCTATCGAGTTGCCTGGGCCAAAGAACATGTGGTTGGAATGCTTGCGATGGTTGTCCACCGTCTTGCCGTTCATTTCCGCAGCCGGTCCGGTCGCATATCCGAGCGGCTTGCCGGGAACGAGTCCCATGTGGCAGTCCTGGCAACTGATTCCCTGCTTGCAGGCAGGGCTACTTCGATACTGCGCCCAAACGACCTCCAAGGCTATACCTGGATGCACGGCGACTTGGTGGCACGGTTGGCAGTAATCACTCTGGGATAACTGTTCAAATTTTATTCCCTGCAAGTGAATTTGTTGGCCGGGATTCTGTGAATTGGCATCGAGCTTGATCTTGAAGTTGTCCTTGTCGGCAATGGCGCGGGCCACTCCATCTCCTCCGATGCTGCCATACACGGGTTCTTGCAATCCGCCTGGCTCAATACGCCGTTCACCGTGCACGCGGCCATAAAACTCTTTGACGCGATGGCAGGCTACGCAGGTGACGCCCTCGCGGTAGACATACGGTGCGTCCACGATCGAAGCTTCGCGCGGAAAGTTCATTTGCACAGCGACAGGAGCATGGCATCGCATACAAAACGTCCCTATCGTGCCTTGACTCAGCTCCGTGATCTTTTGCTCGAATTTGTGGAACATAGGAGAAATCGCCGCATAAGCATGGGCGCTAACTCGCCATTCGTCGTAGATTTTTCGGTGGCACTTGGCACACGTGGTGGCCGACGGATAACAGTTCTCCGCGAAGACTTCCGCATGCGGATCTAATCCCTCCGGCACGCCACCGCGAGACGGCTGATCCACACCATGCCCGGCGCCAGGCAGCGACCCGGTAGGTGCCGGCCCCATCGACTCGAGCGCGGACATCCCGTCTTGTCCGGCGCTGCCGCTCGGATCACCAGGCCCACTGAGCAGCTCGTCGGAGCCATCCGTCCAGGGGCTTAGATGGGCGGCTGCCGCAATTCGCGCCTGGCCGCGACCGACTGGTCGCTGGAGGCCTGGTCGTTGTGGGCCTCGGTAACCGCGCGGCACGGCCGGAAACTGGCTGCCAAAATGGGGCGTTGGCTTGGGCCAGCGTATCTGGGCTTCCCCGACATGGGCTCCGCCGACGTGCTGCTGCGGCCAGAGGACCGGTGAACGGGCGGGATGGACCGGCACTTGCGCGGTGGCGGCATGACCTATTGCAAGCATTGCAGTGGGGGCGAGCAACCGCTGCACCAGCACCGTCATGGCCGCGCACCCTTTCACTAAGCTTGCACGTACCCGACTAGCGCGTCTGGCAATTTCCATGGAGTCCTTCCTAGTTGCCTGCTGTTTCCCCTATCGACACAACCTATTGACCGTATCGACCAGCCCAATCTTCAAAATCAGGCAGCTGAGCAGATGCGATACTGCCTACCTAACCGGCAATATCGCCAGCCGGTCGGTCGCTGGAACGGGGGAGGATGTGACGATTCGGTGATTTCTCGTCGAT
>JANQJJ010000062.1 GCA_028281725.1 Pirellulaceae bacterium | reverse complement strand
AGGGGTCAGGAGTCAATTGTGCACAGCACCCGAAGGGCCGCTGGCGGCAATTGACTCCTGCCCCCTTTACCCGACCCAAAGATTAAGCTTTGACAGACCGCTAGGTGCTGTTGAAAAAATAGGGTTCACGACGTAGCGAGACCCCGGCTCGCCAGCTGGAACCTGCCTGAATCATCCCAGCCTGAGCGGAACGCCTAGCAGAGAAACCTAAAGTTCCAATTTTAATCTCAGGCCGTCGTACGCCAGATCGACACCACCGGGCAATGCCGCGCACGTCTTGTCATACTCCAATTCATGGGACATGTGAGTCAGATAGGCTTGTTTCGGCGCGACACGCTCGATGGCCTGCAGCGCGGCGTCGATGTGGAAATGAGTCGGATGGGGCCTGTGCTGCAAGGCATCCACGATGAATATGTCGGCCCCGGCCAGGATGTCAAAACTTTCGTCAGGAATAAAGCTTGTGTCTGTACAGTACGCGATATTCCCCAGACGGAATCCCAAGACCTGGTACTTGGGGCCATGCAGCAGACGCAGTGGCTCAACCGTCGCGCCCAAGACATCAAACGCTTGCAGGCCTATGGGCCGCATGTCAAGCGACGGAGTGGCACCCGGGTGAGTCTGCAGACCGGTCCCAAAGGCGTAGTCGAAGCTATGGCGAATACGCTGCTCGACCTGAGGTTCGCAATAAAGCGGGATGGGACCACCGAGTCGGAAGGGGAACAAACGCAGGTCATCCAAGCCAAAGATGTGGTCAGCATGCTCATGCGTGAACGCAACGGCATGCACGATGCCAATGTCCTCACGCAATAGCTGGGTTCTCAAGTCCGGTGATGTATCGATCAGCAAATTGCCCTCAGGCAGGCCGGCAATCGCAGAGGACCTGGTCCGCTTATTGCGTGGATTCGTACTGCGGCACACGTCACAGCCGCAGCCAATTGCCGGGACGCCAACGGAAGTGCCGGTACCGAGCAAAATAAATTCACCGCGGATGTCGGTTGTATGGAAAACGTGGGGCACTAAAGTTGGCCTTCCGTGGGGAGCTTGCACCACGCCGGTGCCACATCCGCGATCTCTAGGTTCTCAGGCATGGTTTAGGAGTCGTCGTCGTTGTCGCCATCAAAATCAGGATGCAAAGGATCATCCGGATCGAAGAAGAAGTCGCCCAGGCCCAGCGGCAGCGAGTTGCTGCCGAGATCCCTGCTTTTTCGCTCAGCCAGGGCTTCGAGATTCAGAGCGTCTTCACCCAGACAATACTCCAGAGCTTCGCGCCACGCGACATCTTTGCTGATGGGATGGTTGGGATCCTGGGCGAGCCGCTTGAGCGCAAATCGCAGCAGATTCAAGCCGTCGCGGGCGGAAAAATCGAGTCCCAACTCGTGGGACCGCTGCAAAAACTCCACCGTCATGGCCAGCATTTCTGACTCTGCGAACGGCAGGTGGTACTGCAAGATGGCAAGTTCATCCTGACGGTTGGGAAATCCAAGCGGGAGCGTCGGCTGGAGACGACTGAGAATATAGTCGGGTATCTCGTACGTGGAATCGTCCTGGTTCATGGTGACCGCACACCGAAAGTTCTTGTTGGCCGGAATTACGATTCCAGCCACGATAGACTCCACGTAACGGCGCTGGTCGAACAGCGGTGCCAGGCTGGCCCACGACTTCTCGTTCATGCGGTTGCCTTCGTCCAGCACGCAGACGGCACCGCGGAGCATGGCGGTCACCAGCGGTGAGGCATGATAAGCGATTTTGCCATCTTGGCTAAGAACGGGAGTGATGAGCAAGTCTTCCGGACGGGTATCCGCCGTACATTGAAAAACGAAAAGGTCTTGGGCACGCACTGCGGCAGCAGCCATCGCCAAAGCGGTTTTTCCAATCCCGGGAACACCGATCAACCGGGGCGTCAGCGGCAGATCCTGATCGTCGACCACCAACCAACAAGCCAGCAACTGCTTGAGCACCTCGCGCTGTCCAATCCATTCGGCCCGATTCTCCATAGGAGCGGCCAGCTTCAGACGGACTCCCTCAATCTCAACTGAATCTTGGCTCATAAGTAACTTCGCTCGTTCTATGGGACAGTGGGCTTGGGGCAGGAACGGGGGTTGCTCGCAACTTTCAATCTAAACCTTGCGAAATGCCTCGCCAACCCGCCTAGGCGAATCCGCGGCATGCATTCATGCTTTCTGCTGTAGTCCAATCCACCGGCTATCTGACAAGAGGTTTCGTGTGTCCGCCCAACGAACCGACCTACCGATCGATTCCTATCTGGATGCCATTATTGCTGCGCTGGAGAAGAATAGGTGTGTCATCATCGAGGCGTCGCCGGGGACCGGCAAAACAACACGCGTTGCACCGGCCCTACTTAATTCTAACGTCCTCCGCGAGAGTCGTGGCAAGGTCCTGTTGCTGCAACCGCGAAGGATCGCGGCGCGCGCGGCTGCCAGCCGCATTGCCGCAGAGTCGGAGTCTCGCGTGGGTGATTGGGTTGGCTACCAAGTACGCTTTGATTCGCGTATCGGTCAGCGTACCAGGCTGATTGCCATGACGCCCGGCATTTTGTTGCGGCGGTTGCAAGAGGACTCAGCTCTTGAGGACGTGTCGGTTGTAATTCTCGACGAGTTTCATGAGCGGTCGCTGGAGACCGATTTGCTTTTGGGCATGTTGCGGCGGATTCAAACGGAGATTCGGCCCGATTTGAAACTGGTCATTATGTCGGCAACTCTAGACGAGACGAGCATCGGTCCGTATTTGGAGGATCCTCCGTTGATCCGGGCCCGGTCGACCGTGTATCCGGTTTCGATTCGCTACGGTCGCCACGAGTCCGGCCGCAGATTGGCGTCGGGGCGCAGGGGCGGGAGGCCAGACAGTCCCGTTCGGAGGATCGTAGAGCAAGCCACGGACACGACGATCCAGGCGGCCCGTGAGGCGGAGGGGGACATTCTGGTGTTTCTGCCCGGTGTGGGTGAGATTACGCGAGTCGCTCAAAATCTGTCGGCTCAAGCCGCCCAGAATCACTGGGAATTGCTCCGTCTCTACGGCGACATGTCGCCCAAAGATCAAGATCGCGTCTTGGCACCGAGTGATCGGCGAAAGGTCATCCTGGCCACCAACGTAGCCGAAACATCTTTGACGATCGATGGTGTGAAGATCGTCGTCGATTGTGGCTGGGCACGCGTTCAGCGAGTCGATCCCAGCGCGGGGCTGAACATGCTGCGGCTCGAGCCCATCTCGGTGGCTTCCGCCGACCAACGCGCCGGTCGCGCTGGTAGAACCGCACCAGGGATCTGCTACCGATTGTGGGATGAGGTCACCGGACGAAGTCGGGCGAGTCATCTGGAACCTGAAATTCGGCGAATTGACCTGGCCGGCGCCGCGCTGCAACTACTTTGTTGGGGAGAGCATGATCTGGCTGAGTTCCCTTGGGTGACGCCGCCCAGGGAGGCTGCGGTTGCTCAGGCGCTCGAGCTACTGGGGCTGCTCGGAGCTTACGCTGATGGAGAAGTCACCGAGTTGGGACGGCTGCTAGCCAAGTTGCCGTTGCATCCGCGGCTGGGCAGACTGTTGATCGAGGGGCACCGCCAGAAGATTCCCGGTGCGGCTGCGCTAGCGGCAGCCCTGCTGAGCGAACGGGATGTTTTTGATCGGCGGACCGAGCGGGAGTCGCCTAGCGGAAGCATTCCGGTAGCCGGCGCGCGGCATTCGCACCCGTGTGATCTGACGCAGCGAACGATTGCGATGGATAAATTCCTACGTGATGGCAATCCACGTACCAGCCTGGGACTGATCAAAGTGGGAGCCGCCCGGAATGTGGGACGCGTCATGGAGCAGCTGCATCGAATGATCGTCGGAGAACTGGGCGAGCAAGCAGACGTGCCGCTGAAGGATCAGTTACCGCAAGCACTCTTGGCGGCCTTTCCAGATCGGCTGGCTCGGCGTCGCTCGGCGGGCAGTCCGCGGGGCGTGATGGTCGGAGGCCGCGGCGTCAAACTGGAGCAAGCCTCGGGTGTCCGGCAGCCCGAGTTGTTTCTCTGCCTCGATGTCGACGCTCGATCAGGCGAGGCAACCGTGCGGCAAGCGAGCGGTGTCGAGCCGGAGTCGCTGCCACTAGAACTGATGCGGGAG
>JANQJJ010000505.1 GCA_028281725.1 Pirellulaceae bacterium | reverse complement strand
CATAGTCCACGTTCAACATCAGCCGCCGATCGATTTCAGGCACGCTCAAACTGACCGCTTCGGAAAGCGACGTATCGCGTACTGCCGAGACCACCAAGTCCGCCAGGCAAACTTCGGATAGCTCCCCTTGAGGATCGCACGTAAAATCGAGCAATTCGAGCACGATGCGATTCGCCTTGCCAACCGCTTCCTTGATCTCCTGCACACATTCGGAACCCTCCGGCCCCAGCTTTTCCGCAAACATCTGCAAGAAGTAGACGTTGTTGCCAATGACACACAGTGGAGTGCGGATCTCATGGGCAACACCGCCGGCGAGTTGGCCCAGCAAGGCGAGCCTCTCCATGGCCTGGCGTTGCTCACGCTCCTTTTCAGCACGGCGGCGGTCCGTGGCATCCAAGATATTGGCGAGCACCAGCTGCTTGCCCTCAATTTCGATTGGATGAAGACTGACGTCCACAGGGAATTTCGTGCCATCTTTCCGCTGAGCGAACAAATCTCTTCCGGCCGCCATGCGGCGAGTTTCCGGGTGCGACATATAGCGCGCCCGGTGTGACACATGGGCCTCGTGATAAGCCGCCGGGATCAGCAATTCGACCGATTCCTGCAATAACTCGTCAGATGCATAGCCGAACAGCTCCAGGGCACTTTGGTTGGCAAGAACAATTTTTCCTCGTGCATCGGTGATGATCATTCCAGCCGGCGAGGCATCGACCATGACCCGAAAGAGTTTCTCGTCGGCATAGATGTTGGGCGTTGAGTTCATTGTATCCCGCTAAGGCGATCTGAGAAAACGGACCTTGGGCAAGTCGTCTATTGTAGCAGTGCAATCTTCGAACCAATCCCTGAAACCGTCTTGCGGTTATGATCCATCGAGCACGCCGTCAGCCAGGACCTCAGGACACGTTCGTAGCCTTGCATGGCAGGCATGTTGGTGGGTCTATCGTCAGATCCACCACGAAGCATCCCGGAAATGGGGGTTCTCGGGAATCCTCAAAAACGGCTGTCGGACTCGACCGATCAAAGCGTTATAATCCACCCGGCGATCGGCGAGCGCAGCGATTTTATCGGTGCTACGACACGTAGCCAAGCTGTGATGGAAGCGAATTGGATCTGAATGAAAACACCCCTGCAAAGAATCCGGATCGGGGCACTCACACTGGCAGTGGTGTTCGTGATTTCTGTTGTCGGATACCGAGTCCTGGGCGGCTATAGTTGGCTCGATGCGTTCTGGATGGTGATCATCACGATTTCAACCGTGGGGTATTCCGAACGTAGCGCCACCAGTCCACCCGTTCAGCTGCTGAGTATTTTTGTCATTTTGTTCGGGATGACCGCGGCAGCCTATACATTTGGAGGACTCCTGCAAACCCTGCTCGAAGGCGAACTCGAACGCACTATTGGGAAACACAGAATGGCACGTGAACTCGGACAGCTCAAGGAGCACGTCATCGTATGCGGCTACGGGCGCATGGGACAGAACGTGATCATGGAATTGCATCAACAGGACTGTCCGGTAGTGACGGTCGACAGCGACGCCGGCGCTGTGGAGCGAATTCAGGCACTCGGGCTACTAGGATTCCAGGGAGACGCTACGGACGAAGCCGTTCTGCAAGAGTTGGG
>JANQJJ010000236.1 GCA_028281725.1 Pirellulaceae bacterium | reverse complement strand
CGCGATATCGATCATACCCTGCGAACAGCTCATCCCCGCCATCTCCGCTTAAGGTCACGGTGACATGCTGACGGGTCCACTGGCAGAGATACCACGTTGGAATGGCGGAGCTGTCGCCAAACGGCTCATCATAGTGCCAGACGAGTCGGTCGAGAATCGAAACCGCATCCGGTGTGACTCGGTATTCGTGGTGTTCGCTACGTACCCAAGCGGCCACCTGCTGAGCGTACCTGGTTTCGTCAAAGTCGGCTTCGTTGAATCCAATGCTAAAGGTGTGCAGCGGTTGATCAAGTTGCTGCTGGGAGAGCGCCACGATAAGCGACGAGTCGACACCTCCGGATAGGAATGCTCCCAGCGGCACATCGCTTCTTAGCCGGAGCCTGATCGAGTCCCGCAATAATTCATCGACCTGCTCCGCCGCCTCTGTCTCGCTCAGCTGAACTTCGGACTGCCAATCCGTTTTCCAGTAGCCCTGCACTTCGACGCGGCCATCTCTCACAATCGCCAAATTGCCCGGCGGGAGCTTGCGCGTGGCTTGGTAAATCGAGTTTGGATGAGGAATGTATTGGTACGTGAGAAACTGGTCAATCGCGCCGGCCGACAACGAACGATCAAAACTTGGAGAGGCCGCCAGCGACTTCAGCTCACTGCCAAACAGCAGCTGGTCGCCCGCCCATTGATAGTAGAGGGGCTTTTGGCCCAGCCGATCCCGCGCCAGGATCAGCTGCCGCCGGTTGCGGTCCCAAATCGCGATGGCAAACATGCCGTTGAGATGCTCAAAGCACTCGATCCCCAGGTCCTCGTACAGGTGAACGATCGTTTCGGAGTCGCTGTTGGTCTGAAAACGATGGCCCGCACCCTCCAGGCGACGCCTCAAGTCGCGATAGTTGTATATTTCCCCGTTGAAAACGAGCCACACAGAGCCGTCTTCGTTGCTCATCGGCTGGTGACCGCCAGCCAAGTCGATGATGGACAGTCGGCGGAAGCCGAGAGCGACGCCCGGTACCTGCCCTCCGGGATCATTCCGCACCGGTTCGATACGGCTACCCCGATCATCGGGACCACGATGCTCCAGGGAATCGACCATGCCATCCAGCACTGCCTGCGAAATGGCTTTCGAGTCATGGAACCACAGGCCGCCGGTAATGCCGCACATCGACTTAGCGTGTTCCCAATCGGTCTAGAAGTTGGAGCGAATGCGGCAGAAAAAAAGAAGCGACCGCCAGCAAGTAACAGGGCTATCGAGTATAACACGTCTTTGCCGAAGCTGCGGAACGCCCGCGCGGGAGTCTCCATCAAGGCGTTGCGTTACGGATCCTACCAACCTACCAGGGAGAGCGACTGTGGTAACCAACTTGAAAACCTTGGCAACAACCTGCTTGGCCATCCTCATGTTGTTGGGCGCGTTAGTCGCATCATCGCCAGTCGCCTGGGGACAAGACGATCCATTTCCCGCGGACATGGAGATCGACTTCGGTCAAGAAATTGAGGGATTGGATCTCGCGGGTGGGGGGGAGCCCGACGCAGCGGCGTTCGTTGCGATTTTTGCCTTTTACGGGTGTTCCTTGCTGGTGGCGATCGGAATCCAGGCAGTGCTCGCCTACCTACTTTCTGGAGCGCTCAAAGTGGTTCCCGAATCCTATCGTGAGATTTCTCCCGGCGTTGCCTGGCTACTGCTGATTCCGCTGGTGAATATCGTGATCATGTTCTTGGTCTTCATTAAGATCCCTCGCTCGCAGAGCAAATACTTAGCCTCGATCGGCAATTCGTCGCACGGTGATTGCGGGGAGCAGATGGGGTTGATCGGATCGATCTGTATGTTGATTCCCTGCATCAACGTGGTTGGCTTGGTCCTGTTGATCATATCGTTGGTCAAGATCATGGGTGCGAAGCAGGCTATCCTGTCGTCCGGCGGCGGCACTCAGGAAGCGGCCACCGCTCAGTAGGCGGTGGCTTCCAGGGAGCATCCGCTAGCGATAGATGGGAACCATCGGCGGCTGCTGAATTCCCGGTACAACGGGGCGGTTGCCCCAATCGAGCACTTGGACGCCTGGTGACTGCATCGGCAGGGGCCGGGCGGTCGACTGAGGGGCCAAGTGGCCTGATTTGGGTGCGGGTTGATAGGGATGAAGCGGGTAGTTGTTGGCCGACGCTTGCGATTTTGGCGTTTGCCTATCCGCAGTGCCATCGCCACGCACCTCGCGCAGGCGTCGCTTGTACCAGCTACCGCTTGGTTCCTGGCTGGCCGGAATACTCGTGCTCAGCGCCACCGGATCACCGGCTAACGTCGCGTTGCTCTGCTGATTTAGGTTGCCGGCTAGCGCCGTGGTAGCCGGCTGCCCGCTTCCACCGGCCCACTGCACGCCTTGATCGCTGGCAGTGTTCGATGCGAGTACGACTTCAGCGCCCGCAGCCTCTCGGCGGAGCCCCGGTGCGTAGGCCAGCAAATCGTCCGGACTGCCATCGGCCAACCACTGATTCCACAGCGTTTGAAACTGGCCGATCGTCTCGTAGCCATAGCGCTCTCGTAGCGTTTGTTCCCAGCGTTCGGTGCGCATTCCAGTTTCGATGAACTGGATGAACTTTCTTGGCCCACCTTGGTCGATCAAAAATTGGACCGCTGAGTGGCCTTGGGCATAAAGCGGTAAAATATCTTCAGGGTACTCTTTGAGACTGAACATCGTATTGAACGATAGTCCACGCCCACTGCGGAGAAATCTGTTCAGAAAATGTTGATGCTTGCGTTTTTCCGAGCTGTGCTCCACGGTCGTGCAAGCGCCCTCATCGGCCCAACGCGGTACGTACTTACCTAGCGGAGCAAAATGAGTTGCGAAGATAGTGTGCGTGATCTCGTGCGGCAGGACACTGTCCAAAATCCGCTCCTGAGTTCCTTGAACGCTCATCATCCAGTTGCCGACGCCACCTTGCATCAGCGAGAACCGAGTTTCCCCGCCTGCTCCCAATTGGGGATGGCTGGTGACGTGAATCGGGCAGCGTTGGGACCAGGGGGGCAATTCCTTGCCCAGCCAATAGATCGCCAGTTCGCGGCGATTCTGCTCGGCAACCTGGGCAATTTTTGCCGCCCATTGGGGTGATGACGCGAAGATGATGAAGTTTTGGCTCTGCGCGACATGTTCGCGCGGCATCATTAACTGCGCCGAAGCTCCAGAACTGAGAGCAAACAGCAATACCGAGGCCAGGCCCATCGTGGGGCGGGTCGAACGAGCTTCCATGCTCGAGGCTCCTTGGTTAGCCGCAAAGGCAGGCGCATTAGAACCACCAGTCGCGATAGCTACTGAGCTTCTAATCATCCGGCGCTTTGCGAAAGCGAAATCGGGTCCATCCACGCTTTCATGCACTCGATTGCCTGGCGGAATCCTCCTTTCCACCGAGCGGGGCGAGTTGCTTGTCATTCCGAGATGGCGGCCACACCCTCCTCAGAATGAACGGCCAATCCGAATGGCAATCGTCTCCATCCCGACTGGTCGTAGGCGAAGTCTAGGAGACCGAGTTGCCCATCGATAGGTCAATTACCAACGTCTCCGTCGCTCCAATCCTTTTTTTCGTCAAACTTGGCGTTGTCGGGAGAGTCGATTCACGGAAGTGGCGGTCGGAAACCACACCGCAGCCCTATTCGAGTGCTAGCCTTTCACGTCGCATTTTAGCAGCGACAACGATGGTATCTCGGCTCGCCAGCGGCCGAACTTGTTCGGCCGCTGGACCGAGCACAGCACCCCAAACCACGTCCAACCGCTTGGCGTCTGCTATGCCCGCTGCATCGGAACATTCGGAAGCTCTATCGGCGAAAATCCAGCTAGGGCTCGCTAGGTCTTTGCGCAGCAATCTCCGAGTGGGGTCCTCTCACGATCTGGCGCTAGTCGGCTGGCTGATGCTTGCTCTGGGTTGCGGTTTTCTTGCCTACATATCACGGATGCATGAAATCACCCATGATGCGTTCCATGAGATGTCCCTGTTTCGCGAAGCGCTCGTGCAGGGTGAGTTTCCTACTCGCGACGTCTTCGCTTATACCCCCACGGTCAATCCGTCGGTACATCACGAATGGGGCACGGGAGCCGTTCTCTACTTTGCGACCATCGGCAGCGGTTTGGGCGTGGCTGGTTTATCCGCGCTCAAACTACTATTGATCGCCGCCTTGTGGCTGTTGCTCTATCGAGTCGCGCGAATGCGTGGAGCCCATCCCTACGTCTTTGCCTGCATCGCGGTAGCGACCTTTCCCGTTTTTTGGGTTGGTTTCGCCACGGTCCGGGCACAGCTATTCACACTCGTGTTCATCGCGGCCCAGCTATGGATGCAAGAATTGGACTGGCGAGGACGACGTGCCTGGATACTGCTCTGGTTGGCCATGATGGTTGTCTGGCTCAACTTGCATGCAGGTTTCTTGGTGGGCCTCGGGCTCATCGCCTTTCATGGCCTGGAGCGTTTCGGCGCATCGCTGCTTCGCCGGCGCTGCCTGATGGGAGCTTTGGCGGACACATGGCACCTGATCCTGGCCGCGCCGGCGGCCATCTGCATTCTGCCGCTGAACCCCTATGGTTGGCAGTATATTCCTTTCCTGGTTCGCGCCGTGAGCATGCCACGGCCGCTTGTTCGGGAATGGCAACCGCTTTGGGAGACTTATGCCCCAACCCTGACGCTAGCCACCTTTTTCGTCAGCGTGTTCCTATTCGTCTATGCCCAGCGTTACAACCGATTAGGACGACTGAAAGGGGCCGCGTTTCTAGCCCTTTGCATTTACATGACGCTCAAGCATATTCGCCACGGATCGATCTATGGCGTGGTCTGGCTGGCTTACGTCCCCGCCTGGATCAGCCGAACTCCGCTCGGTAAGAATCTGGTGGACCTCATTAATCAGCATCGCCAGGCGGTGGTCCGCATTAGCCAGGCTGTGGCTCTCGGTTCGCTGATGTTTGCCACGGTCCATCACTTTTGGCGACCGTCGCTACCTCCCAAGCAGCTGTACTCCACCGCCTGCTATCCCACTGGAGCCGTCGAGTACCTCAAGCAGAATCACTTTCGCGGCAACCTGATGACTCCCTTCCACGTAGGAGCTTATGTTTCGTGGGAGATGTATCCCGAAGTGCAGGTCAGCCTTGACGGCCGATATGAAGTGGCCTACCGAGACAACGTGATGCCCGAGCACAACCAGTTTTATGGTGGACAGGAGAACTGGTGGACCATCCTGGACAAATACCCTACCGATGCGGTCATCGTGCACCGGCAGGCGCCCGTGTACGAGCAACTGGACGTTTTTCGAGACGACACCCAGCAGCCGCTGCGTCCGAAGACCCGGCACCCATGGCGATTCGTCTACGAAGATGATTCGTTCGCCGTGTTGGCGACGCCCGCTTGCCGGCTGCCCACCGTCAATCGCATGGGCGAAGAACTGGCCGACGGGGCGCGGGAAGCTTTTTCCGCTGCCCATGCGCACTGGAATCGCACTCCCAACCGACCGCTGGCAAATCGCCAAACTGGAACGGCTGAAAAATAGATTCCCCTTCCCCGATCTTGCCAGAGCCGGTCCAGACTGCCCGTGCGGTGTGCGAATGCAAACGTTGGAGGCGACTCCGAGCCGCGTTCGACTGGTGCAAGCCCACACACCCAAACTAGCCTGTACTATCCGGCGGTTTCTAGCGCGTTCCTCGCTGCAAACTGGCTATACCAAAAGTAAAAAATACTCTAGTCCACCAGCTTATGCTCGAGTCGTTTACGATTGTAAGCGGCAATCGTCTCTTTTCGCCGGAGGACACCCTGGATACATTGCGAATCGTCCGCTGCAACCACCGGTAGCTCGTCGATGTTCAGTTCCGTAAAACGGGTCAGGGCTGTGTTGAGATCCTCCTCCGGCGTCACGGTTTTGACGTTCAGCGTCATCACATCCCTGGCATTGGCGATCTCCCAAATCGCGTCGTTGTACAGGTACGACCGCACGTCTTCGGCGGAAAAGATACCGAGCAGTTTTTCGTCTTGGTCGACCACGGGAAAGTAACGCTGGGAGGTCTCGGCAAGCAGGTGGACGATCTCGTTGAGGCTCGTTCCTTCGTGAACCAGGATCAGTCTCTTGTCCCGTTTGCGATAGACGTCTTCGACGAGCATGCCCTCCAACACATCGACGATAAAATCACCACGGTGTGCGGGTGATTCCAGCCGCGTTGCCACTTGCTTATCGTATAGCGTCCAGCGCCTCATCAACAGAAAACAGAGAGTCGAAACCCACATGGCCGGTAGCAAGAGTCGATAGCTGCCGGTCATCTCCGTCACCATCAAAATCGTCGAAAACGGCGCTCGGGCACAGCCAGCGAAAAAGCCTGCCATGCCCACCACGGCAAAAGCCGCCGGCTGCGTCACCACTTGAGGCCAGACCACGCCCAGCAGCTTGCCCGTGGCGCCTCCCAGGCAGCCGCCAATGACCATCGACGGGCCGAACACTCCGCCTGAGCCGCCAGAGCTGATGGTTAACGAAGTCGTCAACATTTTAACGAAGGCTACAACGAGCAACGTCCCAATGGCGATGCTGCCCGGATCTGAAAAGGCCGTTTGCAGCGCGCCGTAGCCACCCCCGAGTACGGCCAGCAACTCCGGATCCAGCCCGCCTAGGAAGTAAGTGCCTAGACCAACCAGCCCGGCCAGCAGCGCGCCGATCGCCGATTTTGCATAGGTTGGCAAGCGAGTTCTGTCGAACAGGTGGTGTGTCCAGTAAAAGGTTCGGATGTACAGCGCCCCGGCACCCACCAGCACCAAGGCCAACAGCGCGTAAGGAATCAACTCCAGCGGAGTCGAGAAATCATACTGAACATCATCGCCAAACAGCGGGACAAAGCGATACGCCGGCGGCAACGAAAAGCAGAAGACCGAGTAAGCAATCGTCGACGCCACCGCCGCCGGCATGATAACTTCCGCCTCCAGCTCCGCATCACGATACAAAATCTCACCGGCGAACAGTGCGCCGGCCAGCGGCGCCCGGAAGATGGCGCCGACGCCCGCTCCCATGCCCGCAGCCAGCAGAATCCGTCGATCCCGCGCTGACAGATGGAACCAAGTCGCCAGGCATGACCCGAAACCGGCACCGATCTGGGCTATCGGCCCTTCCCGGCCGGCCGACCCACCCGTTCCCAGCGTGATGGCCGATGCCACGGTCTTGATGATTGGCGTCAGCAGACGGATTTCACCACGCTTGTTGTGGAACGCATCGATGGCTGCGTCCGTTCCGTGTCCCGATGCCTCCGGTGCGAACTTCCATGCCAACCAACCCGCGGCGAAGCCACCAGAGGCCAGTACGGCCAACAGACGCCATGGCGACAGCGTCGTTTCCGGCTCAGAGAACGGGGAGTAGTCTGCGACTGCTTCGCGCACCGGAAAACCGGCGCCATATCCGAGGCAGATGTGCTGAAAAAGCTGCACCAAAGTCTGGAAGGCGATCGCTCCGACGCCCGAAACCACTCCCACCATCGCAGAAAGCAATAACCACTTGCCGGCGGAGGGCATCTGGAAGCTGCGAACGAACGAGATGAATTTGTTCACTTGGAAATCAAGCAATTGGAGTGGCCGGCCTTAGCAGAGAAGCACACCACTTGCTGCGGCGGAGATAGCCGAATCGGACGATTCTAAGCCGCCGCTGTCACGATCACAATGCGAAATTGGCGGTCCCGGCTCGGGAATCCGCGGGCCGGAAAACTAAGAATTCTTCAGCGCCTTTCGCATGTTCTGCATGCTCTCTCGGGCAATGGTCTCGATGCCCGGTTCGTAGTCGAATACCTCGACACTAACCCACCCGTCGTAGCCTACCTCTTTCAGGGCACCAAAAATCGGCTCGAATTTTACCTCCCCCATTCCTGGACCGAGCAGATTGGGATCATTGGCATGAAAATGAGCAATGTGCTTGGCGTGGGCGCGAACAACCTCCGCAATCGGCTGCCCCTCGGTGCTCATCGCCTTGACGTCCAGGTGTAACCGGATCCAGGGCGAACCGAGTCGCTCAATCACGGCCACGGCCTGCGAGGCATGATTCCAAAAATTGCCCTCTCCAGGCCCCAGCGGCTCAAGCGCCAAGGTGACTTGATGGCTCTCCAGATGCGGAATCACGTTTTCCAGCACGCTAATCGCGTTGGTGTCTGCCTGGGCATGGGTCATCTCCGGCGGAAAATTCCGTTGCTGCGGAGAGCCAAGGACCATGACCGAGCCGCCGAGATCTCGACACAATCGCGCCAACTGCCCCAGGTAGTTGGTGGTGCGAACCCTGGTATCCTGGTCGTCTGAGGTCAGATGGTAGCCTTCCGTCTTGGCTAGCAACCAGTGCAGCCCCACCACCTCTACGCCACTCCGCTGGACCTGAGCCGCCAGTTGTTTTCGGCGCTGATCCGGAAGTAGATCAGGTCGTCCACCCAAGGTGAACGGCGCGATTTCCCAGCCCGTATATCCACATTCCCGAGTTAGCTCGAGCGCACGCTCCCAGGGCCAATCCTGAAACAATTCATTACATATGGCAAACCGCATCGGGTTATGGCACCTTCTTGATCGGAGGTCACTTGGGGGACAGAAAAGACTCTGGCAGCCCAGCCGGCCGGACTGACCGTTCCCACGGGCAGGCGCCATTATAGGGAGTGCTCCCTAACGGAAAACCTCGTAGTGCCACACACGGGAACTTTCGCGCCCGTGGGAGGCACCTAGAGTTTCCCCGGGACGGGCTCAACGCGAACTGGATGCTTGCCAGCTCTGCCAAATGTCCTTGAATCAAATATCCCTGGATTTCGAAAACTGGCAGACCGCTGGATCCTGGATGGGGTGATCGGCCGCCGGGGGCGAATTGCTGCTGGAACCGGCGAGCATTCCAGGCTATCCTAGTGCCGTTTCGCCCAGGCCCGTGCGGTTGCTCCGCCTGGCTCGCCGCCAGCTTAGGATGGCGGAGTACGAAAAGATGATGGAGACCTGGGATTTACCAACGTCGATGAACTCCGATTCGCCCCACGCGCTACGGGACGCGGAAAACTCGCCCGCCTCAGACCGGCCCGTCCGAGCCGCCGATCTCTTTGCCCATCCCCTAGCATGGTCTGAGATCGCTGCGCTGGATCGTCCCGTTGAACTGGAAATTGGATCTGGCAAGGGGTTGTTCTTACAGGCCGCCGGCGCTCAGCGACAGAGTCACCAATTTGTCGGCATTGAACTGGCTGCGAAGTTCGCCAACCGTGCGGCCCAGCGCGTTGCCCGGCACGAACTTTCGAACGTCAAGGTGTTACGTGGCGACGCACAAAAGTTCCTCCGAGATGTGGTTCCGGATGACTCAGTCGCCAGCGTGCATGTTTACTTCCCAGACCCCTGGTGGCGGAACAAGCACAAAAAGCGACGCGTCTTAAACGAGCAAACACTCTCTGACATTCAGCGGGTCCTCCTGCCGGGCGGAGAGTTCCATTTTTGGACCGACGTGCTCGACTACTACGAACATATTTGCGGCCAGGTGATGGAGTTGACGACACTAGCCGGCCCCCGTTACGTGCCTGAGCGTCCAGCCGCGCACGCGATGGACTACACGACCCATTTTGAACGTCGCGCTCGAACAGGCGGTCAGCCTGTCTACCGCGCGGTTTTCCAGAAACCGCAAGAGAGCCTATGAAACCATCGAAAGTTCTGATTACGGGCGGCTACGGCTGCATCGGCGCCGAAACGGCCAAGTGGCTCCTCCGGAACTCCGACGTGGCGGTCGTCATCTGCAGCCGCAACGTGAGTAAGGGCCGCTCTGAGCGTGTCTTTCACGATGTCGATCGCCAGCAACTGACCTTTATCGAGGCGGATGTCAGCGACCAGAGCCGGCTAGAGCAGATTCTCCGTGATCAAGACATAACCCACGTTGTGCACCTGGCCGCGCTCCAGACACCCGACTGCAACGCCTATCGGGATCTCGGTCTCCAAGTCAACTTGGCGGGTACGCAAAACCTCATCGAAGCGATGAAAGCAAGTGGAGCGGCGATCCGCCGATATATTTTCACGAGTTCGATCGCTGTCTATGGGCCGCGTTCGGCCTACCCGCCGGGCCGCGTCCAGATGCTTGCCGAGCCACAACCGGTGAATGTGTACGGGGCGTGGAAGTTGGCCGGGGAGCATATCTCCAAGCTCTTCTGCGAAGATACCGGTGTTCCCACTCTATGCCTGCGCCCCGGCGTACTCTTCGGTCCCGGCCGGGATGCCGGCCTGACGGCGAGCCCAACGACGGCGATCAAACAAGTCGCGCTCGGCCGTCCGTTCGAGATTCCATTTCGCTCGCGACAGGACTATCTTTACGCCCCGGACGTGGGTGCGGCCGTCGGCACCGCGCTGCTAGCTCCGTTTGATGGTTACGGTGTCTTCACGCTTCCGAGCCACACGCTCTGCACGGAGGAAATCGTCGAGGCGCTCCGGCAGGTGGCCGACGACCTGGGACAGGCCCAATCGTTCCAGATCACCATCGGTGACGACCGCGTTCCCTTCATCTGCGATCTCGACTACGAGCCGTTTCGTTCCGCGTTTCCGAGCGTTCCGCATACGCCCCTGAAACAAGCTCTTCGCGAATCGCTGGAGGTGTTTTTGGATCAGGTAAGCCGCGGCTGGCTGACCGATGCGTAGGCCTGCGATCGCTTAAGTGGGAGGGGACGCCGGCTACCGACTCCCTCTCCATCAGGCCTCTGCCAGCCAGCATTCAAAAACGCGAATGGCGACTCGATCGTCTTGCAAGTCGATTTCGTGTTCCTTTGAGGCCCAGCCTGCTTGTCGTATCCAGCGCGCAAAGTGATCGCCCGTGTGTCGCTGGGGTTCGCTCAGGTAGAGCCGGCCTTCCGGACTGAGGTGGTGCCTGGCACACAGCTCGATCAATGAAAAGAGCTTGGGGTCATAAACCAGATCAGAACCGATGATGATGGGAAAGGAAGCCACATCGAGGCGGTCACAAGCCCACTGGAGTCGACGAAACTCCACGCGCTTCCCAAGCGGCCAGGCGTTCAAGCGGGCGACCATCAGGGCAATGCCCACCGCATCGGTCATCGTAACCTGGGCTCCACGCGCGGCGGCCCCCGTACCCGCCTGACCGGAACCGCATCCCAGCTCGAGCACGCGCTGCCCCTGGAGACTGAGCCTCGCCAAAAACTGGTCCAACCCTTGGGCGGCTCGCCAGGTAGCAGCCCAGAACGGATCCAGCTCTTCGGCAGGCTGATCTGAGTTTCGAACGGCAGCGTCGAGTAACCGCCCGGGATCGGTCACACGGTACCACGTAAACTCTCTTTCTCCGAGTCGAATACGTGACTCCTCCAGGGTGACCTGCTGCTCAATCCGAGCTTTCAGCGCCAACCTGCAACGCTCGATCGAATGTGCCTCACAGTCGTCCGCCACGAGACGCCCCGGTTTCCAAGTTGGTTGTCAGGCGACGGCAGTAGGCGTCCACTTCCGAGAAATTGGCACGACCAAGCTGGCGTGGTCGAGCTAGAATCCCCTGCGGGACAGGATGTCATCAAAATCGGTCAGGTGGTAGTCGATGCCAACGTAGTCCAGCAGTCGGCAAAGTCCTCGAAGTGCCACACCAAAACCGTCTGGGCCGCTAAAGCCGCCGAATTGTCCACCACCTTTGACGTGAGGCTCCAAGTCAAACACGACCCCCGGCGCGCCGAGCTTCTTCATCCGTTTCTCGATTTTGGGCAGTTCACCGATCAAGTCGCGAAGAATCGCTTCGTGCCCCGTATCGCCGACGTCGGCCGGGACGAAGTTCTTCAGCGACGCCTCGTCAATGTGTTCGAAACGCTCGCCCGCGGAACTGTGACGATAGTCTTTGATATGCAGCCATCCCAGGCCGGGCTTCATCGCCAGATACTCTGCAAATACTTCATCGGGAGTCATTCCCTGGCACACCAAGTTGGCCCCGTCAAAGATCAGCACCAAGGCTTGGTTTTTGACTTTACGATGGATCCGCGCCAGGAGTTTACCGGTTTGGCCAACCAGGTTGGCTTCCACCTCCAAACCGAACACCAATCCCTCGGAAGCGCAAACGTCGGCAATCTGGCCGAGTTGGTCAACGACCTGACTGAGATGTTCCTCTGGCTGAGTGCCCACGGGATGGTAGAACGAAAATCCGCGCAAGAGTTTGGTTCCCAGCGTGTTGGCAACCATGCAAGCGTGCTTGACATCCTTTGCGAGATATTTTTTAAACGGGATAAACTTGTTCTGAGTCCCGTCATCCACATCGAGCAACTTGACTTTGCCAATGGGAGAACCGACCGAGGCAACGCTCAACCCGTACTCGGCTTGCAACTTGACGACACTCTTGAGCTCCGCCTTGGTGAGCGCCATGGCGTTTTTGATTCCGCCGCCGACATCGATAAAGCGAATGGAATAGTGCTGGAGTCCGGCTTCCGCATCACGCGCGACGACATCACCCTGCGGTACAACGTGATCCGCAACTGCTACCTCAGTGACAAGCACGGCGACAAGAATCACGACGACGC
>JANQJJ010000407.1 GCA_028281725.1 Pirellulaceae bacterium | reverse complement strand
CCTGAGTTCTCGTACTTCCGCCTAGCCAAGAAGCTGATCAAGTGCGTACGGCCATCGGCCTGCGGGCGGAGCAGCGCGATGGATCGTAGCTGCCGCTTGAGTTCAACTGTAACCTTCGTCTCCTGATACGCAACGGCGATGGCCACCGCGAAAGGCATATCGGACCATTCAACCAGCGCGCCTAATAGTTCGTACTCGATCGATGGCGGCGGTGCCGACCAGCTGGCGTCCAGTTGCCGCTGGACCATCGGGAGGAAATCCGGAATCTCGATGTCAGCAGCTATCAAATCAGCGAGCACAAGCGCATAGGTCGGGGTAATCTTGCCGTCGAATGTATAGTCTCGATCGCCAGCCGTGCGAATGGCATCGCTGATAGCATCGCGCTCATCAGCGGCTACGAAAATCAGATTTGCCGCGAGCACTTGCATCGCAGTCAGTCGGACAAACTCGTCATCGGACGTCTGAATGTGGTTGACAAGCCGTGTACGGAGTGGCCCCGGGAGTGGTTGGTGCCGAGCGAGGTCACGCAGGAACTCGCGAAAACTCGGTATACGTTCGAAGGATGAGTCATCCCCGGCGATCAGACAGAGCCGATCCAGCAATTCTGCACGTAAAGATTCGGCTCTAAAGACGGCTAGCAACCCGTCGAGAGCTAGGTTCTGCACTGCGGTAAGGGCATCATCCGGTGTATCTGCATCGAAAGTCTCAACAAAATTGAAAAGAACTTCCAGTACTTGCGACTGCTCGTCGGTTGACAAGCTGGAGTATACGTATCCACAGACATAGGCTGCGAGCAATCGATCAGCTGCATACGAGGCCTGAAGGGCCGATACCGGAGCCGCTAGTATGGTGTCGGTCTGCGGTAGCCAACGCGCAACTCTTGCGTACGCACCTGCGACCTCGCTAGCTTCGGCTAGTAGCTCGCCAGACACATCACTCGCACGGGCCATGCGGTAGGCGACGAGGCGACGGACGCGCTCCATCGCGTCACCCCCTTGGTCTGGAGAGGATAATGCCAGAGATGCAGCGGCGTTGATTAGCGTACGCGTCCCATCGGTTGAGCGATTGAGTGCTTCATAGTCGTAATCCTCAAACTCCGTGGGCGCGACCGGAAAGGTCTGCGCAAGATTGGTGGGAGCTGGCGATGACATGAGGCGAGCGGCGTCCGCAGCGAAGAGAATCTGCCACGGTTGCACATCAAAAACCTCAGTCGATTCAAGGGATGGCGGCTCCCCAAAAAGCAGCAGTTTCATCTGGTGTCGAGCACGATCGTTGAGATATGGCAACACGGATCTTGCCCACTTGCGAGTTCCATCAGATTCTCGATGAGTCCAGATTCCCCACGCATCCCCGCGACTCATAGCCCAGCGAACTGCAGGATCAGTCCGGAGTTCCGCTGCACTGATCCCGAGATCAACACGATCGGCTAGTGCCGCCGGCCAGATGCCACGCAACCAAGGGGGGCCGGTCGAAATCCCGACTGCGCCAGTGCGGTTGAGCCCAATGTGATAAGTCATCGTTTGCAGGACGAGTAGCGTCAGTAATCCGATGATGGCGCCGGCGCGTGCGAAGCGAACAAAGCGGCGACGAATTGCCTGAAGCGGCGTCGGAGGTTGCCACATGCCAGTACCTACGCAGATGGGCAGCACGATGTCGTCTCTTGCGAGTCCGCCTGCGACCGGTTGCTGAGTGGACCTGTTCAATGCATCCACAGCGGTCGCGACCCGCGCTCGCAGTTGTGGAATGAGGTCCTCTTGAACACGGATGCCAGAGACTTGATCCTCAGGCCGGTCGTGCGAAAGCATGCCGATGAACGCTGCAGTAAAAACACCATGACCCGACTGCTCATCTTCCCAGCTTCGCTCAGCGCTATCACTCGAGCAAATGTAGAGCCGCGACACAGCGCCGCCGAGCTCGTTGAAGTATGCGCAGTCGCTGACAATGCTCTGGGCGTAACAGCAATCAAGGATGAGTAGAATGCGGGAAGCGTCGATTCCACTGAAGAGAGCTGTGAGTTCATTGGCGTCGATGCCCGGCGAATCGACTGATCCGTCACTCGTGCAGAACGCTGCGTTTCCGACTGCATCTTGTATGCCGTGACCGGATAGGAAAACAACTGCAAGGTCAATTGCGCCTAGAGCGGACAGAGTTTCGAACGTCTCACGGATACGCTCGACTGTGGCTTCGCCAGCTAAGAGCGTCGCAACATGTTCTGGTCGCGCTGATGGCCACCCATGCCGCACATAGTCAGTAATTGCCTTCGCATCGGCCTCCGCGAACCGTATGCTCGGTCGCGCGGTCCATCGCTCGCAGTAGGCCGAGTCGTTGATCCCGATGGCAACACTCGCAATCGCTACTGTGCTCATGGCGCTCGGCTACCAACGGAAGAATCGTGGGATAGTTGGGCCAGAACTCATACTCTTCGCGCCTTTGTGCTCAGGAATCGATGTTACGAGTTTCTGAATCAAGAGCGGCGTAGCGGCTCCGACATGAAGTACGAGGATACCGTCCGCGCTGCTTCCGAAATACAAGATTGCGACCAACCCTCCGGTTAGTGCCATCACGCCCGTAATGATCCAATAAATCGGGCTCTTGGCGTACTCCGGTAATACAGCCTGGAGGCGAAGGTTCCACCAATGCAGAACCTCAGCAACGCCGCCGCCTGCAACACCGACACCGAAAACAGCCCACATGCTGGTTAGATTCATGACTTGTCCCTCCCAAGCACCAAGTAGCCTTACAGTTCGCCGGTCCCCCGGTAGTACTACAGATACGCAATCCCAACCCACTAGATTAAGTCACACTCACAAGTTGGTCCAGAATCGAAGATCGACAAGCCTGAAAGATTTATATCCAACCCACTTCACTTTCCAGTCACTGCTATCGTCATCGACACTTGGTCACAATAACAGAATGCAGTAACCACCAACCCAAGCAAACTGGTGTCCTGATCGGTGTCCTGACCACCGGGTAGCATCCGGGTAACAGGCAGGCAGCATCGCCAAACTCGCCCAAGAAAACCGCGACACTGGCTCATCATTGCTGGTGCGTACCGGTTTCCTAAACCGAAGGTCGGAGGTTCGAGTCCTCCAGGGCGAGTTCAAAAACGCCGATTCTCGGCGTGATTTGCCAAACCGGTGTCCTGAAAGTGTCCTGTTTCAGATCGAAGTCAGGTGACTATCTGCTCTGCCGAAAAGCGCATCCTGCTCATCGTCCAATCCTCCAGAACCTACCGCTGAGTATCACTCTGAATGTGGATTAGTTTGGGAGGGAAAGGTCAGTCGTGCTGTGGCATGGGCTGATCGTCATTCACGATAGTGATCGCGTCCTATGCGGCGCTACTGCGTCGCTCGACACATCGATAGCAACGAGTCGTCTCGGGACGATCGAAAAGGCGGCGCTCAGGAATCTGAAGGCCGCAACTGACACAGAAGCCATAGGTGCCGTTCTCCATCAGTTCGATCGCCTTGGCTGCCTCGTGTGCCCGTTCGCAATTGCTCAGGCACCGGTTGGCCGCCATGCGGTTCAATATCATTTTTCGATGAGCGTTTATCTTGTCGCGAGTTGAATCTGGCATCAGATTGACCTCCATACATACGCGACCTGGACTGAAGTCCGCTTTTGCTCATGGGAGTATCCGGTGCATTTGCGGCATAGACAAAGAGATAATGGCAATCGCAAGCATCGAAAAAGCCAATACAAGAGATGCCCTTAGACTGGATCAGTTTCAGGGGGAAGGTCATTGGCGACGTCTTCGAATAAGGACGGCAGCAATACCTCCGACGACGACGAGGACGACGAGTAGCCAGAAGATCACGACTACGGTGTAGGTAACGCCTTCGAGAATGTCTTGGAGCAAACGCATTATGCTTGTCTCATGCAAGTCGTCTTACGCGCTTCTGCGACTTGCCATTCTCGAGGAGGGATCGGTGGCACCTTGCTGGAGCTATAGGTCAGGTGCGGTGTCAGCCACCCTCGCCCCAGTAGGACAAGAGCGTCGGCCCGGCTGGGTCAATGACGCCGTGAAGCTCCGGACATGCAAGACCGCGTGGTATGCACTGGATCTGGATATACGACTGTCCGTCCTCGAGCGCTGGGAAGCCGAGTTCAGCGTGGCGCTGCAGCGCATAGGCACCAGCCGAGCCAGGAGTGGCGGATGAGAGGACATAAGAGAGTTGGCCATCTGGGTTTTCGATTGACGTGGGTATCGTGTTGTTCAGCCATGCGAGCGCACTTGCTGCACCGAGATTGGAAGGTTGATCATCGGAGTGGAGTGTCTGCCGGGCTGAGCCAACGGTCGCGAAGAAAGATGCGGCAGCAGCAACGTCGGTCGCACCGTCGCCGGTCATGCCGTCATCGGACGTGCGGTCATCGCATGACACGAAAAGGAGACAGGCAACGAGCAAGGCAATTCGTACGATCGTCATTCGCTATCCAGCTCACCGAACGATTGAAGCGCGGCAGCATGTCGCACAGTTCAGTCGCCCGAGTCATTGTAGACCGGAAGGCACACCGCTTGCCGGTCGCCAAGGCCCCGCATGAACGCCAACCAGCTCGAAAGCTGAAAGCGGACTGAAAAGAGGCGGCCTCGGTCTCCATTCGTCACTCTTCTGCCACCGGCACCGTGGCCGACACTTGGTCACAACATGAGGATGTGACGTGTACCCGCGACGGATCGGTGATCCAATCGACTGATCGTGATCGAGACGGTGATGCCGCTCAGAGAACCACTGACCGCGTTGTCTACAGTGGAGGGATTGGTGAGCGCCTCTCAGATTGACCCGGAGGGAGCACTATGCCCTACGGTCTCCTGGCAGATGTGATCGTCGCGATTCATCTGCTCTACATCGCGTTTGTAGTTGGGGGCGAGGCCTGCATCCTCATCGGCGCGGCTCGACGATGGCGTTGGGTCCGGCAACCCGTCTTCCGGCTTGCCCATCTCATCGCCATTTTGGTCGTAGCCATAAACGCCACATTTGATGTCGCTTGCCCGCTGACAGAATGGGAATGGGCGCTGCGGCGCCAGGCGGGACAGGTCGTTGAGCAGGACATATC
>JANQJJ010000367.1 GCA_028281725.1 Pirellulaceae bacterium | reverse complement strand
GCCAAGAGAATTCGAAGGTCCAGGCTTGGGTAGACTGGTTGGACTCCGACTCAGTCCGCCCAATTGCGATTGGACTAGGTATCGTCCTGTTCGTTAGTTGGATGCTCTACAACCTCTGGAAACTGTACAGCTTTGACGGCTAGCCCCAGAGCCTGCGGTTCGGCAGGCCTCGCTTCCTAACTCCATCGCGACATCTAATTGTCGCAACATCTAGCTGTCATCACTGACGATGATTACCGAATTACCATCTGCGGTTTCCACTTGTTTGATATCCGGTCTATAGGGCGTGGCAGAGTCTCCCTGGCGATAGACGCCGACGGCAGTCAGTACGATGGAGCAGAACGCCACCGCCAATCCGATGTAAAGCATCGCCTGCTTGCCAATTTGCGAACTGGCCTTTTTCTGTCGTTTGCCCGTCGGATTCGTCGTGGGCGAGTTGAGCCAGAAAGCCTGACTTGTTCCCTGGGGGGAGGTTGCGGACATCGCTGGTTGCGTCGTGGTGGCGAGTGGATCGTGCGTGCCGAGGTCGGGTAGGGTTTGTAGCCCGCCATCGGAGTCGTTCATCGATAGATGGAGACTTTGCAGTCCGAGCATTTCGCCGCTGTTCCAACTGTCACTTCCCGACGAAATGCCGCTATCCGAACCGCTGGGATGGTTGCTGGTCAGGTCCACGATCTCCTCGCCGCTACCGGACAACTTCGGCAGGAGCTGGTTGCAAATCGAGACAACCTCGCTCATCCGCTGGATGCGATCCTGCGGCTTTTTAGCCATCATTCGGTGACACAGTTTCCAGACGGCGGCCGGGCAATCGGCGCGGATTTGAGGGATAGGGGTCGGCTGCGCGGTTTGATGCTGCGCCAGCCTTTGCGCTAGGGTTCCCTGGCTAAATGGTGGCTTGCCGGTCAGCAGAAAATAGAGGGTGCAACCGAGGGAATACATGTCTGCCCGGCGATCCACCTTGCGGCTATCCCAGGCTTGTTCGGGAGCCACGAAGTCGACCGTGCCTAGCATCGCGTTGCCGTCGAGCGTATGGCGGTCTGGTGAGTCAATCTCAAACAGTGCCAAACCCATGTCGGCCACCTTCAGCTGGCCCTCGCGGTCAATCAGCAGATTGTGGGGCTTCACGTCACGATGGGTAATGCCTTGCTCATGGGCATATCCGAGCCCCGAGGCGGACTGCCTGATCAGGTCGATCGCGGCGGCATACGCTAGCGGCCCATGCTGATCAACCAGCTTGCCTAAGTTGGTGCCTTCGACCAAGTCCATCACCATGAACCGCCGGTCATCAACGACGTCGCAGTCGTGAACACGAACGATGTTGGGATGATTCAGTTTTGCAGCGGCCCTGGCTTCGGCCAAGAAACGACTAACTGACTTTTCGACATCATTGCGAGCTTTGGGGAGGATTTTAATGGCCACCCGAGTGTTCAGCACCGAGTGCTCTGCTTCGTAAACGACCCCCATGCCGCCGCGGCCCAGAGGCCGCCTGATACAGTATTTTCCTAAGAAAAAGCCTCGATACTTTGCCTTGAGCAGTTGGGACGCCTGCCACTTGGTGACGAGTCCTGCCGTTATCAACTGCTCCGCGACATCCGCTGGCGTACGCTCCTGGTCACTAGTTAGCGCCACCGATCTGAGTGCGTGCTTGAGCCTCTTGGAATCGACCAAGTTGCTCCGCCTGAGCACCTCGACAAAGGTGGGTACATTGATTTTTGATGCGCTGAGCGCTGTCATAAAAACACCAGTGCAAGTCCCGCTCTCGAGCACGAAGGGGCAACTCCCTCCTAAGATCACACGGTCATCGGCAGAAGCAGAATTAGACGATTTGTATAAAGGCGCTAGCGGCGGCTGTCGACAGACGACCTACCAAATAGATGCACCTTAACCGTTTCTTAGCATTTTCCGGCTAGCATCGTTAACACATGTGTGACTAACCGGCGGCTTCGGAAGATTTACCGCGGTTCTACTTGGTCTTGGCTATCGGCAAAAACGGGGGGGCGGCCTGAATCATTCACACCATAGGGAGGTCGTCCCTGTGGTTTACATGGCAAACTGGCGCTTTACCAAACCGTTTGCCCCTAAAGCAGCGTTGGGTGTTTAGCTGCTTTGTGAAGATTGCTAGCAGGATGTTTTAAGGTTCGATGAAGACCGGCGTTGAGGGGGGTGGCGAGTCTTGCAGCAACGCAGCTCTCGGCCACAATCTCCGACTTTGATTGAAGGAACTCGGCAACTGACAAGTTATCGACAGCCGAGATCGGGAAACCGTCTAATCCACGCCGAAAGATGCAAGATGCTTATCAATCGCGAGCGCAGAGCATTCACGCTAGTTGAGCTACTAGTGGTGATGGCCATTATCGGAATCTTGGTGGGAATGTTGGTGCCGGCGGTCAATCTTGCCCGCGCTTCGGCGCGATCGGCGCAGTGTCAGAACAATTTGCGGCAGATCGGAATCGGCCTTATCGCTTTTTCGACCAGCTCCAACGGCAAGCTATGCACTGGCAATTTTGATTGGAACGAAGATGGAGCTGTCAACGATGTCGGCTGGGTAGCAGACTTGGTGAACCAAGGCGTGCTGACCGGCGAGCTACGATGTCCTACGAACACCGCCCAGGTTTCTGAAACGATAGAAGAAGTCCTGTCGACCACTCCGTCTGGCTCCTGTGCAGACTACGACGGCAATCCTGCTGTCGCCTTGCCTGACGGAACCCAGCTGCGAGGCGTCTGTCGAATCATTCTCGAAGACGCCCTAGCCGTGGGCAGCCCTCGAGTGGATCTGGTTCGGCGCGAATTGGTCGAGAAGGGATACAACACAAACTACGGCGCCAGTTGGTTTTTGACGCGTAGCGAATTGAAACTGAGCGAACTGACGGGCAACCCGCAACCGTCCATTGCCGGCTGTGCGGCAGGCGTATGGAGTCGAAGCTCGACGGTCGGTCCGCTTAGGCAGAAGCTGGTGGATACATCGCGTGTTGCCAGTTCCGCTGTGCCGCTTGTTGGCGATATCAAGGGGACCGGAGGTTTCCTCTCGGCAGACATGGCAGAATTCAAAGCTGGCGAATTCCTTGCCGGCAACCACTTCGGCGGTCCTGCCATGTGGGATACCAATGGCGGTATCATCGAAGACCCGACGCCCAATGCGGCCGGTCGATCGGGAGCCGCCGGCTGGTGGGCGCAGTGGAACAAGCGGTCGGCTCAGGACTATCGCGCCCTCGCTCCGATCCACAAAAGAAATTGCAACGTGGTGATGGGGGATGGTTCGGTTCGGTCGTTTTACGATTCCAACGATGACGGCTATCTAAACAATTTCTCCAACAACCAACTCTATCCCAAATCCGGCAGCGCGTCGCCGTTCGCTGATGACACCGAAGAGATTCTACCCACGGACCTGGCGAGTGTTTACAGCCTAAACATTGTTCTGCAGTAGAGTTTCCAGGCGGCCGGAACGAAGACCGGTAGCCGAGGTTTCGTCACCATCGTTCATCACCGACGGCTGCCTGACTGGGCGTGAAATAAATTAAACAAATGCGACAAGGTAAGTTTCTGACAACCCGGCGGAGGTGTAGCAAGAAGCGGTAGTTTGATACGTTAACTCGATTCCTTAGGGGAGCTAATTCCCAGTTGCCGAGGTGATCCAAATCACTGAGGAATCACTTGATCGGCAACACGTTTTACCCGCGAAGATCGGACAGCTTTGATTGATGCGTTCCTACGCGCAGCATACTGCATCAGCGGGATAAGAGGAAAACCGGAAAACGCTCAGGGGCTGACACCGAAGAGTTATGTCTCCCGGCTTTCCCAAAAGACAACAATCTATTTTGATGAGGTTGGGATCGGCCGGTCAAGTCCGATCCCCGAAACACTACTCTGTTCCATCAGGAAATCTCAGATGAAGAAGACCTTGGGTCCACGATCCGCGTTTACGCTGATCGAACTGTTGGTTGTGATTGGTATTATCGGTATTCTGGCAGCGATGTTGTTGCCGGCCGTCAACCGGGCTCGTGAATCAGCTCGTGATGCGTCTTGCAAGAACAACTTGCGTCAACTCGGCATCGGTTTGGTTCTCTTTGCCGACAAAGATCCTCAAGAACGCATGTGCACGGGTGCATCCGACTTCAGTCGCGATGGTTGCATGGACACGTATGGTTGGGTTGCGGACATCGTCAACATTGGCGCTGGCAATGTCAACGACATGCGCTGCCCTTCGAACCCACTACGTGGTTCGGAAAAACTGAACGACTTGTTCGGTACGGCTACCAACAACGCAGCGAAGGAAGGTGCGGACACCGTCCGTTACGTCGCTGGCGTCTGTGGTACCGCAGCTTGGGGTGTCACTGGCGGATCGGTTGCTCGTGCTCAGCAAATCGCCCAGAACATCATCGAAGCCGGCTACAACACAAACTACGCCGCTGGCTGGCACCTGGTTCGCGGTGGTATGCGATTGTCGCGCGATGCCAGCACGACTCCGGAATCGTTCGTGGTAGGGGACGGCGCAGCGCAAAAGGGTGTCGGTGGAACGACCGGTCCACTTCGTCGCCGTGCACTTGAGACCGGTCCTGTCGCGTCATCGTCCGTTGCCATGCTGGGTGACGGAGCTGCGGGTGACGCAAAGGACGCGGTTGCCGCAGCGACCTTTGAGTACGTCGACCAGGCCAACATCAAACGCACGTTCATCACGCAAGGTGAACTGCTGAGCGAGGCGTTCAACGACGGACCTTCGGTCATGGTGGGCAATAAAGTCGTCATCGGTGAAAAGGCAACGACCGCTCAAGGTGGTTGGGATGGTGGCAACCTGAACGTGACGAACCAAATTGCTGCAGAGCTAGCCGGCTCGCTGGTTTCCGGTGTTCAAGGTGGCGGGGCTCTCCTGCTGCAAGACACGCGAGACTGGTCCGCCTTCCATGGTGGCGGCAGCAACGTTAGCTGCAACATCTTGTACGCTGATGGTTCCGTTCGGGAGGCGCTCGACACCAATGGCGATCGGTACCTGAATCCAGGTTTCCCCATTGACTCGACTTTGACAGCCGTGGCTTACACTCAGGTCGGCTACGAAGACGGTCAAATTGAACTGGCTCCCCAAAGCTTCTTCGGCGGTATGTTCCTGTACCGACTGACGAAGACCGGCTTTGAGTAAGATCTACTCGATTTGAGCAGTCGGTTGACACGGACGTTCACGCGTCAGTGAACCCTATTCGAAAGAGCGATGGCACCTCATGCGAGTGTCGTCGCTTTTTCGATACTTCTGGGTAAGCGCCATCAGCCTTTCTCAAGACTCTCGTCTGGGAACGCATGGTCTTGGAGGCTCTGCCCTTGTCCGGGATCCGCGATTTTGCACTCACGGGCTGGCAGCTATGGCCGCAGAGCCGGCAAACACTCGGCTGCGAGCCGGAGTCCCGGAACGGAGCGGAGGGCACGGAGAACTACCGGTTTTTCCGCTTTTCCGAGACAGCAGCCTCTTCGCCACTAGTTTTTTCCTGTTCGCAATTCGCCATCGTTTTGAAGTGAGCGCCGACTGATGAAAAGTTTCCTGGGTTTGATGTCGGTGGTCGTGGTCCTCGGCATAGGACTGGGCGTTTTCGTACAAGGCGTTGAAGAAAAGCCCTTGGTGAAGAAAGGCCAGGAGCAAGAGTATCGGGATGCCGTCAATATGCTCTCACGGATGGGACCGACTGAGGGTGAACAACAGCCTTCCGCGGAGGTGCCTGAAACAGAATATGACTTTGGACTGATGGAGCCCTACGCTCGATCCAGTCACACGTTTGTCGTTGCCAACACAGGAACAGCACCGTTGGTTCTCAAGAGCGGAGGCACCAGCTGCAAATGCACGTTGAGTGACTTGTCACTGACGGAACTTGCACCTGGCGAAGCGCTGCCCATCAAGCTTGAGTGGAAAACGGGCGAGCCTCGCAAAGTGTTCCGGCACTACGCCGTCGTCAATACCAACGACCCGAAAAAGCAGGAGATCATCCTCGGCATTCGAGGCGAGATCAAGTCGACCATCTCGGCCGAGCCCTCGGCAATATCCTTCGGCCGACTGGCGCCGGAAACGGAAGGCACTGCTAGTTTCCTGTTGGTTTCCCATGTATGGGACGAGTTTGAAGTAGAACGCGTCGAAGCGGTGCGCGACGCTGTGCAAGCTACCGTCGAGCCAACAGACAAGCTGCCCAGCGGTGCCACTTCCGCGGCCAAAATTCGCTTGCGCACTCGCCGTGGCGAACAAATCGGCTCGTTCAACGACGTCGTTCGCGTATTCGTACGGCCACCGGCGGACTGGCGTGCCGCGCCGGACGGGGCGTCTGCTCCGGGCTCCGCAGCTGGTAACGTGGCCGTCGCACCCGGCAGTCGCGGCATGCTCCAAGAAGATGGCACCGTTCTGATCGAGGTCGGTGTCTCCGGTAAGACCATTCGGCGGCTGAGCCTCTACAGCCCGATTATTGATGACGTGCTGAACTACATTGAGCTTGGGAAGGTCAAGTTGTCACAAGCCAAGGGACGTACGTGGAAAATTATCGGTCGAATTCGAGGAGACATCAAACCAACTGCGGTCGAAGTCCAAGTTAAGGGAATTGACGGGTTGAAAGTCAGTGCGGACGAGATCAAGTACACCGAGCGTTCCGGTTACTCATTCCATATCACGTTTGAACTAAGCGAATCGGCTAGGCCGGCGATCCATGGCAAATTTAACCCTGGTACTTTTATCCTGGAAGCCTCGGGGCTGCCTGGTGATGAAGGCTCGATTGAATTTCCTGTACGACTAGATATCTTGGATGACGAATGACTGAAGACCTGAAAAGAAATGGATGGGTCTCGTCTCCACTCGAACTCGTACGGCAAGCCGGCAGTATTTTTATCGCATGAATAACTCTAGCGCACCTGCAACTGGAAACGTCTGTGGCTGTTGCGGAGCTGCTGTGGGAGAAAACAGTCAGTTCTGCGCGGGCTGCGGGCAACCTCTGTGGCAGAAGTGCGACAACTGTGGCACGATGGCGCTGTTGACGCAGCCTTTTTGCAACGGTTGCGGACTCAATTTGGCAGAGGGGCTCAAGAAGCGACTCTCGGATTTCGAGAATCTTTTGACGCGCGTAGAGGCAATTGGCCAGGAGGGACGTTTCGATGACGCCATTCGGCTGGCCGAGTCGGTAGCCGAGCCAGCGGACTATCGGTTTCAGGATATAGCAGACCGCGCTCAGCAGGCAATCGAGAAACTCACCCAGTCGCGCGAGCATTGGACAGCCGAAGTCGAAAAGGTACGAAAGCGCGTCAAACGCTACTTACCGGCGGATCGCTTCGACGATATCGTCCGCATTCTTTCCCGGATTCCGCTGGGGGCCTTGCCGGACGAGCTGGCCGGAGTCCTAGAGGAGTGCCGCGCCAAGACGTCGACTATTTCGTCAAGCAAAACAGAACTCAAACAGGCCCTAGCGGACAAGCGATACGATGACGCGTTGTTTTGCCTGTCGCAAATCGTCGAGCTGAACCCCGACGATAAGAAGTATCGGAAACAGCTAGAACAAGTTGCCCAAAAGGTACTCCGCAAGGCGGCAAGATACGGCGAAAAAGGAAAGTATGCCAAGGCAGTCGCTCTGCTGGAGAGCATTCCGAGTCAATACCAGGATGACACGTATTTGGACCTGATGCACCGATACGAGGAAGTCATTTTCCTGAGGCTCGTCCTCGCCAAAGCGACTTACATGAATCCGCTGGTGACAGGCGTCCTGGACAAACTGGAGCGACTAACCAAGAACGATCCTCTCATCGGCAAGCTAAGAAAGAGGGCTAGCGAGGCAAGACGCAAGGTCAATTCCTTAAAAAGTGAAGTGTGGCCCGAGTGGATGAAACCGGAAAAGGGACAGCTGGGGATTCCGATCACACCCACTAGAATTCCAGCTGCTTTTCCAGGGGCACGGCCCGATTGCATCGCGACCAAAGGCAGTCAGTTTTGGGTTGCCATGGGGTTAGCCATCCAGGCGACTGAGCAACTGATGCCCAACGGGGACTTTCTCTGGTCGTCCAAGCCGAAGGGCGTGCGGGGACTGCTCGGCGGAAAAAGGCCCAAGCGAAGTCAGTTCGGCTGGGGAATCGATATCGGGGACTCCAGCGTGAAGGCCGTCCGTATCAAGCTTGCCGGCGAACCATCCCGACCTCACATCGACCGCGCCACGATCATCAAGCTGGATAAACCGAAGGCAGGCAAAAGCCATAAAGTGAACAAGGAAGCGATCGACGCCGCACTGCAGAAATTGGTTTCCGATGCGGATCTCGGAGATGATCCGGCGGTCATCAACTATCCCGGTAGCGAGTTGGTGTCCCGATATCTGCTGCTTCCTCCGAGCACGGATCGCAAGAAGCTGGACGAGTTTATCCTACAAGATGCGCGAGCGAATATCCCCATCTCGATGGATCTTCTCCAGACCGCCTACCATTTAAGTGACCTGGGGGATGATGAGTTGGTATCTCCGTCGGCGATCTTGGTTGCGGGCAGAAAGACGGACATCGAATTCCGCAAGTCGCTGGTCGAGAATTCTGGGTTGGTCGTATCCGGCATCTTGCCTGAGCCGTTCGCTTTATGGAATGCACTCCAGAGTTTCGGCAGCGATGCCGAGGCACTGACCTTGAACGTCAGCGACGAGGTCGAGCAGGAGGCGACACAGCAGCGGCAGAGTTTGGCGGACATGGTGGTAGAGGTGGGGCAAAACCGGACCAATGTTGTCATCTCGCATCCCAAGGGGCTCTGGTATCGGACGATCGACTGGGGATTGGCAGATCTGAATGCGGCCCTTTGTACTGCGATGAAGTTGACGACTGGGGACGCGGATAAAATGCGTCGCGAACCACTGCGCGCGAAGCATTTGCAGATTCCCGTCGATGCCATGATGGCGGCTTGCCAGGTCCCCAGACGAGAGGTGGAACGCTCCGCCTATGCCGCGCGAGATGCCATCGGAGAACTGCGTTTGCGGCGTGTGATGCTGATCGGCGGTGGCGCGTATCAGCCGTTTCTCAGCAGCTGGTTCAATGGCTGCAGTTTCTGACAGGCGGCGGGCCGCTCGGACGTCCGCAGGCTTCTCATTGGCCCCCAAGCGACGCGGTTTCGCCGATCGATTGATACGCCGCCGTCTCTCCGTTCCGTTGACGCTGTTTCTCCTGTTACCAACCATCGTTGTCTACAGCATCAGCTGGAACGCGCCGCTGGTCCTAGACAGTGTGCGAACGGTCGAGGCTAGCGCCGATACACTTTCGCAGTTCCTGGAGCAACCGTTTTCCTACGGTGGCTCTCGGCCCATCGGTGACTTGAGCTTTGCTCTCAACTACTCTCTGCACGGGCCGTCCCCGGCCGGCTATCGTATTGTCAACTTGGTACTCCACCTACTCTGTACGACGTTGTTCTTTCTC
>JANQJJ010000354.1 GCA_028281725.1 Pirellulaceae bacterium | reverse complement strand
TCCCTCTTGCACCGCAGCCACTTCGTCGGATTCGGCCAGTTTTTCAGCGGCCGACTGGTCGCTCACGATCAAGTGCGCCACGTACGCGGTAACATCGTCGCCAAAACCGGCGGCTGCCGCCTTCTGCAACACAAACGCATCGGCATCGCTGGGCAAATTGATCTGCATACCATTAGTATACCCCTTTTGGATCGTGGACTGCAACAAGAATCGACACGATATGACGCACGACGGTAGGCGTCACCATACCGATGATGCTGATAGCACGTGCATTCGAATGGAAGCTATGGCACGATCAGCCATGTCTTCTCCATTGGCAACCGCTTTGCCTCGATTGCGCGATGCGTTTGATGCGGCCCGATCCAAACTCCCTTGCCCGCAACCGCTTCCTGAGGCAGTCGAGGCGATACTGTTCGGGTTAGATACAGACGGCTCGCCTTGTCCATCACCAGATCAGGTGCGAGAGGTGACGTCTGCACATGCGCAAGAGCTCTGTGTACTGGTGTATGACATGGCCTGGTTGGAGGAGTGCGTTGCCACCGGCAGGCATCCAGAAAGTGGGCGGCTGCAACTCAGTCAGGCTAGGGTGGCTTGGAATCGACAACAATCTCGGACGCTACTCACCGACCGCAAGCTGCGGTACGTCGGAGGGCTCGCCGAGTACGAGCGACATTTTGGTCGGGAGGCTTCGAATCAGTTGGACGTTGCGGTGAGCGAGATAGTATCGAAGTGCACCAGCAATGAGCCGCCGAAGGTGCAGCAGGATCTGTTTTGAATTCCCACCTGGTTGACTGAGAGGGTGTGCACCCCGACCAAGACCAATCAGGCAACCCCTTGGGGCGGCAGCGACTAGGGACGGCCAACTGCCAAAGCTCGTATCACTTGTTTGGGAGGCAGCAGCTTTCGCTTGCCAGCCCAGGTCGATTGCCGTAAGCTCCGTCTGGTGATACCAAACTCGTCCTCGCTGAGGCGCTCCGTACTGGTCAGTTTTCGCTTCGCCGGCCTGGCGACCGCCGGTTCGCTTGCCATGGCAATGGCGGGTCTCTTTGCCTCGATTGAAGTGCAGATCGGCCTCCTGGGAGCGCTGGTGAGCATCCTTGTGGGGCTCTTTTCGACCTTCCTGAATCGAGCTGAGACTCGAGAGCGACAGCAACTGGCGTTGCTCCAGCAGCTTTCGGTGCCGGTGGCCCTGGCGGCTGACCCCGATCTTTATGCGCAGTATGCTAGCTATTGTGACGCCCTCAGCGAACTCGCCATGCAAGAAGACCCCATCTTACGTGAAATAGGCCTATTGAAGGCGGCCTCGATGCACCAGGAAATCTCCTTCGTTGCCGAGGGGCAGGTCGTCTTTACTGGTACCGAATCGTGGCGGACCGTTTACGAGAAACTGCTCCGCAGCGACGACATTCGGGAATACCAGTCGGTTGCCTGGGTGCGGACCAAAGCCTACTGGCAGGACCAGCCTGGGCAACAAAGCCTGGCGCTCAATCTCGAAGCCGTGCAGCGAGGGCTGCTCATTGAACGAATTGTCATTCTGGCTGACGACTTGTGGCCGTTGGACGAAGAGTTGCCCAGCTTGGATATAAGGCCTTGGATCGAAAACCAGCACAATCATGGACTTTGGATCAGTCTCGTGCGCGAATCGGCGCTCGCAGACGAACCCGACCTTTGCGTGGACATGGGCCTCTATGGGACTCGGGCTGTCGGCGTTCAAGAGTTGGACGAGCAGTGTCGGACGATCCGCTTTACGCTCAACTTCGGTGACAACGAGCTACGCCTCGCGCGGGACCGATGGGAGAGGCTCGCGTTGTTTGCAAGACCCTATCGTGAACTACTGGATCAAGTGGACGAAGACGGGTAGGATCGGGTATGACCTTTCCGTGAAGGAGTACTCACTTGGTTGCCTCCATTTACCTCGATACAGCGCGTCTAGGGAAGATGACTCCTGGCGCTCAGGACGTACACCACGATTTCTCCCGACTTGCCGGCGAGGTGGGCGCGTCGATTCAGTTGACTGATTTTCTCTGGCAAGGACACGAATCGGTTTCGCAAGCCCTCCTGGATCGATTCCCATCACTGGAGGCCTGGAAGGGAGTGGCGCAACTCAAGAAGGCGCTCTGTAGCCTAACAACACTTCCCAATCGTTCGAGAGCCCTTATCGCAGGGCGTTCGGCACAACTAATGAAGCTGGCAGCGACGCTACTGTATCGGCCGTGCCGCAACGTACTGGTGACGGATTTGGGTTGGCCACCCTATCATGCGATCCTAGAGAACGAACGGCGCCGCACGAATAGACGGCTGACATTGGTTCAGGTCGGTCGCGATTCGCTGGCGGGTAACTTGGACCACCAAGAAGCAGCGGAGAGAATCCGCACTGCCTACATCGAGCACCAGTGCGACGGACTGTTTCTAACGGCCGTGAGTCACTTGGGCGTTCGCCTTCCGATTCAGGAGATTGTGCGGACTATCGAGCAAACGGCCGAGTTGCGATTTGTGGTGGTGGATGGCGCACAGGACTTTTGCCATGTGGGAGCGGACTTGCAAGGCGACTGTGCCGATCTTTATCTCGCCGGCCCCCACAAGTGGCTTGGGAGTTTTCACCCACTGGGTCTCGCCTTCTATGGTAAGCGTCGATCGCGCGACGTCGTCGAGGCCGTATTACGTGACAGCCTCGAATGCGGGCATCTTGATGATCCGTTACTGAGGTTCATCGATATGGCGGAACAGGAGGATCGGCGCGACCCTGACGAGACGGTGAACCTGGCGGGGCTGTTTTCCTGCCAGGGCGCGGTGAGCGATGCGACTGTGATGGGATCGGATAGACCCCAACGGTTCTCAAATCGACTCGCGAATTCAGAGCGGGTGTTGGAGCTGGCGGAATCCTCAGGGTGGGTTCCAGAATTGCCCCATGCTTCTCTGCGAAGCGGCATTCTAATCCTAGAATCTCGTAACGAGCGGATTCGTTCGCTCGAGGCGCAGGCGCTGCGAGCCAAGTTCCACCAGCGCGGTATCGCCCTCACAGCATACGATCAAGGGCGGGTGCGGCTGTCGATGCCCGTGGAACGGTTGCACGAAGACGAGCTGCGAATGGTACGGGCCGGTTTCCAACATGTGGCCTGAATCATCTGCTAGCGGACCGGCCGACTAGAGTTATGAGATGCCTCGGATTCAGCAGCATCCGTGTTGATACGCCTTAGTCTGTTAGTAGGAGTGACAAGGATACGCACGCGAAAGCAACATGACTGGCAGACCAATCACAACAGAGGAGCACGACTGCAGGCCAACTTGACTAGAGCGATAGAGAACGGCGCCAGTGTGATAACCAACATTAGGGAAAATGCTGGCCCGAAATGCTTGGAGGAGGGCGGTTCCAGCTGGCGTGGTTGAAAGTGACTATGGCAAGCGTGGTAATGAGTGAGTTTGATCCTCTAATCAAACCCTAGCGCAGATTCAGAGAAGCGCAAGTAGATTGCTATTCAAGTTCTTTGGTCCGACTGACTTCGTGATTCTTCGCCGGTAGATTCTCAGATTCCTTACCCTCAGCAGTCTCATGCCCTCCCATCGTAAACATGTCCGAGAGTAGATTGTGATGAGGTTGATTGTTTGCATCAAACAGCGAGATATCGCTACCATTTGATCGATTGAAACTAAACTCCCAAATAGTCTTGCCGGTGTCCAATTCTAGTGTGAATCCGTAAAAATTCAGCAAAGCGGAACCAAACACGATGATTCCATCATGTTGTTCCTCTATTTGAATTCGGTGAAAAACCGCGGATCCGCCAACGCCGTGTCCACCAGCTCGGTCGATAGAGATCTTTTTCTCCCAGCGGAGCTTTTCATCTGAGCGATCAAGTAGACAGCAACTTATTGGTCCATAATAATCACCGGAATCCAGTATGAAAATTGACTTCTTGTTTACTGAAATGCGAGTAGTGCGAGGTTCAAAGAGATGCTCAGGTACGAACGTGTAAACTTCTGTCTTGGATGGAGATTGCGGAACAATTAGCTGATAGCCAGGAAGCAATGCCCCTCTTTTCGTGATTTGGATGGCTCCGATACTGTGAGGTAGCTTGAGCTGACCTAGCCCCCTTAAACGAGTCCGTGCCGTGATGAATAATCTCGGCGTCAGGACGCAACTTTAAGGAGGCGATAGGATGGCACAAGGCAAGAAGTACAGCGCGGAGGAGATCATTCCGAAGCTGCGTGAGGCGGAGGTGCTGATGTCCCAGGGGACAACGCAAGAGTTGGCAGCGAAACAGATTGGAGTATCGACTCAGACGCTGATCCGCTGGCGAAAGGAATACGGCGGCCTTCGCATGGACCAGGCGAAGCGGATGAAGGAACTAGAGAAGGAGAACGCTCGCCTGAAGCGACTGTTGGCGGATGCCGAACTCGACAAGGCGATCCTGAAGGAGGCCGCGTCGGGAAACTTTTGAGCCCGGCGAAACGACGCCAAGCAGTCGAGCATGTCCGGAACTCTCTTGGACGTGACCGAGTGTCGGAACGTCGGGCTTGCAACGTCCTAGACCAGCCTCGTAGTACACAGCGCCGGGAGCTTCATACTCCCAGCGACGAGCCGAGTCTCATTCGCCGCATGGTGCAGTTGGCCAGCGGCTATGGCCGTTACGGTTATCGTAAAGTCACTGCCCTCTTGCGGGACGAAGGCTGGCGGGTAAATCACAAGCGGATCGAACGGCTATGGCGGCAGGAAGGCTTAAAGGTCCCGCAGAAACAGCCCAAACGCAAGCGGCTATGGCTGAACGATGGTTCGTGCGTGCGGCTTCGCCCTGCGTACAAGGATCACGTGTGGAGCTACGACTTCGTTTACGACCGGACAAGCGATGGACGTGCTTTTCGGATGCTAACGCTGATCGACGAGCACACGCGTGAGTGCCTGGCGATCGACACAGCACGGAAACTCAATAGCCAGGATGTGTTGGAGCGACTTAGCGATCTGTTCGTTCGTCGTGGAGTTCCGGCTTACATTCGCAGTGACAGCGGCACGGAGTTCACCGCCGCAAAGGTGCGTGAATGGCTAGCCGCAATTGGCGTGAAGACGCTTTACATCGAACCAGGCAGCCCCTGGGAAAACGGCTACTGCGAG
>JANQJJ010000334.1 GCA_028281725.1 Pirellulaceae bacterium | reverse complement strand
AGAATCCCAATCCAAGATCATCGTCGTCGCCTATGACCCAATACCCCCAAGAGCCACTCGAGCAGCCGATACGTGCCCGCGTTCCCGAGCACGTATCGGGAGGGGCATTCAGTACCGGCGTGATCGTGATGACCGCCCAGACGGAGTTTATTCTCGATTTCGTACAGAACTTGGGACGACCTCATCAGATCGTAGCGCGGGTGGTGATGCCGCATAGTGTCCTTCCCCAACTGGTAGACGCGCTGCAGCGCAATATGGATCTTTACCGGAGCCGCTGGGGAGAACTGCCCCAGGCAATCGCGACAGGCTCCGGCGCAGTTGGCCCGGCGCCCGTGGGCGGCCAGACACCGCCCGTTCAAGCTGGTATGCCCGATCCGACCACGCTGCCCGATTCGGCGGCGTCATATCCCGCTGGCACGGTAGCTGGTGGAGGCAACCCGATCGGCCCGCCGTCCCCCGGGAGCACCGACGACGACGACGCTCCGCAGCCACCTCAGGGGGCGGATGCCGCTGGCGCCGCTGATGCGGGTGTTTCCGGTGGGCCCCCGGACAGCGGTAGTATCGAAAAGACAGCACAACCCGGCTCCGGTGCACGTCAAGCATCCGCTCAGGAAATTTATGACGATTTGAAGATACGCGATGAACTGCTGAGCGGCTCGTACGCGAACGCCGTCATGATCGGCCACGGTCCCCATGAATTCAGTTTTGACTTCATCACGAACTTTTACCCCCACTCGGCGGTCAGTTCCCGAGTTTTTCTCGCCGCCGGACAAGTTCCTCGTTTGTATGATAGCCTTCGAGGAACGTGGGCTCAGCTGCGACAACGCATGAAACCACCGCGGACCGGTGGCCCCCAACCACCGCCATTCCCGCAAACACCCCCCTCGTCACCAGACGACGATGTGCCTCCAACTCCCGATGGTGATCCTTTCTCCTAAGCCCCCAACCTTCAGCGAGAATAGTCTTTCAGCGCGATGCGAATCGTTCTTGCCAGTCAGTCCCCGCGTCGCCGCGAATTGCTCGCCGCGGCCGGCTATCAGTTCGATATCATCCTGCCCAGCGAAACGGCTGAGTGCGGAATCTGCTCCCGCGAAACGACACCGGAGCTGGTGGCCAGACTGGCCTATCAGAAAGCGCTGGACGTGGGACGGAGGGTAGAAGGGGATGCCATTGTCATTGCCTGTGACACCGTCGCCGACATCATGGGACGAGTTCTTGGAAAACCTGAGCACCGCCGCCACGCCGAGGAAATGCTGCGGCTGCTCAGCGGTCGTCGACATAGTGTCTATAGCGGGCTTTGCGTCTATCCCGTCCCCCGTGGGGAGCCCCAAGTCCAAGTCGAGAAAAGTGAACTCGACATGCTCCCGCTGAGTGATCAGCAGATCCAAGAGTACTTGGACAGTGAGGCTTGGCTAGGCAAATCGGGTGCGTTTGGCTATCAGGATGGTCACCCGTGGCTCCAGCTCGTTTCGGGAACTGCCGACAATGTGGTTGGCCTTCCGGTCGATACGCTGCGGAGGTTGCTTGCAAACGTCAGCTAAGCGCCGGCTCTAGTTGACCACCTGAAAATCGACCGACGACTGGCCGAACTTGCGGCCCTTCATGTCTTCAATCGTCAACTTCAACTGATAGCGGCCCGGCTCAATGCTTTGGGGCATGTAGATCCGATAGGCAATGAAGTAATCTCGGCGCTGATTGCGACAGACATGCGAGTCCATGGGCAGCAACTGGTCCGCAACGCGGCGCCCGCCCGAATCCACGATTTCGTAACTGCCCTGCAATTGCGTTTCGAATCCGTCCTTGACAGGCTCGCTCACAAAGTTATCCAGCTCGCAGTAAAGCAACAGCTCCTGATCCGGGCGAAAATGGTACTGGGGGAACTTGCTGATGACTCCAAAACTGTCCACTTCCGTACATAAAGCGATGTTGTGAATCTCCAGGTTGCTAACCGCCGACAAATGCCCCAGTGCCTTACGTTGATTTAGCATTACCAAAGTCCAACGCCGACTAAGCACCGGATTTCCCTCAGGATCAATGGCGTCATGCAAGGCGTGAAGCTGATGTACAAAATAATCCTGTTCGTGCGGTTGAAGCCCATCCACGCGTTCGACGGCCGAATTCACATCGCCTACGGATAGGCTGAGCAGCCGCTTCACCACAGCCAGCCTCATTTGCTCTTCTGGGTTCGCTGCCACTTCGTCTGCACCGGAGAGCTGAGAAATCGCCTGATGGATGTGATCTTGCCAATCTGTTTGTTCGGCCAACCGATCCTGCTGTCGCGGCGCGTCCCGTAGCTCCTCATGTGCGGAGGTGACGACCGGATGTGCTGCGTGCGACTGCGGCTCGTCCGTCAGGTTCGAGATCACGCCGGAATCCTGATCACGGCTGGTTCCGGATGCCGTGCGTACCATGGACTTGTCTGCTCCGGTTGGCGGGGCTGCCTGCCGGCTCGGCTCAGAGGCCGACTGTTTTGCAAATTGGGAATCCTTGGGACCGGCCGATTCCAGAGCGGGCGTTTCGTCGGAGTCATTCAGATGGAACGTGACAGCCTCCTCTACGTCACCATCTTCAGAATCCGAAATCGACCCGCTCACACCTGATCGTGCTTCAGCTTGTTTACGCGCGGCTCGATCCGCCATGGCCTGCCGTTGACGCAACAGCGTCCCACGAATGGGCTCTGGCGTGAGGGCGAGCGCCTCACGAAATTCCAGCTCATCTTCCACATCGATATCTTCGGCGTCTTCCGATACCGAGCCGAGCTTTCGCGCGAACTTCCGCGATTTCGAGCCCGAAGAACTTCCCGGCCGATGACGAGATGCTAGGGAATCTCGGCTAGGTGACGCATCGGCGGACTGCCGTTCGATCTCAATCAGACGATCAAAATTGGGCTCGCTATTGAGAGCCTTATGCCATGGAGTTCGGCAACCAAAGATCGTCATAACAGACATCGCGAACAAACCATGGACAAGCCAGATGCTTCGTGTCAAACGACACCGCTTGCTGTCTTCCCCGTTCTTAACCGACATGCACGCTGCCTTCATTGGTTTCAATCCGTTGTCATCCCTGGGTTTAGGCTGGAGTTACCCCGCAAACCGCGTCGCTGGGCCCCCGACGTGAGGCGGATCGTAGAAAAAGAGCGCAACCAGGGCAAGTTAAGTTAGGGGGACTGGGTGAAGCGCAGTCAGTGGGCCACTTTCACAAGATAGCCACTTTCACAAGATAGCCCCTTTCACAAGATAGGTCGTGGCGCTCGCTCCCCGCACAAAATCGACTTGGTTGCCGCCGGGCGTGAAGTGCATGCGGGCTACGTCTCATAGCCCAGATTCGGAGATAGCCAGCGTTCAACCTCCCGCAGGCTCATCCCCTTGCGACGAGCATAAGCTT
>JANQJJ010000303.1 GCA_028281725.1 Pirellulaceae bacterium | reverse complement strand
CAAAGCTTAATCTTTGGGTCGGGTAAAGGGGGCAGGAGTCAATTGCCGCCAGCGGCCCTTCGGGTGCTGTGCACAATTGACTCCTGACCCCTTTACCCATATCTCTAGTGTTGACAAAGCACTAGCGGATCTTGACGACATACGTTTTCGGGATGCTATCATGCCAGCCTCTGGCGGAGCGGCCCAGAAACGAAAACGCCTCTAAAGGAATCAGGCGTGCCAAGGTCCTCCCAATGATCTGCCCCGTAGTAGGCCTGCCGCCATCTTCGTTGACGACCTTGGTTCCAGTGACCCACTTGCCCAAGGTCCTGGATGTTGTGCCTTCGAGAAGCAGATAGTAAGCGAAAAAAATCGGGAGCCCTAGCACGATGTCGGGAGTCTCCTCTAACGCGGTGATAGCCTCTTCCCCGCCAATCAGCACAGCCAGAACGCCTATGCCAACTGCGAGCCCTATTTGCCCGATGGTATCGATGAAGTAGTTGACCAACCTCGAGCCCTGTCCGGCCGGCACGAGGGGATGATCGGCAACCACCTCCGGCGGCTCGTCGGGCAAGGTTTGGGGCGCGGCATAAGGATTGGGAGCTTCGTTCACGGGATCACTCCTCTGGGGATTCAACGTCGTCGGCAGCTTACCGAAGAAAGGATCGGCGACGCAGGGACAGGATGTTGACAATTATATGCATCACTCGCGCGGCCCTGCAACATGCCGGCGGCGGTTAATCGAACGTCCCGTGTAAGTACCACTGGCCACTGTTCAGATCACGATAAATCCAAAACCAACTGCCAGCCTTGGTAGTCATTCGGAAATAGTCGCGACGGGTACTCGGGCCGCGCCACCAGCCACTTTCTAATCGCTCGGGGCCGATTGCCTCAGTGACCGTATGCCATGTGTCTTGGTATTTGAATTGACCTGGCGGCGCCGCGCGACTGGCGGCACAGTCGCCAGCTGAGCCGGCTGGTGGATCAGATTGCCCTACCTCCGGTGCCGCGTCTACAGCCTGCCGCTCGCAGGCGGCCACTTCAATTGCGACCGGCGGCGAATACAGCTGCGTTGGTCGACGCATGGGATCGTCTCGATTGGGTTCAGCGCGGCTGCGTGCCAAACGAGAACTCAGCTTCTTCACCGTCACTTCCTGCGTCCCATCGTTGCTGCGTCCCGTCATGGGCTGAAACGTACACGCCTGTTCCGGCCGAACTTCTTGACGTACTTTGGCGCTGAGCACCTGTTGCCGGCCAAGTCGACTGCTGAGCGTGTCGACGAGTTGTGCCAGTTGCTGTCGATTGGCGGATTCACCTCCGTCAAACAAACTGGCCTGCCGCCAGACCATCGGCGCCGTCAAGGTGGCTTGCAGCGTTAATCGCCACAGAGGAGCCAAGGCTATGGTTTGCAGTTGCTGTTCCAGCTGCCCCGAGAGCAACAGTTCCAGATGCCGAGCTTCATTGGTAGGTCGAAACAATCCCAACTGCATCACCAAGGGGGGCGACTGAACCAGATCGAGTCGGCAGACGATTCGCAAAGCTCCTTCGCCACGCCGGCTCAGCCGCGCCGATAGTTCTCGACTGAGTCTCCGCACTAACTCCAGCATGGTCTCGCGATGCTGAGTCGGATACTCGAGCGGTTGTTCGAGACACCAATCAGGGGAACTGGGCAGCGTAACGACAGGCTCCGTCTGGTGCCCAAGTGCTTGATCCCAGCGGCCAATCAAGGTTTCGCCGAGTCGTGTTGCCAGACCGCCGCGAGGCAACTGCTGCAGCTGGTCAATCGTGGACACTCCCAATCGCTTCAATGACGCAACGGTCTGCTGGCCTAGGCGCAGTGCCGCAATAGGAAGATTGGCAATCGCCGCCGCAGTCTCTCCTGCCGGGGCAATCCGATATCGGCACGCCGGAACAATTTTTTTGTCTTCCGAAGTCAGGCGGTTTACCCCAGGTGCTTTGGTGGAAGCCGCAGGTACCTGAGTGCAATTGGCTCCTCGGGTTCCGTAATTTGCCAAAGCCCAAGCCGCACCGATGGTGTCGGCGATGGCCAGGCACCCAAAGTAGTTTTGCTCGGCGAGCCAACAGCTGACTTGGCGAATCAGAGGTTCTTCGCCACCAAAAAGATTCGCCAGTCCTGTCACATCCAGCAGCAGGCATTCCGGTTGCAGCAGCGTACGGCCGGCCCAGATTTGTTTGTCAACCTGCTCCAACCCTACGATGGGACTGAACTGCTGAGCCTGTTCGGTCAACGAGCATAGTCCTTCGATATCTTCGTGGGGATCATGCGGACGAATTTCGGTATCGACCAGCGCGGTCGCTTCACTCAATCGCATGTTCGCGCGCACCCCTTCGCTCCGGGCGGCCAGATTGGCCGCGGCGACAATCTGGCCACGGCGTGCGTCGCGATATTGCAGGACGAGCGGCGAGTTAGCCAGCTGCGGCTCGGCGGCTTGGACCCTTTGCACTGGCCAATTCGGAAGCCAGAGACACAGAAGCCGTGGGGGTTGCTTGCTTGGGCTCATGTCGAGTCCTCTCACGCAAACTCTCTTGAATTTTTCCGGTGACGGAATGGATTTCCAGCCACACCGTAGCTCCCGCCTGGCCTCCTCTGGCACGCACCAACTGCACCTGGACTTGGCGCCCACTTCGCTCCGCTGCCTCTGGCCGCCTGATTGTCGCCGACCGCTTCGCCGGTCGTAGCGTCTTCGCTGCTAGCTCGGCTGCTTGTCGCTCCGGTCGTACCAACCATTGGACTTCAGCCCAACTTGGTTGCCGCCGCGCGGCTGCGCTACGCAACAACAAAGCCAGCCCATTTCCCTTCTCAGCGGCCAGCTGGAGACGTCGCGCTGCGCGGTCATCCACTCTTTCGAGTTCCGCACAGACCGCCGCCACAGCGGGGGTGCGCAGAGCCTGATCAACCGCCCACAATGCGTCTGCCCGCGATTGCGGGCGCACAAAAACAACTTTTTC
>JANQJJ010000244.1 GCA_028281725.1 Pirellulaceae bacterium | reverse complement strand
AAGGGGCAGGAGTCAATTGCCGCCAGCGGCCCTTCGGGTGCTGTGCACAATTGACTCCTGCCCCCTTTACCCAAATCTTTAGTGTTGACAAAGCTCTAGGCAGTCAAAAAAACACGCAAAACTTGGTACTCAGCTCGGCCGACTGCTCTAGTCGCCGACCGCTCCGCCGCGGTGGGCCGCGAGCGCAGCGCGTGTTCGTTACTGGCACCGTACTCACTCTCGAAAAGGTGCCGCTGGCTGAGGACAAGACATTTCCAGGCCAAACACTGGCCTGGTCGGCGCGACACCTGCCGCCGTACCAGCATCTCAGGGGGCCCTTTCGCAGCTTGCACGGCGGCCCCGGTTCCGTTTAGCATAGGAGGTCCATCCTCGCAAATCCAACAATCGCCTCATCCCACTGGAAGACGAAATGACCCAACCTACCCCATCTCTTGCGCGCCTGCGCGTCTCTCGACGATCCTTTGTTGCTGCCTCGGCTACGGTCAGCGCCGGATACTTTACGAGCACGGCGGCAGCGCAATCCAAGTCGCCCAACGAGAAACTCAACGTAGCCTGCATTGGGACGGCGAATCGTGCGGCCGAGGATATCAAAGGCGTGATGCACGAGACGATCGTCGCTCTGTGCGACGTCGATCGCAAGTATCTAGATCGAAAGCTGAGCGAGTTTCCCGACGCGCGACCGTACAAAGACTATCGCGAGATGCTGGACCGTGAGGCCGATCGGATCGATGCGGTTGTCGTCGGGACGACCGACCACCATCACGCACCGGCGACCATGCGTGCGATTCGAGCTGGCAAGCATGTGTACTGCGAGAAACCTTTGACACATACCGTCGAGGAGGCTCGGTTGATTGCCGAGGCGGCCAACGAGGCGGGCGTGGCCACTCAGTTGGGAACCCAGATCCATGCCGGCGATAATTACCGGCGCGTTGTAGAAATCATCCAGTCTGGGGCGATCGGCGATGTGACCGACGTGCACGTTTGGGTTGGCAAGGGCTGGGGAGGCGGCGATCGTCCTGAAAAGGCGGATGAACCGCCCGCCCATTTGGATTGGGATCTATGGCTCGGCCCCGCTCCCGAGAGGCCCTACGCCCGTGGCAGGTATCATCCAGCTCAGTGGCGTCGATGGTGGGATTTTGGCCAAGGCACGCTCGGTGACATGGGATGTCACTATATGGACTTGCCCTTCTGGGCGCTCAAGCTGCGTCATCCGACCGAGGTGGAAGCAGAGGGACCGGCCGTGCATCCGGAAACGGCGCCACTGGGGTTGATCGTACGCTACAAGTTTCCGCAGCGCGGCGAAATGCCGGGACTCAATTTCACCTGGTATGACGGCAACAAGATACCTCGCGAGATCGATGGGAATCGTGTACCGGCCAATGGCGTGATGTTCATTGGTACCAAAGGATCGATGTTTGCAGACTATGGGAAATACAAGTTGTTCCCGGCGGCAGACTTCGCCGATTTCCAGCCACCCGAACCGACGATTGAATCGTCCATCGGGCACCACAAGGAGTGGCTCAAGGCGTGTCGCGATGGTTCGCCAACGACTTGTAACTTCGATTACTCCGGTGCGCTGACCGAAACCGTATTGTTAGGCAACGTCGCGTACCGCAGTGGTCAGAAATTCCAGTGGGATGGCAAGAGGCTCCGGACCGACAATCCAGCGGCAGAGAAATTCATCCGGAAGGAATATCGCAGTGGCTGGGAAGTCGCATAGCCGCACGGTGTCTGATCTGAATCACCAGCTGCAATCGCACCGACATAGGCGGCAACCGCTCCGCCGGTCGGTGCGTCAGCATTGGTATCTACCCGGGCTAGCAGCCGCGGAGCTACGCCAGGCTGTAGCCTCGGCGTAAGTCCGAGGTCAACTCTGGCCGTCTCTCTCAGAGGGCAATTTCGCTGCTCGCCTGGATCTCGGACTCGGTGCTGGGCCAGGTTTTGACATTCTGAAGGGCTCCGATACTGATCGAGCCGTTGGAAGTACCGATGGTCAGCCGTCCCACGGGCTCGTCGCCTTCGCCCACAACCGCATGATACTCGCGTCGACTCTTCGCGATGACGCGCTGAGTCGTCAGCGAGCAATGGATCCGACCATTGGAAGTGCTGGTCTGGAGTTCAGTCAGCGATTGCGGGTCCAGTTTTACATTAACGGCACCGTTACTGGTTCGGATCTTGTTGTCCGAACCGGCCAGCAGTCCTGAGTAGGTCACGCGTCCGTTACTGGTTTTCAATTGGATTGCGCCACGACAATCCTCGACGGAAATGGCACCGTTGCTCGTGCGGGCCACGATCGCGTCTTGGATGCGTTTTAGGGAGATCGGACCATTGCTGGTTTCGACGTCGCACTTCGCGCGGATGTCCACCACCCCAACTCGACCATTGCTGGTACGAAGTTTCAACTGGCAATCGGCCGGTACTTTCAACTTAAAGGATGCCGACGACCTCCGCTGGCCGGACGGTTTGGTGGCTTTGACGAATAGCGTGCCGGCGTCAGCCGTGATGTCGCAGTCGAGTGCCTCACAGTTCCTCTGGGCTTGTTGCCGCGAGTCTGCGTACGCCTTGTAGTTGATCTCCATATCGATCCATGGCTGATCATGAGGCTCGACGGAGATCGCGCCTCCGAACGTAGTCAAGTCAACGGCTTGGAGCGGTTCGGTCTCGATCGTTTGCTTGACCGATCTCGAATGCTCGAATCTGGGCACAGCGCAGCCGGTGAAACCTACGGTGATGGCCGCTAGAAACGCCAGTGATCGCATGACAACATCCTTAACCTACTTAGCTCTGCTGAGTCCCGACAAGGCCCGGGAGATCCAGACGCAGCACCACTAACCCATTCGAGGGCGCCCGGTCCTTAGCGGGCACAATTTCTCCAACTATAGCTTGTTCGTCGGTCCCCAGTCGATCTTGGGAAAACCTTGGAACGATCTACGCCAGGCCCCAGGAGCGTGGGGGGGTGGTGAGCGCAGCGAGCCGGTGGGAGAAGCAGTTTTAATACCCATTCAGCAGGCTGCTAAGAAACTGCGTGCGGTGTCTGTTATAGTGTTCGCACAGGCTATTTAGATCCATGAAAGGCACCTTGACTATGCGTTCCGCAGTTTTGCGCTCTACCCCTTCGGCAGTTTCCCTCGTTATGGTATTCGCCGCGCTAGCCCTGCAGCCGGCGGCCTACGCACCTGCCCAGACGCAGGAGTCGGCCAAGTCGTCGCCCGAGCGACCCAACATATTGTTCGTGTTATGCGATGACATTCGCTGGAACGCGCTGAGTTGCATGGGGCATCCGCATTTGAAGACACCGCACATCGACGCCCTAGCGGCGGAGGGCATGCTGTTTGAGAACAGCTTCTGCACGACGAGTCTTTGCTCTCCCAGCCGGGCTTCTATTCTGAGCGGGTTGTACGCGCACGCGCATGGCGTGACGAACAATTTCACTGAGTACCCGGATGATATGGGGACGTTTCCAAGGCAGTTGCAGGCAGCCGGTTACGAGACCGCCTATCTCGGCAAATACCACATGGGAGAAAACAACGATGAGCCGCGGCCCGGCTTCGACTATTTCGTCACTCATAAAGGACAGGGTAAGTACTTTGATACGGAGTTTAATTTCAACGGTAAGGAGCGCCGGGTGGCGAAGGGCTATTACACGACTGTCGTCACGGACATGGCCCAGGAGTGGATTCAGGGGCGGTCGGGCGAGGAGCCTTGGATGTTGATGATCGGGCACAAGGCGCCGCACAGTTTTTACTACCCGGAGCCCAAATACGAACATGCTTTTGATGATGTCGAAGTCAACTACCCTCACTCTTCATTCCAGCTGGACGGCAAGCCGGATTGGATCCGGCAACGTTTGACGACTTGGCACGGAATCTATGGTCCGATTTTTGACTGGCGGAAGAAATTTCCGGACACGTCGGCGGCCGGCGTGATGGAGTTTCAAGACATGGTTCGGGCGTATTGGGGAACCATTCTGAGCGTCGATGACAGCATGGGGCGGCTGGTCGAGTTGCTGCGGCAACGCGGCGAACTGGACAACACCGTGATTCTATTCATGGGCGACAACGGCCTGCTCGAAGGAGAGCACGGGATGGTCGACAAACGTACGATGCATGAGGCCAGTATCCGAGTCCCATTGGTCATCCGCTATCCCGGGCTTGCCGGTGGAGCAGCCAAGCGAGTCCCAGAACAAGTGTTGACCGTGGACATCGCGCCCACGATCTGTGAACTCGCCGGTGCCCAGCCGCTGGCGGACGTACACGGTCGCTCGATGGTCAAAATGCTCGATGGAGGCGACGCCGATTGGCGTACCGCCTGGTTCTATCACTACAACTACGAAAAGCAGTTTCCCTACACGCCCAACATTCGCGGCATACGAACCGACCGCTGGAAGCTCGTTCGGTACCCTCACGGCGACGGTGGCCCGGATCGCCATCTGGCCGAGTTGTACGATATTCAGAACGATCCCATGGAAGGCAACAACTTGATCAACGATCCGAAACAGAAGAAACGCGTCGAGCAGCTATCTCAGCAACTGGTCGAGTTGATGGCTGCCACAGGCATTGTGTCGGACACGATGCCCATGGACGAAGGCATTAAGGGAGAGTTGCCCGACAAGGCCATCCGCTAGGCTGCTGACCTTTTGAGGGCGACGTTCAATAGGGAGCAGTAGGACGTCGAGATTTTCTCTCCGGAAGCTTCCGTGAGTAGGTCGTGGATTCGTGCCATCCATGAGTTGCGCTGCTGGGGATCCATTCGAATGTTCTGAGAGAAGGTCGCCAGGCAGTCTAGGTAGTCCGTAACCAGGTACTCTCGCGCCACTTCTATCTCGTCAAAACTGAAGTCGCTCAAGGAATTGCTGAACTCCGCCAGTACTCGCTCGCGAATATTTTGGCGATGTTCGCTTGGCGAATAGCCTCCGAAGAAAAACGGACTCGCTTGGCCGCAAGCTTGGGCGACCAGTTCGCGCAACTCCGCCGTTGGCTCCGGAGGCAGATTCCAAAGCAGGATCAGACGTCCGCCGGGCCGGATATAGTCGACAACCCGTTGTCTGTCCGTCTGCTCGGCAAGCCAATGAATCGACGTCGCGGCGATGACGGCGTCGAATTGTTGCCCACCCGAATCCCACTCCTCCAGCGCGCTGTGCACAAGCGAGACCTTGGGTAGATCGACACACGCCAAGCGAGCGCGCTGGACCATCGTATCGCTCGGTTCGATGCACGTCATCTGAACGCCACGAGCAGCGAACGCCACGGTCGCAGTTCCCGGACCACAGCCGATTTCAAGAACGGACGAATCGCCGGCTAGGTCACCCAGCTCCATGGCTCGCTCGATGATCGCGTCCGGATAGCGAGGGCGGTTTTTCTCATAGAGTCGCGCAACAGGCGTGTAGAGCTGTCGGTCGGCAGTCATGGCATGATCCAGCTCGTCTGATGACCAACATCCAGCTTCCCGTGTGTCGGCTGCATGGTGACATACTCACCCCGGCGTAGCAACTGAAATCCTGACGTAGCAACTGAAATCCTGACGTAGCAACTGAAATCCGGCGGTAGCAACTGAAAAGCTGTACGACCTCCTTGGGGGAAGGATTCGGTCCAGCGTAGACAGGAGCGAAGCCTACCGCGCCGAGACCGCCTTAGTTGCGACTGGTCGCTTGCATGAAGTAAAGGACGTAGTACGCGAGCGTCATGATGGAGTGCAGCGTCGCGGCCACGTACGTCAGGGCGGCCGCGTTAAGGACCTTGCTCACGTAGGGCAACTCGGGGCCGGAGACGATTCCCAGATTGACCAGCTGAATTTTAGCCCGTGAGCTCGCGTCAAACTCGACTGGCAGATTGATCAGCTGGAATGCGACGGTAGCGCCGAAGGCAACGATGCCGGCCAGGAATACGATCTTGCCTAGGGGTGCCAATACGGTGAACACCATCAGCATGCCAACGAACAGCATCAGCGTACCGATCCCGCTACCAAAACTGGCGGCAGGCACCGCCAGATTGCGAACGACTAAGGGAGCGTACCGCTTGGCGTCCTGCAGCGCGTGTCCGGCCTCATGGGCGGCAATGCCGACAGCGGCCATGGAGTATCCGCGGTAGACCTCGGAGCTCAGCCGCAGGACTTTGGCCCCCGGATCGTAGTGGTCCGACATCTTGCCGGGTACCTGCTCGATATCGACGTCCCGGAGGCCGTTGGCATCCAAGATACGGCGCGCGGCCTCATAGCCGCTTGCCGGAGCGCGGACTCGGCTCATGCGCTCGTAGGCGGATCGGACCATCCACTGGGCTACGAGCGACAGGAGGACTGCGGGTGCAATGAACAAAAGAAACATAGGGTTTATGAAAAACATGGGTTCAGCTCGAATTTGCGGAAGTGTGGCTACTGTCAACTTGGTATTCGCACTACATTGCTCTCCCCTTGGTGCATTTGCCGGGCCAAATCGGCGGAAATTGCCTTGTTTTGGATCGAGTCAGGAGGTTCTCCGGCGTCACGCAGCGGAGTATCTGGCCTGTAGCGGAAAAAGAAATAGCTCGTCAGCTAGCATCGGGGCTTGTGGTGTACGCTGCGGTTCGAGTACATTTTTGTGTCCGAATCGGTGCGAAATCGGTAGGAATTGCCTTCTTCCAATTGCCAGAGTGGCGGAATTGGCAGACGCGCTGGATTCAAAATCCAGTGCCCGCAAGGGCGTGTGGGTTCGATTCCCACCTCTGGTACTGAAAAAATCAGCTTAGGGCGACGAACGGCTTTGTCGCAGACTCCTAAGCCCTTTGAAATCCAACATTTAGGTCGGAAACGCGAAAGATGCCCACGATTAATCAGCTGGTCAAGAGGAACCGTCGGGTCCAGCGAAAGGCAACCAAATCAGTCGTTCTGGATAAATGCCCCCACAAGCAGGGTGTCTGTCTGCAGGTGCGAACGATGACACCCAAAAAGCCTAATTCGGCTTTGCGGAAAATCACACGGGTCCGTTTGTCCAACGGCAAGGAGGTGACCGTGTATATCCCTGGCGAAGGCCACAATCTGCAAGAGCACTCGATCGTGCTGATCCGTGGTGGTCGTGTTCGCGATCTTCCGGGTGTTCGATACCAAGTCGTTCGTGGCGCACGCGATACGCTGGGTGTTGATGGCCGTAAGCAGGCTCGCAGTCGCTACGGCGCCAAGAAGCCCTAAGTACACGTCGTTCCAATGGGCTGAGTCGCTCGACATCTCAAAATTCAGGAATCATTGAGTTAGCAAGTTATGGGAAAGATTACCGCAAGTCGCGAATCGCTTCGGCCGGATCCGAAGCATCAGTCATTGCTGGCCGGCAAGTTCATCAATTGCCTGATGTACGATGGTAAGAAGAGCACGGCACAAACCGTCTTCTACAATGCTTTAGACGCAATTGGCGAAAAAGTGTCGGACCGACCGTCTATCGAGGTGTTTGAGCAAGCCGTCGAGAACGTGAAGCCGTTCATTGAAGTGCGCTCGAAGCGGGTCGGTGGTGCGTCGTACCAGGTGCCGATGCAGGTCAACCGAGCTCGGCAACAGTCGTTGGCCATCCGCTGGATATTGCAAGCCGTTCGTGAGAAGAAAGGCCGCGCTGCCCACTTGAGACTAGCCGAGGAGCTGTTGGCTGCCTATCGCAAGGAGGGGACGGCCATGTCTCGCCGCGAGAATACACACCGCATGGCGGACGCCAACAAGGCGTTTGCACACTTCGCTTGGTAGCACACCCATCAACAGTTTCAGAGCCGTGCCGTCCTGTCCAGGGCGACGTGGCTCTTTTTCTGCGCTGACCCCAGGTAGGAAAGGGGCTGAGAAAAAAGCAGCTGCAGAGAAAAGCAGATTAGGAACATGCCGCCCGATCAGCGCGGCACGCCCGGGGTCGGCAGGCGAATGGCAACCAGCGGCAAACTCGTTGCTCGATAAATCATTCTCATCACAGAAAAGCACTCATACCGCAAGGCAGCAATACCATGGCTCGCGATCTTGAGTCACTAAGAAACATCGGCATTATCGCTCATATCGATGCGGGTAAGACCACGGTTACCGAACGGATGCTCTATGTCAGTGGCTCCAAGCACCGTGCCGGCGGCGTCGACTCGGGAACGACGGAAACCGATGACGATCCTGAGGAGCAGGAGCGGGGCATTACGATCTATTCGGCGTGCGTCACGTTCCGGTGGAAAGAGAACGCTATCAATCTGCTCGATACGCCCGGCCACGTCGACTTCACGGCAGAGGTCGAACGTTGTTTGCGTGTCCTGGACGGCGCCGTCGTCGTATTCAGTGGACGCGAGGGTGTCGAGGCTCAGAGTGAGACGGTTTGGCGTCAGGCGGACAAGTACGAAGTTCCGCGCGTCGTGTTCATCAACAAACTCGATCGAGAGGGCGCCGACTTCTACCGCGTACTCGACGAAATCGGACCTCGGCTGAATGCTCAACCGGTGGCGATCCAAATTCCCGTCGGCATGGGCCCCCCCCATGTCTCAGATCCATTTGTCGGGGTGATCGACCTGATCGAAATGCACATGCTGCGCTTCTCGACTGAAGACGATGGAAAAGAGGTCTCGATCGAAGAGATCCCGGAAGAGCTGGTCGATGACGCGCAGAGTTGGCGCGAGATGATGCTCGAAGCGCTCTACCTGATCAGCAATGAGATGATGGAGTTAGCCCTCGAAGAAAAGCCGTTGCCGGTCGAGCTCATTCGGCAGGTCCTGCGCGAGGGGTGTATTTCGCGAACCATCCAGCCGGTACTATGTGGTTCCGCCCTGCATGGTATGGGAGTGCAGCCGCTACTCGACGCCGTGGGGTACTACTTGCCTAGTCCCCTCGATCGTCCGGCCGTGACGGGAGTCGATCCGAAGCGTCGCGACAAGCAACTGCAGCGAAGACCGTCGACTAAGGACGCTTTCTGTGCGTTGGTCTTCAAGATCCTGCCGGCCAAGACCGGGGATCTCTACTGGATCCGCGTCTACTCCGGATCGCTCACAGCGAACTCGCGGGTCTACAATCCGAACCGCGACAAGAAGGAGAACATCGCCCAGTTGTGGCAAATCCACGCGACCAAAAAGGAACGCCAGGGACAAGTCCAAAAATTGGAGTGTGGCGACATCGCCTGCGCCATCGGGCCTCGTATTTCCATTACCGGAGACACGTTGTGCGAAACGCGAGACGCGATCGAGCTGCCCAGCATTCAGTTTGCGCAGACGGTGCTTTCGATGGCCATCGAGCCGGAAAACACGACCGAGAGAAAGAAACTGTCCGAAGTACTCGATATGCTCAAACGCCAGGATCCGACATTCCATGCAGTTGAAAACGAAGAGTCCGGACAGACATTGATCAGCGGCATGGGCGAGTTGCATTTGGATGTGATTAAGCACCGGCTGACGCGCGATTTCAACCTGAATGTCAAGTTCTACAAGCCAAGAGTGAATTATCGCGAAACGATCGGCGAAAAGGCTGAGGTGACCGGACGCTGCAATCGCCAAATTGGTGCGACGCAGATGTTCGCGAGATTGAACGTGCGATTTGAGCCGCTTGAGGATCGAGCCGCGAACGTGATCGTGCTAGATCAGTTCTTTGGCGAAGGGGACTTACCCGATGAACTCAAGGTGGCTGCCACGGAGGAGCTGCGCGGTCGAGCCCTCGGTGGTGGTATGATCGGTAGTTTCCCGCTGACTGGAATGCGAATCAGTTTGGTCGGCGGTGAGATGCACGAAGTCGGGTCGGATGAAGTGGCTTTTCGCATCGCTGCGAATGATGCGTTCGATCAGGGCTTGCAAGCCGGTTCACCGACGCTGCTCGAACCGGTCATGCGTCTGGATATCGTCACGCCGGAAGATTACATGGGTGAAATTGTGGGCGACCTCCAGCAGCGACGCGCCACGATCGATTCCACCGAGTCGCGGGGTGCGATGACCGGTGTGATCGCCTACGCTCCGCTGAAGGAACTGTTCGGTTATTCATCCGCCATCCGCTCGTTGAGCCAAGGCCGCGCCGGATGCTCCATGGAGCCGCACGGCTACCAGCCCGCACCGGAGCAAGATGCGGAAAGCTTCGGGTTCTAAACGTTTGCATTACCATCCAGGCCGTCTCCACGGCGGGTTCCAGCGCGAGGGCGGACTGGCAATTTTACGGCTCATCGCATGCTCTTCATCAACCGCACACTTCCTTCGATCGCAGAGAACCTGGCTCTCGATGAAGCCTTGCTCGAAGAGGCAGAGCAGGGTAACTGGCAGCGCGAGACATTGCGGTTGTGGAACGCGACGGAGACGTTTGTGGTGGTCGGACGCAGTAGCCGAGTCGACGTGGAGGTCGATCGGGACGCCGTCTTGGAATCCAACGTTCCCGTATTCCGTCGCTCTAGCGGTGGCGCGTCGGTCGTGGCCGGACCGGGATGCCTGTTCTATGCCCTGCTGCTCTCACTCGCCCAACGGCCGCAGCTGCGCATGCTCGATGCGGCCCATCGCTTCGTCATGTCCAACATGGTGGAGGCCCTGAAACCCTGCCGACCCGACATCACGTCGGATGGCACCTGTGATCTGGTCGTAGAACAAAAAAAGGTAGGCGGCAACAGCCTGCGAGTTCGCCGTGACTGGATGCTCTATCATGGAACCCTCCTGCTGAACATGGAGCTGGAACCAGTCAGTCGTTTTCTTCTGCATCCCCCGCGAGAACCTCCCTATCGCCTCGGTCGTCCTCACGGTCAGTTCCTCCGCAACCTGGAGATCTCCTCCGAGGAAGTTGAGCTGGCGCTGACGCGACATTGGAAAGCCAGTCGCGTCGATGTCGATCTCCCTCAGGAGCGAATCGGCCGACTCGCGGGCGAGAAATATGCGAGTGCATCGTGGAATTTTCAGCGCTGAGGCGCGTCCCTTGCCCACTGGCTTATTGCCGCGTGGCCTGCTACCTCAAGCCAGGTTTCTTGTGACTGAAAATCCAAGGTAGAAAACTCTGATGGCTAAACATGCTGAAGAATCGCTAATGACCGCATACACACCCAACCCAGACGGCCTGCTGTACCAAGTCGACTTTTCCCGATGCCAGCAGCACTTGGTCGACATCGCTCTTTGGATACCGATGCGAGATCAGGCGCAGTTCAAACTGATCTTTCCAGTTTGGACTCCCGGTAGCTACGTCATGCGGGAGTATACGAGAAACATAGAATGCATTGGCGCGACGGCCCATGATGCGATTCAGGGCCAAGAACTCGACTCCGTGGTGTTGACACGGGAGGGAAAGAACCGCTGGCAGGCAGCAGTTCCGCCCGGAGTCTCCCACATTCGTGTGACTTACCAAATCTACTGTCGCGAGATGACTGTCAGAACCAATTGGGTCGACGGAAGTTTTGGCTTGCTCAACGGGGCCGCGACATTTCCATTTGTCGCGCAGCGCCAGGCGGAGGCGATTCAACTGAGTCTGCGCTTGCCCGATGACTGGCCGGATGTGGCAACCTCGCTGAAAAAACTCGGCCGCGATGAAAATGAGTGGACCTACCTCGCGTCCGACTTCGATGAGTTGGTCGATTCCCCCGTGGTGGCGGGCAACTTCCAGACGCGGCAGTTCGGCGTCGGTGGCAAGACTCATTTTCTGGTCAACGTCGGTGGCGACGACTTGTGGGACTTGGCGCGTGCAGTCGATGACATGCAAAAGATCGTGGCGGAACATCAACGGTTTTGGGGCGATGTACCGTACACCGCCTACTGGTTTATCAACTTGGCTACGGAAGCTCGCGGTGGGCTCGAGCATGACAACTCAACCGTTCTGATGTGTGGCAGCTGGGCGATGAAACATCGCGAGTCCTACGTGGATTGGCTGGGACTGGTCAGTCACGAGTTCTTCCACACCTGGAATGTGCGTAGACTCAGGCCCAAGGAACTGATGCGATACGACTATGAGCGGGAGCAGTGCTTTGAAGAACTGTGCATTGCCGAGGGAATCACCAGTTACTACGACGACTTGGCGCTCGTGCGAACCGGTCTCTGCACTTGCGAGGAGTATCTCGCTCGGCTGACAAAAATCGTCGAGGTCGTGAACAACTCTCCCGGCCGCCTAGTACAAGATTTGAAGAACGCGTCTTGGGACGCGTGGACCAAGCACTATCGGCCTGATGAAAACTCGCCGAACGCTCGCATCAGTTACTATCTCAAAGGTGCCATGCTGGCGTGGCTGCTGGACGTGGCGATCGCGCAGGCGACGGCAGGAGGCAAGTCGCTTGACGACGTGATGCGGCTTCTTTGGCAACGGCATCGAGCGACGGGATACACGCTGGGAGATTTTGGCGATCTAGTTGAGGAGATCGGTACCGGGCAGTTGCGGCAGTGGTTCGAAAAACAGGTCAGCGAGGCTACCGAACTCGATCTCCAGCCAGCTTTCGATTGGTTGGGCTTGCGGCTTGCCGACGAAGCATCTCAGCCGAGTGGTCAACAGAGCGTTTGGACCGGTCTGGAGCCGTCTCCCGAGCCGGGCAATCTGCTGGTTCGGAAGGTACTTCGCGGTTCACCGGCGGACCGGGCTGGACTCGATGTTGGCGACGAAATCGTGGCGCTAGACGGCTACCGTGTCACGGCGGAGAGTTGGGTCCATCGGCTCGCAGCTTATGAGCCCGATCGGGAGCTTACGCTGTGCGTCTCGCGGCGCGGCAAGATCGTCGAGCTGACCATTCGTCTTGGCTCCAAGCCGGCACGGGACTGGCAGCTGGAGATCGATCCCTCGGCTTCGGCCGATGCGACGCAGCGGCTGCATCAATGGCTGAAGTCGCCTGACGGGACAAGTTCCCGTTCAAAGTAGTAGGCTCGCCTCGCGCAGCCGCCAAAATCTAGAGGATCTGGGAAGCGGACGACACGATGGAACTGCCTGCTACTTGACATCAGCCAGTCGAGCGTCAAGCAGGGAACTCCCACATCGTATCTCTGTAATACGCATGGGCAAACGGACGGGTTCATCGGCTTCGCGAACGAGTTGCCCAAGGTAGTCGAGCGACAAATTTCTTTTTGAACTCCGTGCCGTTACCGGTATATTGAACTTAGCAGATAGGGATTTAGCATGCTTCGCGCCATGCAGCGGCGTCTTGTCAGCTTGTTCGGCTTCTCCCAGCAAAGTCTCTTCAGTTAAGGAACTAAGCCATGATCATTCCTGCTCTCGCCATTACGTCCGTGGTGCTCCTGGTCGCCTATGCCAGAAAAGCCACCCCTGGGACGCTGGTCTCACTCGGGATGCTTGCCTTCTGTTTGGGCGGGCTCTTTCTGTCGATCTTTACGATGGCGATTGCCCTCGCCATGTTCATCGCCGGTGTGGTACTCGGCTTGGTTTCACTGGAGCAGAAAGGGCGCCTGGTCACGCTTTCCGTCTTGGTCTTGATTGCGTTGGCTGCGGTTTCGATTCCCATGGGGATGAGTACGTGGCGCAAGGTTCGGTTGCGCGACCAGTATCCCTACCTGTCGCTTCGGCAGCGTGTGCAACCGGTAAGCCAGACGGTGTTGACCGTACCGGCCGCGGACGAAGCGGAGGAAGAAGATTCCGAATACGAGAGGTTTCCTAGATTTTTGAGCCGTCGCTACGCCATCGCTTCACTGCATCGCTCGGCCGTTTCTCATTTTCTCGAGACTCCGGAGTTCGGTGTCCAGCGCATGGCCTATCCCTCGTTGCGCAACCTCGAGCAAGACGATGGTTCTCCGATCCAACTGCCGCCCAGCTACGACGCACCGGGAGACGATGCCGAATATCTTGTCGATGGCGACCCTCATTCGCAGGTTGCTCCCATCCAGAGCGATGCTGTCGGCGAGCAGCGTCAGGCGATGAACGATCGGCTTGAAGCGGGCCATCGGCATTTCAGCGGCTGGTTCCTCGATAGGGATCGATTCGGAGATGTCCAGGATCTCGATCGCGTGGCGGGTTTCCTGCCGCATGCGATTGTCGAGGACGGCGCGGGACGCTGGAACCAAGACCTCAGTTTTCCGTTCAACCGAGAATCGAAACTTGGACGCTCAGGCACGGCACCGACGCTGGTGCTGAAAAAGTTGCAATTGGTTGGCCTGCTGTATCACGAGGAGCCGGTTGTCTATCAGTTGGATACGTTGCCGGAATTGCTTTCTGCCGATACCGCAACCACACGTCCACTCGATAGCTTCGAGAAAAGGGGGCTGGAAGAGTTGCAGAGGGCGGGGCCTGTCTACGCCGAGCATCATCCCCGGGCGCTGCGGATGTTGGGCGCACTCCGCAGTTCCGCTGCATGCGTCGAATGCCATGACGGCCCCACCACCCAGTTGCTGGGAGCGTTCTCCTACGAGCTTGAGCCGCTGGTGGCGCTGGGCGGCATTCCGCTCACCCGCAACTAACACAGCGGACAGGTGCGGAGTGGTCGGCGACCCTAAAGCAGTCGGTGGCCATGGGCACCACTGCGCGTAAGTTGATCTGTCCTCAGAATAGGCCAACTACCGAGCAGGAGCATGCGAGGGGTGCCTAAAGCGGTGTGGGTTCCCGTCGGGGGCTAGCAATTCGTGCATAAGTGCTTCAGACTATTGGATTGATAAACTTTGTGGATTGGGGAGGAACGCCAAGTCCGCGTAGGAAGTTGACTTACCACCACGTTCTTAGACATTCGGAAAATTGATCAGCTCAGTGGCGGCAACGCACGGCCAGCTGTGATTTATTAGGAAGTACCGGTCTTTGGTCAGTTAGGGACGCTGCATGATCCAAAGTAATGAAGACCAGCCGATTTCTGCTGGCGCGATCGAGAAGTTGCAGGGGGCGCGGGATCACATTCTTGAGCAACTCGGCAAGGTCATCGTGGGGCAACAGGATGTGATCGACGAGTTGCTCATCAGCATTTTCAGTCGCGGGCACTGTTTACTTGAGGGAGTACCGGGACTAGCCAAGACACTGATGATTAGCACCTTGGCCCGAACCTTGAGTCTTTCCTTTAGTCGCATCCAGTTTACGCCGGACCTGATGCCAGCGGACATCACCGGCACGGAGGTGATCGAGGAGCAACCCGGTGGTGGCTTGCAGCGACGCTTCATGGAGGGGCCGTTATTCGCGAATGTTATCCTGGCAGACGAGATCAACCGAACTCCGCCTAAGACTCAGGCGGCTCTCCTGGAGGCGATGCAAGAGCGGCAGGTCACGATCGGTCGAGTCCGACATGAACTAGGCAACCCGTTTTTTGTGTTGGCTACCCAGAATCCTATTGAGCAAGAGGGCACCTACCCGCTGCCCGAAGCGCAGCAAGACCGATTCATGTTCAAGGTGCTCGTCGACTACCCGAGCTTTGATGAGGAATTCGAGGTTGCCAGACGCACCACATCCAAGCTCGACGGCGAGGTGGCCCCCGTTCTCAGCGGAGAGGAAATTCTCGAGTTGCAGGACTTGGTGCGCAGCGTGCCGGTCGCGGACCACGTGATCCGATTCGCGCTCGCAATTGTCAGGCAGACTCGTATTGGCTCGGAGGGAGTGCCGGATTTTGTCCGGGACCAAATCGGCTGGGGCGCAGGGCCGCGGGCGGTACAGTTTCTCGTGCTTGGCGGTAAAGCTCGGGCTCTGCTGCACGGACGGACGCATGTGACGGTGCAAGATATACAGGAACTATGTAAGCCGGTGCTGCGGCATCGCATGGTGGTTACCTTTGCGGCTGAAAGCGACGGAATCACCACGAATGATGTCATCGAACGACTGGTTGCCGAAACACCCACCACAGAGGACGAGTTAACCCGCGATGCCCGCTTCCAAAAGATTTTTGCCTCCTGAGGCGGTCAAGCGGGTAGCACGGCTTGAGTTGCGGGCTCGCCAAATCGTCGAAGGCTTTCTGTCCGGCTCTCACCGTAGCCCCTACTTTGGGCAATCGGTCGAGTTCGTACAGCATCGCCAGTACGTTCCCGGCGACGATGTGCGGCATGTGGATTGGAAAGTCTGGGCGCGCCAGGACCGTCTGGTCATCAAGCAGTATGAAGAGGATACGAATCTACGGTGTTGTTTGATGGTCGATAGCTCGGAAAGCATGAGCTACGGCCGGGCGGAGATGACGAAGTTCGAATACGCGGCGACGCTAGCCGCCTGTTTGGCTTTGTTGATTCTGCGGCAACAGGACGCCGTTGGAAGTGTTCTGTTCGATAGCAAGATCCGCGCGCGGGTTCCCATGCGTACTAGTCAGCGGCATTTGACCGACGTCCTCGCATCGTTTGAGAACGCGAAGCCAGCCAACAAGACGGATCTCGATCCGGTCTTCAAGGATGTCATGCAGGCGTTTCCGCGGCGCGGATTCATGGTGTTGATCAGCGACTTGCTGGGAGCCGAAGAGAGCTCTCTACGGGGAATTGATTCACTCCGGCGCGCCGGACACGATGTGATGGTGTTGCATGTGCTCGATGACGATGAACTTGATTTTCCATTTTCGGATCCGACTCGGTTTGAGGGACTCGAGACGGTGGAACACCTGACCTGCAACCCGCGTTCGCTACGTGATGGATACCTCGAATCACTGGAGCGTTTCCTGGACCGAGTTCGCCGCGCGTGCGCGGCGTCTAAGAGCGACTATCTGCTGGTCCGAACGAGCGACGCACCCGATGCCGTGCTCGCGAAGATCCTCAGCGAACGCATGCACGCGGTCCGGAGATAAACTGTGCAGACCTAGCCGCGTTCCAATGCCGCACCGGCGGCACCCTGTTCAGCTTCGCATCCGTTAGTGGAGGCGGAGAACCCGCGATCCCTAGACGATTCCTTTCGACATATCCAACATGCAGTTTCTGTTTCAGCCACTAACCTGGGGATTTTTGTTGGTAGGAGTGCCAATTCTGGTACACCTGATCAACATGCTTCGGCATCGGAAGCAGAAGTGGGCTGCTATGGACTTCTTGCTGGAAAGTTACCGACGCAACCGGCGCTGGGTGATGCTCAAGCAGTGGTTGCTCCTGGCGGCGCGGATGCTGGCCATGGTGCTGCTGGTGGCCATGTTGGCCAAATGGGTCAGTGCCTCCAAATGGTTGGGATGGTTCGGCGGGCAAACGACTCACCATTACATCTTGCTCGATGACAGTTTTTCCATGGCGGAAGTCGACCAGAACGAATCGGCGTATGCCCGCGGGCTTCGGGCCTTGGGGGGCCTCGTCCGGTCGATTGCCGGGGAGCCGGGGCAGCATCAGATCTCGCTGTTGCGTTGGAGCCGGGCAACGATTGCCAGTCAGGGAGATGCCGAAAACATCCGCCTCGATGCGGCGGCCGATCTGATCGCCCAAACCGTTCCCAGGGACCCGGCTCGGCTGTTGGACCGGCTCAACGCAACGCAACCGACAGCGCTTCAGCTAGCGCCTCGCGCGGCTTTGGATATCGTGGCACCGATGGTCGCCGAAAACGCGGAGGAACATGCGGAAGTCTATCTAATCAGTGATCTGCGGCGCAATGAGTTCGGCGAACCCGAAGAACTGCGCAGCCGCCTACGAGCCCTGGTGGACAACTCCGCCGGAATCCATCTGATTGACTGCGCCAAGGACTTGACCACCAATTTGTCCGTGGCGTCCGTGGAACCCGAGCAGGAGGTGTGGGCTGCCGGCGTGCCGCTGATGGTTCGATTTCAGGTTCGCAATCAAACCGGTCAGCCGGCGACAAATGTGGTGGTCCGACTGCGGGCGGTCAGATACGGCGAAGGAGCTGTCGCGCCTCAGGCCGACAAGCCCTACTCGGGAGAGATTCTCGATTTGCCGCCAGTAGTTATTGAACAGATTGGCGCCGGCGAAACCGTCACGCGCCAGGTGCAAGTGATTTTTGGTGTTCCAGGTCATCATGTTGTGGAAGTAGCCATTCCTGACGATGCACTGGCGGTAGACAATCGGCGTTGGTGCGTGATCGGCATCAAACAATCCCAGCGAGTGCTCCTGGTAGATGGCGACATCCAGCAGACGAACGCGTTCTATTTTGAAACCGTGATCAATCCGGCCGCTGGGCTGCAAACGGGAATGTCCTTGGAAAAAGCCGACGCTTCCTATTTGCGTGATACATCGCCCGAGGCGTTGGCGGCCGAGGATGTCATTGTGCTGCTGGACGTGCCTCGCCTGGATGCCCAGGCGATTGCCAAGCTCGAAGACTATTGCCGTTCCGGCGGAGGGCTGCTGATTGTCGGCGGGCGCAACACGAATTTGGAGTTCGTCAACGAGCAGCTCTATCGCGATGGCGAGGGAATCTTTCCCGTCGCGCTCTCGTCGATCGACGAGTATCCCCAGGTGATTGGTAACACGGAGCCGCAAGTCGCCGCGTCCGATCATCCCGTGCTCATGCCACTGACGCAACTATCGTCCTCTCCATTCCTGCAGCTGCGGATTGGCCGATTGTTGGCGGCCGAGCCGGAGTCGCTGCAGCAGCCGGGTTTGCAGTGGGTCGCCACCGGCCCCGAACGCAAGCCACTGATACTCGATCGTGGTTTTGGCAAGGGACGCGTGTTGGTGATCCTGACCGGACTGACCTCTGACTGGAGCAATTGGGCCCAAGACCCGACGTTTGTCGTGATGGCCCTGCGTTCACTCGGTTACCTGGGCAGCTTCCGACGCGCCCCGACGAGCGAATCGGTGGGGAGCCCGATCGAAATGGTTGTTACCGGGCAGACCGTCCTACCCGACGCCGATCTCCTCTTGCCGGCTCGCGATGACGCATCGAGAATTCGCCTGCAGCGACAGGTCGAGGAGAGTGAGCAGGGCGATGTTTCGCGGTTGTCCGTTGGCATCGATTTGGAGCAAATGGACCGAGACCTGGTAGACGGCTTGCTACGACCCGGCCTGTTTGAGGCTTGGATGGTCAGTGGACAAGGTGAGCAAATCGTTCAGAATTTTGCTCACAACGTGGCGGCAGCCGAGGGGGATCTCAGTCGCGTCACTCACAACGAACTGCAACAGAAGATGCCCGATATCCCGCTGAGAATTCGTACTGCCGACGCTGTCAGCGGAACCGGTCTGAATTCTCAAAATGCAGCTCACAGCACACTGCTGATGTACCTGTTGGCGGCCCTGCTGCTCGGGGAACAAGCGCTGGCTTATTCGGCCAGCTATCACACGCAGCGTCTGGCTGGAGGGGGCCGATGAGTTCACGGTTCGACATCGGCTCGGTGGATATCCAACCCGCTCAAACACGCATCATTTATCAGTGGCTACGCGTTGAGCAGCTGGACCAATGGTGGCATTGGGGGCTGCTGGCGGTCGTGTGTGTTGCCGTGTTGACCTACGTGGTTTTTTGGTATCGCCGAGACTCGGTGGAGCACCCGCGGGCCGTTGGCTGGGCTTTGATGCTGCTGCGCGTCGCCGCCCTGAGCGGATTATTGCTTTACTTCTTCCAACTCGACAAAAGAACCGAGCAACGCGTGGTGCGGGACTCGCGGGTGGCTGTGCTCGTGGACACATCCCTGAGCATGTCTCTGCCGGGTACGCCGTCCGAGGTGGGCATCGCCAATAGTCTGTCGCGCTCTGAAGAGGCGGCGCGTTTGATTGGCGAGTCGGCGTTTCTCGACCAGCTATCGGAGCGCCATCAGGTTTCTGTTTATCGCTTTGATCAAACATCCAAGCCGACGGTTTTGGCAGCGATCAGCAAATCGGAGGGACAGGCGGGCGGTTCGCCGGCGGATGCGTCCCAGGCGGAACAGGCCGCTCTGGAGCGTGCGCGGCAATGGATGATTCCTGTCGGAATCGTCGGTGGCGTGGCTCTTTTATGCTTGAGTATCTCCCTCGGCGCCCAAGTGGTGGGAATGCGGAATTGGTCCGGGGGAGCCTGGTTGCTGCTGGGAGGATCATCGCTAGCGCTGGTCGCATTGGCCAGCTCCTGCTTTCCCATTCTCAGTACCACACGCTATCCGCTGGCCAGT
>JANQJJ010000223.1 GCA_028281725.1 Pirellulaceae bacterium | reverse complement strand
GCTGTCATGCGCTTGCATCCCGACATCGTGGCACGTGCACTTCTGTCCGGGGTTGCACCGTGGGACCACTCCCACGACATGCCGTCCCATCTCTATGCTGCCGCACAGCGGATGTGGTCCCACATCGACCGGGACCCCCGGTTTCAACCGTACTTGCCGGAAGGCGGGATGGCGGAAGTTGCGGATGTGGTTCTCGATCGTTTGGCGAAGTCGCCGCCAACACTGACGGCCAAGCACCCAAGATCCGGGAGGGAAGTTTCGATCAAGCTGGGACTTGCGGATTTCCCCTATTCCGATCCGGCTGGGATCTTGGCGATGTATCACGAGCGTTGGAGACTTCCCGAGACGTCGGGCTCACGAAGCCAAAGGAGGCTCATCAAGCCTCTGATTGACTCCAGCCTCGGCGTCACCCCGGAACGTCGACTCCGGCTATGGTCCGACCCGGCCACTCTTTTCGTCGGCCGTAGAGAACTATCTTCCCATCTTGCCACGGCCGAGATCTGGCCGAGCCCGGATGTTGGCGATGAGTTTCGAACCCCCGAGCAGTGCGACATCCCTGTCGTGTTTGCGCAGGGCAACTGGGATCTTTCTACACCCATCGAGAACACCTACGAAATCGCTCCGTTCTTTCCGAATAGTCGCACCATCGTCGCAGACCGAGGCGGACACGGAGTCATCAATCCAATTAGACGTAGCAAACCCGACGTGTGGAAGAAGATCGAAAAGTTCCTCCGCGGTGGTGATATGAGTGAGGTTCCCAGCTGGGTCCAACTGTCTCCATCCAGAAGGTTTTCGCTGCCTGATTTTCCGGCTCCTGACCTGGTTGCAAAACGCGAAAGTAAACTCGAGGGACCTTGGCTAAAGAACGCCTCGTGGATCCTGGACTACGACGAGGCGAAGGAGAAAGCTGCGAAAACGGGGAAGCCAATTTTCGGATACTTTACGGCCTCGTACTCCACCAATTTGCCTTGCATCAGATTGGAGGAAGGTGCGTTCTCCGAGGAAGACTTCGCCAAATGGTCGAAGGACTATGTGATGTTCTGTCACATCACGACAAAGATCGAGTCGGACAAGCATCAGGACCTGTGGTCGGCGAAAGGGGGCCGCGGCTTTCCACACATTGTGTTTATGAACGCCTCCGGTGACGTAATCATCGAGCATCGGGGCGAGCGGACCGTCGAGGAGTTCGGCAAGTCCGGTAGGGTGGCCGACCTGAAACTGCGCGTTGATGCCGGTGACACAATCGCCGTGAACGACTACTTCCTCGCGCGCCTCGAACTCGGACAAATGCAATACGCCGAGGCCAAGGCCGGTGCCGAGAAGCTGGACGGGCTGACCGACGAGCAGAAGGAGCGTATCGGTGGCCGACTGCTTGACCTCGAGATCATGGATACGATGAACTCTATGGAGGAAGCTGGTCTTGAGCAGAAGATGGCGGAGCTGGGCAAGGCCTGGTACGAGCGCGGCAAGACCGGAATCGCACCGACCGGTGCCGTGGAGTCTCAGGTATTCTACTGGTCAATCATGCTACGCGGGCAGCTGGGCGGCGACGCGGATGCATTGGAGTTCGGACTGAAGGGCATGGAGAAGGTGATCGGGGACTTTCGTCCCTCGCAACGCACGCAAGCCAAGCAGATGATCGAGCAGGCCCGCGAGCAGCTCGAGCAGATGCGCAAAGCAAATGGGACCGTCGGTGACCAGTAAGGGAACCTTGTCACCCCAGTAAATCAAAAGGGTAGAGCACATTAACTAATGATCCGTCATGGGGACGAAGATGAAGAATACTGACTGGCGGTACAGATCCGCCCAACTGCATCGCCGGGCCGGTACCCGCAGCGGCCCTGGTTGCAACCGAGCCCATCGACCGGGTTACCGCGCGGAGTTCGGCCAAGCGCGAGAGCACAGGACGATAATGCAGAGTATCCCCATGCGGTGTGTAGCCTTTCTCTCATTTGCACTCGCCTTCATTCTTATCCCCTTACCTGCGGCTGCTCAGGAAGAAACGGCCGTACCCGAGTCGCGTCTCGCCGAGATCCTCGCCGGCGGTACACCCGAGAATGTCGATGAACTACGCGCGCTGCAGGGGCACGTGCAACGGCTCGTCGAGCGCGTGCTGCCCGCAACCGTCTCAATTCCATACGGTAGCGGCGTTCTGGTGCGTGGCGACGATAGCACTTACGTACTCAGCGCAGGGCACGTGATAGTTTCCAAAGGGCGTGAGTTGTCAATCGAATTGACCGACGGGGTGCGATTGCAGGGTGTCACGCAAGGAGCCGATCACCCTAGTGATGTGGGACTGATCCAGGTTCACACGGAGACCGAACATCCTGTCGTCGAGATCGGCACCTCCGCCGACCTCAAGGAGGGGCAATGGGTACTAATGCTCGGGCACTCGACCATTCGTAAACCAGGACGCACCGCGCCGGTACGACTCGGACGCGTTCTATATGCACCCGAGAGCGGATATATCGTTTCCGATTGCACAATGCAATGGGGCGATTCTGGCGGTCCGTTGTTTGACATGGATGGACGCGTCGTCGGTATCAACAGTCGCAACAATCGCAACTTGGCAATGAACCTCCACGCGCCGATCGATGCCCTGGTCAAGCAGTGGGCGGAACTAAAGCTGGGCAAGGTCACGCCACTACCACTATTCGGTCGGAATGCAACGCTGCGCGGGGTTCAGAGTGTAGAGGACAGGATCAGGTCCCTCTCACAAGGCGACGCAATGCGCAAAACTTGGGCCAGCGCCTCGGCGCTAGCGAACCCGAGCGTCGTGCGGGTGCTCGTTGGCGACGCCGAGCGAGCCCTGGGGACGGTCGTTGCGCCAGACTTGGTCGTGACGAAATACAGCGAACTCGCAGTCGATGACGGAAACGCTAAACGTACATGCCGACAGGGTGAGAGATCATGGCCGTATTCGATCGTGGGTTTCGATCGGCCAGCCGATATCGCCTTGCTACGGATCGCCAGTGCCAATCTTGAGCCAATCGCTTGGCACGATGAAATACCCGGTGTCGGCGCCCTCCTCGCTTCGCCCGACGGAGCCTCAGAGCCGATCGGCATCGGGGTGTTATCGGCCGCGCCCTACCAACACACGGCGCCGTGTGCCTCCCTCGGAGTGCGTTCCGCAAGTCTGAACAAGGAACCGGCGACGCTCGACGAAGTGCTGGCGCACGGTGCGGCTCGTGCAGCGGGCTTGCGCAGCGGCGATATCGTGCTGCAGTTCGGACAAGAACGCGTCGATAATTGCCAACAGTTAAGTAAGCTGGTCTCAACGCGAAGTCCAGGCGACAAGGTGCGCGTAACCGTTGAACGCGGTGATGCCGAACTTACGTTCGAGATTACGCTGGAAAACAACCGAGAACCCATTCAAACCAAACAAGAATACGTTTGGGGACCGCTCAGCGAAGTTCGTAGCGGATTCGATACTGTGCTCCAACACGACACAGTGCTCAAACCCGAGCATTGCGGCGGTCCCGTGATCGATCTCGACGGCCACGCAATCGGGATGAACATCGCGCGGGCCGGCCGCGTCGAGACACTGGCTATACCGGCTAGCGAAGTGCAACGAATTGTCGCAGGCCTTCTCACTGCCAGCAAGCAAGCGAAGCTAGCTGAAGAAACCACCGACACCGATGGTCCGGAAACCGACCCCCTTTACTCCGATGGTGTACTCAAACCCGACAACGCCATCTCGGACTATATCAATCGTTGGGGCAAACATCTCCTTAAGCAGGACCGCGACCCGAATCCCTCAATACTGAGCCGCCTCGGCGATCGCTGGGTGAAGAGCAATCGATTGAAGTCCGAGCTGAGCCGCATTCTCGATCGTCAGGTAGATTTGATCGAGCCGTCGAACGTTCCATTGAGCTCCGAAGAGCTCCTCGAAATCTGTTTGCCTGGTGTTCTCGTTATCAGCGGCATCATGGAAAGCAACAGAATTCCGCCAGGCCACGCGAGCGGATTCGTCATCAGCGAAGATGGTCTCGCCCTCACCAATCACCATGTCATGCAGACTCTGGGACGAGGTGACCTCGTCGTCGCGACCACCCTCAGTGGTCGTGTGGTGCGAGTGAAAGAGATCCTCGCAGCCAACGAAGCCGACGACGTCGCCTTAATCCAGTTGGAAGGCGATGGCTTTCATCCGCTTCCCATTGCGAAATCTGCCATGGTGGGCTCAGACTTGGTAGCCATCAGTCATCCAGGCAACGCCTTTTTTTCCCTGACAGAAGGACTGTTGGCCCGACGCACGCGTGTGAGCGGCCGGCACAGGATCATGGTCACCACGGAGTTTGCCGTGGGCAGCAGTGGTGGGCCGATCTTGGACCGCTTCGGCAGCGTCGCCGGCATGGTGGAACGTACGCAATCCATTGCTAAAAAAACCGTTCCCGTACAGATCGAAAAAGGCGCATTCAAGCTGGGGAAAAGCGAACGCGCGAGTGGTCTCTTCCTAAACATGGACCATGAGATGACGCTGCGTTATGCGGTGCCTTGTCAAAGCCTTCGCGCTTTCCTCAGACCCTTACCCCTCGACCCGGCAAGCAGCGGCGAAGTCGGTAACCCGATCAGAAATTGACCGGCGATAATTCTGGCATGGCAGTCCCTTTTTCAGGCAACCACCAACACGGCATTCAATGAACGAAAAAATCGAGCCGATGATACAAAACTGCATTCTGCGAACTGCAACCTTCCTTTTCTTAGCAATCGTCGTTGTCGCCATCCCTACTGCGGCCGACGAGAAAGGGATACTGGTTAAACGCGGCCACGAAGGATGGAACTACTGGGACAAAGCCGCTAGGCCACCAGAGGCATGGAACAAGGAGAACTTTGACGATACCGCGTGGCAAACGGGTACAGCACCGTTGGGCTATGGAGTGGATGGCATCGCCACCAAGATTAGTTTTGGCGAGGACGACAAGAACAAACGTCCGGCTTCCTACTTTCGCCTCCACTTTAACGTCGATGACCTTGACGCCTATCCAGTTTGCTTAGGCGAGCTTCGTTGTGATGACGGTGCAGCAGTCTACCTGAATGGCGAGGAGATCTATCGTTACAACATGCCCACGGGAGATCTCGCTAACGCAACCTTCTCAGCAGCCACGCTCACCGATAATCGAAAGTCGAATTACCACGCGTTCTATCTCGATGTTGGCCTTCTCAAAGCCGGTGAGAATGTGTTGGCGATCAGTGTGCATCAGTCGGACTCTGGGAGTAGTGATCTTTTGATGGACTTTGCCCTTACGGGTAATGCGGAGGCAGGCGAACCCGCAATCAAGCCCCTCCTTACCGATGGTGTGCTCGAATCCGACGATACCATATCGAGTTACATCGATCGCTGGGCCAAGCATCTGCTGAAGCAAGACCGCGCCCCGAATCCCACAAGATTGAGTTCGGAACTAAGCCGCATCCTCGATCGTGAGGTCGATTTGATCGAGCCGTCGGACATTCCATTGAGTCGGGAAGAGATCTACGAACGGTGCGCCTCCGGCGTCCTTGTCATCAACAGCGTGAATGAAAGTGGGTCCGCAAGCCAGGCGAGTGGATTTGTGATTAGCGCCGACGGGCTCGCCCTCACCAATTACCATGTCATGCGAAATGGGGGCGCAGCTGACATTGTCGTCGCCACCACTCTCAGTGGTCGCGTGGTGCGAGTGAGAGAGATCCTCGCTGCCAACGAAGCCGACGACATCGCCTTGATCCAACTGGACGGCGATGGCTTTCATCCGCTTCCGATTGCGAAATCTCCCCGGGTGGGCTCAGACTTGGTCACCATCAGTCATCCGCGCGGCGCATTTTTTACCATGACGAAAGGACAGTTGTCCCGCCACGTGCGCTTCAAGGGTCGGAACAGGATTATGGTGACCTCAGAGTTTGCCGCAGGCAGCAGCGGTGCGCCCATTTTGGACCGCTTCGGTAGCGTCGCTGGCATGGTACAAGAGACATATTCCCTTGCTTACCGCACCGTTCCCCTGCGAGAGGAAGATGGCATACTCAAGGTGAAACAAGGCCCGCTCGATCACAACCTCTTCCTCTCTATGAACCATCAGATGACGCTTCGGTACGGCGTGCCTTGTCAAAGCCTGCGTTCCCTTTTCAAGCTCCAGCCCCTCGTAGGCGCGCGAAGCGTCGAAGCCCCAAACCCCGGTCTCAATTGGAAACTCTACGAAGGCGCCTGGGACACGCTCCCTGACTTCGCGGCACTCGAGCCAATCGAAACGGGCACCTGCAAGTCGCCGGCAGTGGATGTCCATGGCGGCCGCACCGATAACTTCGGGCTCGTCTTCACAGGTTTTATCGATCTGCCGCGCGATGGCGCGTGGCAGTTCCGCATCACTTCCGACGACGGTAGTCGGCTCGTCATTGACGACGAAAAGTTGGTCGACAACGACGGTCTTCACGGCGCGGTCAGCCGTAGTGGTTCGCGTCGCCTGGCGGCCGGCCTGCACGCGATCCGCATCGAGTTCTTCGATCGTGCCTATGAGGAGGCACTGAAGCTCCACTACTCGGGCCCAGGCCAGCCATGGACCGAGATCCCTGCATCCGCATTCCGCCGCCGCTGATCATTCCACACCGTCAGGGAGTGTGTGATTGAGCGTCCCCAGATTATCTGTAACTTCGAGCGAAATCATGGACACTTACGACCGTCGACATATTCTCAAGACGTCCCTGCCGAGCTTTCTCGGGCTCTCGCTCGCGCGGGCGCCTAGTTTTCAACCTCTGGCGTTGATAAAGCGTCGAGATACTCCAAGTACTTCTCTTTGTCTACTTTCATGTCCGCCCACGTATCAACCACGATGAGCCGGTTCTGCTTGTCAATCAGCGACTGAATCTCGTCGCGATACTGCCGGTAATCGTCGTAGTGTGTTTGGGATATCGATTTCAACTGGTTCTGAAAAAAGTTGATCGGGTTGAACCAATATGCAGACGCGGCGCCTCGGTCAAGTGCTCCAAGCGACCGGCCAGATGAGTTTCAAGCAGGCGCGCCGATGTGATGTAGATCGTCGGCCGCGAGTCGCCGGAAGAATGGGTGATGTATCCAACACAAGAATGAAAAGTGGCCTCGCCGATCATTCGACGAGGCCATTCGTGTTCGCACGACCGTCCGAAAGCTCCCCGAGCAGGACTCGAACGGAGAGAGAATGATAAACGAACGGTCAAAGTGTTGGGGGGCAGCTGCTGTCGCGGCTGTTCAGCAGTTCTGGTTAGCAAAGCGACGTCAGGCCTTGGCAGGCCATGGATAATTGGTCGGCAGTCGAGTTGACACCACGGCGGAAGAGTTCAATAACCGTCTTGTCGCCCAGACGCGAGATAAAAGCAGCTCGTGGCGTCGATTCGCCGCCATCGACGATTTTGATCCCGGAGCAGCGACGATCGAAGCACATCGCAAACAAATAGTTGCCTTTACTTGGTGAAACCGGCGATACCGGCGGCCGTACTTGAGCCGAACTGATCGATTTCGATACCGACTGTCTGAAGCATGTCGACGAACAGATTGCTTAGCGGTGTATTGTTTTCGGAATCGAGCCTAACGTGCTTGCCGTGACGATAACCACCTCCGGCAACCAGAATCGGCAGGTTCCGAGTATCGTGCGAATTCGCATTTCCAAGGTTGCTGCCGAACAGAGTCACGGTGTTATCCAGCAGCGAAACGCCCTGTTCTTGCTTTGCTTTCATCGAACCAAGAAATTCCGCGAACGCTTTCATCTGGGCGGCTTCGATTCGCCGAAGTTGTTCGATCTTGCCTTCATCTTTTCCGTGGTGAGAAAGATTGTGATGATCCACGGACACGCCTTGGACCGGCGGAACGTCGTTGCGGCCTTGCACAAGGAAAGTGATAGCGCGTGTTGAGTCGGTTTGCAACGCCAACGGGATCATCTGCAACATCAATCGCATACGTCCAACAATGTCACTTTCGTTTTCAATATCATCCGGAGGATCGATTTGGATTTTCGGCTTCGGTTTTTTGGCCCACTCCGCAGCCAAAACCAGCCGCCGTTCTGTTTCGCGGACGCCCTCAAAGTACTCGTCCAGTTTCGCACGATCATGGGTGCTCACCTGCCTGCGCAGCCGCTGGGCTTCTCCCGACACGGTGTCCAGGATGCTTTGCCCGTCTCGGATCGCCTGCATTTGCTGAGCGACTTCATGTTGGTTGCCCGAGACAAACAGCCGCGCGAACAGACGCGACGGACGATCTTCGGCGGGAATCATCACGCCACTTCGCGTGTAGGACTGGCTGGCACGGTCAGTGCCGATCGTCAACGACGGAAACCGAGTTTGAAAACCAATCTGCTCGGCCACTAATTGGTCGATGGAGATTGAATTGCGGAAGCCGCCCAGCCCCGGGTTTCGGGCGGACGTCAACCACGTCTGTTCGGACGAATGGCCCTCCGCGCCGGATTGATCGGGATGCGACAGGCCGGAAAAGACCGTGAACTCATCCCGGAAATCCTTGAGGTGTTCCAGGTATTGAGAATTCTGGAAACCTGGTCCTGCGTCACTGGGAAAAAACGAAGGGCCGTAAAGCCCCAGCGACGTACAGATCGCAACCAACCGTTTTGGCGGCACAGGGGCAGCGGCAAACGCGGATCGCCGAGCAAACGTTTCCAACAAAGGCAGCGCGACGGCCACTCGAGCTCCGGAAAGGAACGTGCGCCGCGATAGCGTGAGCTGATGGGACATGCGGTTCATGGTGATACCTAGATATTATCGGTCTTGTGCTATTTATTGAGGAACAGTGGGCTTTGAACGATCTCGTGGATCAACGTACGAAGACCGCCACCGGCGGAGAGCGATTCTTCCACAATCTGGTCAATCGCCTCTCGATCCGAAAAACGAATCCCTGCCCCAGTCGCGTAGATGACCAGATTTTCGGCAACCGCACGCTGAACGTGATCGCGACGAATGAGCAGCAATTGTTTGAACTCCTCGATGTCGCGGAACGGCTTTCCATCAGCGGTCTGGCCTGACGAATCAACCGGCTGGCCGAGTCGATATTGCCAGATGCCTCGATTGTTCAGCTTTTCCTGGACCCGATCACCGTCGCCCATAGTTCGGTACCGTTCACGCCAACCACCGATCACGTCAAAACTCTCCAAAGCGAATCCTGGCGGATCGATGTGCCGATGGCACGAAGCGCACGCGTCGGAGTCGCGGTGCTTGGCCAGTAACTCGCGAATGGTTGCAGAACCACGAGTGTCCGGCTCAACCGATCCGACATTCGGTGGTGGAGGGCGTGAGGGCTGCCGGAGTATTCGTGACAGGATCCATGTGCCTCTCAAGACCGGCGAGGTGACGGTCCCATTGGCCGTCACCTTGAGCACGGCGGCCTGTGTCAGAACGCCACCGCGCGGGTTGTCTTGGGGAATGTCGACGCGGCGAAAAACCTCCGAATCCACTCCTTCGATACCGTAATGGCGAGCCATCGTTCGATTTAGAATCAAGAAATCTGAATCAATCACGTTGGCGACATCCAGATCGTGGGTGAGCAGTTCGCGGAAAAACTCCTCCGACTCGGCCACCATGGCCCTCTGTAGCACCGGATCAAACTCGGGATACAGTTGCAGATCTGGCGACGTCGCGTCGATGCGTTTCAGGTCCAGCCACTGCCCCGTGAAGTCACGAATGAAACCCCAGGCACGAGGCGATGACAGCAGTCGCTCGGTTTGTTCTCGCAATCCCTCGCGCGTGAGAATACTGCCGCTTGACGCTGCCGCTTGAAGTTCATCGTCTGGCATCGAACTGGTTACGAAATACGCAAGTCGATTCGCCACCGCGTAGGCGTCCAGTTTTCCCGGTTTCTCGTCAATCAACAGAAACTGCGGCGACACCAAGATCGCTCGTAGCCCCATTTTCAGAGCATCCACAAACCCGCGGTCACGGGCGAGTGCATTGACCGCCAGGTTGATAAACGGTGCGGCCTCATCCTGTTTCAATGGGCGCCGGAAGCTTCGTTCGGCGAATCGAGTGATGATGGCCTTCAGTGCGGCTTCGGGATCGTCCGGCTCGACCGCATAGCCAATTCGCCGCTCATCTTGCCAAGTGCGCTGATCCTCGGGCAACTCCCTCAGCCCGAACTCTCCCACCAAATCGACAACGCTCCGGGGTGGCCACTCGTCCAATGGTCCATCCACTTCGACCCACTGCACCGCCAGCCCGCGACCGGTGTACTTTGCGGCCCCGATCTCCCAGACACTACGACCTTGCTCGTCGAAGTCACTGGCGTGCGGCTGGACATTGATCCTTTCGCCCTGGCGTAGTAACGCTTCGAACTCGACAATGCGCGGCGTGCTTTCAGGCATCTGAAAAAAACCAATGGGTCTCATCCCCTGGCCGCGATGGGCAAAGATTCTGAGTCCAACCGGATCCCCTTTGGAATCAACGGCGCATGCTGAAACCCGAAATCGGTATCGACCGTTTGCAGGAATCCGCAGCTGGCGAAGATCTCCACCTGATCCGAACGATTCGGCGAACAAAACCACCGCGTCATCGGTCTCTCGAAGAATGACGCGATGTTTCTCGCCGGAATCCGGATCGAGAAGAGTGCCCTCGGGCGTGTCCAGGTTCTCTCGATGTTCGGCTTCGTCTTTCAAAGAGATCCGTTGGGTCGCTCGTTGGGGTGCTTCCCTCAAATCAATGGCCGCATCGACGGCAACGGACGCCGCGTGCAAGTAGCTTTCAATTTGCAGTTGCGAGAATCGAAGTCCCTCAGCGACTGTATCGTATCCATGAAGCGGCGTATCCTCAGGAAGCAGGTCTTCCAGTTCGACATCCACGTGAAGTAGATCGCGAACGGTGTTCTCGTACTCTCTGCGATTGAGCCTGCGAAACACAGTTCGACCCGAAACAGTCTCTTGTCGACTCTCATGGTCTTTAATCAGACCGGCGAGGTGATCGAGAAGCCGCTGCCTTTTCGCATCTGATGGAAGCTCGGCGTCTTCCGGCGGCATCTCATTCTTCGAAACTCGGTCGAAGACGTGAATCCATGACTCAAGCACCTTTTGCTGTGAGAGATCAGTCGAGAGACTCTCCAGGTCGAAACCGGCCTCCGCCGAGTCACCGGCGTGGCAATCGACACAGTAGCGTGCCGCAAAATCGTTCACGTCGGCATGACGATCAATGGACTGCTGAGCGAGAACGGAATTCCAGGTAAGGGGCAGCACCAACAGAGCAGTTGGTAGTATCAATCGTGTGGGAGGATACATGAAGCAAACCTGCTTTGCCGCGTCGCCTGGCTCTGACTGGACTGTCTGACCCATTATATCGAAAACAGGAGAGCTTGGCGTCTGGTCGCGACTCGTACCGACGAGCTATAACGCATCTTCGCAATCCCAGGTGGCTCGCCCCCCGCCGCGCAACTAGACTTCGTCACGTTGCAGCACCGCGTCTGGGCGGACCCGGTGTAAAATGCTCATGCTGACCCCCGATTGCGTGGTCCGTGATTTGTTCAGCGACCAGCCGCTGAGGCCAACTGTTTCCCCAAAAAGTCGCTTACCCTGCCCTACGGTAACGGGAAAAGTCCATACCCTGAGTTCATCAATTTCTTCAGCCTCGAGTAGGTGTTGGATGAGCTGCCAACTTCCATGAATCTGAAGCAACGGCCCGTCCTCCGACTTCAGTTGCGGTATCTCTGTCACCAGATCTCCCGTGATCGCAACGGAGTTGTTCCACTTCAGTTCCGTGAGCGACTTTGTGACAACGTACTTCTTGGCTTTATTCAGAACTTCCGCAACCGGATTGTCCGCAACGGATGGCCAGTGGGCAGCAAAGGACTCGTAAGTCTTTCGTCCCAGCAACAGGTCATAAGGTTCGCTCATTGCTTCACGCATGACCTGCTCCATCACATCACCCCAGTACGGCGCGGCCCAGCCGCCGTGTTGAAATCCACCTGACGTATCTTCATCAGGGCTCGCCGGAGCCTGCATCACGCCATCAAGGGTCTGGAAAGTAAGTGCTGCTAATCTTCTCACAATGAATTCCTCAATTCGAGGGCGTCAATGAATTGCCCAATTACTCGAGCGTGTAAATCAAGCGTATATTTCACTTCGTCTGGTTTATCTGACTTGCCAAATCCAAGAAGATCTAGGGCGATTGCTCACCGACCCGTTTTGTCCGCAACCGCTGCAAGCACGTTGCGCCAAACGTAGGACGAGGTGCGAGTTCCATGAACGAACTGGACCGGCTTGCCTGCCCCCTGTTCAACGTAGTGAACACGATGGCCAGCAGCCTCGATCCAGCGGCTCGTGAACGGATACTCGTCACTGGCCGATGCTCTCGTTTCGCAGGATTCGGAGATTTCGACGACGATATTCATGATGCGTTTGCTTCAACGACTGGCTGATTGAGGTAGATAAGAGCGAAGAGGCAACCACCGAGTCCGAATTGAATTGTGAGATAAGCCGTTTCTAAGCCAAACCACAACGGTAACGGCTCGATCGGATGCTTTGCGGTCTCCGCCAGGACATGCATCGACCAGTGATAGACTCCCATGAGTGCCATGAACGTGAGCACACCTCTGGCAAATGATCTGACTGGGCAGATGAGGGGATAGACGATCGAAAGCAGGATTCCCTGAAGAAGAATCGACGCGAATCCAAATGCAATGATCGGCTCACCGCGAGAGAAGTAGCCAAGCGTCTCGTACTGATTCTTGAACAGAACCAAGTGCCAGGTGTAGGCCAGGGGAAATACGATCAGCAGGTATCCGATCGTTCCGGCAAATACTTTTTTGGGTTGCATGGCTTAGCTATCCGAGTGAAGGCCGCTCGCGTTTCCTTCGCTGTCTTCAGTTAGTGTGATCTTCCCCCATGGGTCGATCGGAGGTTCTGGCAACTTGAAGTCGCCTCCAGCGGATGGTGCCCGCGCGGGATGTCCGTCACTCGGCCATTGGCATTGAGATCGATCTTCGGCGAGTACCAGTGGATCATCGTCTTCATGTAGCAATATCCGTTTCAAACTGCTCTCGTCTCGAGACCCGCCTCACGGCACCGATCAAAAGCAACATGCCCTGTTTGACCGAATAAAACCCCACGGCGTGAGCCGCGTGGGTTGACAGGGAACGTCACTAAGTCAAAATATAGCCAAATGGCTATTCGAACGCAAGCGGTACTTGATCAAACGTTTCATGCACTCGCCGACGGCACGCGGCGAAGGATGCTGTCGATGTTGGTACAGCATGGCGAATGCACCGCAACGGAGCTTGGTGAGCCCTTTGCCAGTGCTCAACCGACGATTTCAAAACACATCAAAGTGCTTGAAATCGCTGGATTGGTGACACGCCGAGTTGACGGTCGCATTCATCGTTTTCGTATGAACGAACGTCGACTCGTTGAGGCAGAAACCTGGCTTTCTCGGCACCGCGAGTTGTGGCGCCATGCTCTTGAGGAACTCGGCGATGTGCTTGACGATCTCCAAGAAGGCGGCAGGCAATGAGCGAGGCGTCAAACGAACTGAGGTTTCAACGAGTCTATCCGGCGCGTCGCGATTTGGTGTTTCGCGCACTTACCGAACCGGAGTTAATCTCGCGTTGGTTCTTTCCGAGTGCAGACGTGACGATGCGTGTTGATGCGTTCGATTTAAGAGTCGGAGAAGCGTACCGGTTTATCTACTCATTTACAGACGGTGCCATCTCAAGAGTGACCGGAAAATTTTTAGAAATAGAGCCGCCGTCACTGCTTGCCTTCACTTGGACCTGGGAACCACCAGACCCCCATGCGGGAGTTGAAACGATCGTGACTTTCCGACTTGTCGATCTGAATGATTCGACCGAACTGACGGTCGAGCACAAACGGCTGCCCGAAGCGTATCGGAGGATCTTTACGGAAGGTTGGCCTCAAACGCTCTTACATCTCCACCATGCACTGTCAAAGCGCACGCGCGACGATGCACGCTGAATAAAAGGTGTGCGGTTGGATTGGCCGTAGGCTTCAGACCAGGTTCGGTTGGGTTTGAGAATGCCCTCCGGTACCCGTGTCACCAGGCCGCGATTGACGTCGCCCGCCGGAAGGTCGGTCAGCAAATGCC
>JANQJJ010000216.1 GCA_028281725.1 Pirellulaceae bacterium | reverse complement strand
ACCTGGTGAGCCGGACGAATCCTATCTCATCGAGCGAATTGTTGCCGAGGATGAAGAGGAGCGTATGCCGCCTGCCGAGCATGGGCGAGCCCTCGATGAGAGCGAAGTGGCGACGCTGCGCAGATGGATCAAACAGGGGGCCAATTGGGGAGAGCATTGGGCCTTCGTCGCGCCCCGGAAAATCGAGCCTCCCGTCAACCCTGACGACGGTTGGAGTCGCGGCCGGGTGGATCGATTCATCTTCGCTCGCCTTAAGCAGGCGGGACTGCAGCCGTCAATGGAAACGCAGCCCGCGCGTTGGCTGCGACGAGTGACGCTGGATCTAACTGGCCTGCCGCCCACACCAGAAGAGCGAGCTGGATTTCTGTCGGCCGTCGCCGAGCAGGGCGAACAGGCTTATACAGATGTCGTCGATCGCCTGCTGGATTCGCCGCGATATGGCGAGCGATGGGCGAGCGTGTGGCTTGACCTGGTTCGCTACGCCGATTCACGCGGCTTGGGGCAAGATGGCCGAAGAACTATCTGGAAGTATCGCGACTGGGTCATCGGCGCGCTCAATGCCGATATGCCCTACGATCAGTTTACGATCAAACAGTTGGCCGGTGACTTGCTCGAGCAACCCGAACTAAGCGATCTGGTAGCGACTGCCTGCCATCGGCTGACCCAAACGAATGAGGAAGGAGGAACGGACGACGAGCAATTCCGTGTCGAAGCCGTGATTGATCGCGTCAATACGACTTGGCAAACTTGGCAAGGTCTGACCTTCGGTTGTGTCCAGTGTCACTCACATCCCTACGATCCGATCCGTCATGAAGAGTACTATCAGTTCATGGCGTTTTTTAACAATACGGTCGATTGTGATCTGACCGACGATAAACCAACGCTCCAAGTTCCGATCGACGATGCCGATGCGGAGCTGGCTGCGGAACTAGATCGTCAGATTCACGCGCTGCGACGCGACGACTGGGAGCCCGCCGCTGAGTTGCTGGAGAATGAACGGAACTGGGAATCTCTTCGAGGAATGCAGGCGAAGACGAACAATTCGACCGAGGTTGTGGTCACGGAAGTCGAGGGAGTCGAGGAGTTTCAGACGACCGGTACGGTTTCCAAGGAAACCACGGTGATCGTCGAAGCAGCCTTGCCGAAAGACCTGGGGCAGCTGACCGCGATTCGTTTTACTGGAATTCCCCACGATGAGGAAGCCGCGCTGGCCAGTTCGGAATGGGGATTCGTGATCTCGCATATCGAAGTGGAGCTGCTGGAGGTAGGCAGCCAGTCGCCTGCTAAGTTAAAGATCGCGCATGTGATTGCTGACGAGTTGGAACCGTTGCTGGATCCTCAGGCAAGTCTCGACAAGAAAAGCAAACACGGGTTCGGCGCTTACAGCCGCATCCACCATCGGCGGCGGGCCGCCTTCTTGTTAGCTGAGCCCAGGCAAGTACCTGAGGGAGCGCGAATCCGCATTTCGCTCAGCCAGAATATCTTCGAACTGGGCGCATTTCCGTTGGTAGCACGCCGCGGGCGTCTGGACGTTAGCTCAAGTGAACAATTTTCGAACTGGTGGGCAGACCCGGCACGCGAGGCCACACGAGACCAGGTGGCTGCACTCGTCAAGCAGCGCCAGGCGATCAAGTCGGTTAAAACGCCCATTCTGGTTGACCGGCCAAAACAGTTTTCGCGCGCCTCCCACGTTTTCGATCGCGGGAACTTCCTCAGTAAAGCCGCCGCAGTCGAAGCAAAGACGCCTGATTTTTTGCCGCCACTACCCTCCCCGGACGCTACGACTCGCTTGACTCTGGCCAACTGGATTGCCAGCAGCGAGAATCCGCTGACTGCTCGCGTGGCGGTGAATCGCTTTTGGGCCGCGCTGTTCGGCATCGGACTGGTAGAAACGCAAGAAGACTTCGGTTCGTCCGGCGAGCCACCGTCGCACCCATTGCTTCTGGACGATCTAGCCGCACGTTTTGGCGATGACATGTCCTGGAGCATGAAACAGCTACTCCGAGAGCTGGTGCTCAGTGCGACCTATCGGCAATCTTCGCGGACAGCTGCTGAGCCGATGAAGGTGGATTCAAGAAATCGCCTGCTCTGGCGGGGTCCGCGCGTCAGACTGCCGGCCGAAGCGGTGCGCGATCAAGCTCTGGCAATTTCCGGGCTGCTTAGTGACAAGCAATTTGGTCCACCCGTGCATCCCCCCATACCCGACGGTGTCTGGATGCCATTTCAGGCGGGGGACAAGTGGCAGACACCCGGCCAGGACGATCCGGATAGATACCGCCGGACGGTTTACACGTATACGAAACGTTCGATCCCATTCCCGATTCTCGCTTCCTTTGACGCGCCCTCGCGTGAGTTTTGCTCGCCGCGACGCCTGCCATCCAACACGCCCTTGCAGGCCTTGATGACGCTGAACGATGCCACGTTTGTCGAAGCCGGCGCGGCCTTGGCAAAGCGTATGATCGACCACGGTGGGGAGCTTTCCAAGCAGATCGAGTTCGGTTTTCTATTGGCAACCTGTCGCATGCCAAGCGATCGAGAGCTAGCCGAATTGGTCGAGCTGTTTCAAGTCAGCCTCACAGAGTCAGAGTCGGAATCGGAGTCGGAGTCGGAATCGGAGTCGGAGTCGGAATCGGAGTCCAACGACCAGCAGCGAAGCTCCAAGCTCGCGGCCATGACCTCTGTGGCTACGGTTCTGCTCAATCTGGATGAAGTCCTTAGTAAATAAATAGTTGGCGACGGCAATGAGAAAAACAGTTCAACATGAAGCGGCCGAGCAGCTACTCGCTTGGCGTACGCGGCGGCATTTCCTGCAAGAGTGTTCGACTGGTTTGGGGGCTCTTTGGTTGGCCGGGCAATGCGGCAGTCGTAACGCGACCGCTGCGGAGGCGTCCGGTTCGGCCCGCGGTACTCACTTTCCCGCCAAGGTGCGGCGAGTGATTTACTTGCACATGATCGGGGCGCCTAGCCAACTGGAACTATTCGACTACCGACCAGAGCTGGAAAAATTTGACGGAAAAGAGTGTCCGCAGGAATACTTGGACGGCCAGCGGTTTGCCTTCATTCAAGGCACGCCGCGAATGCTGGGGCCACAGTACCCGTTCAAG
>JANQJJ010000202.1 GCA_028281725.1 Pirellulaceae bacterium | reverse complement strand
ATGGAACCACGGACTGACCGCCGTTTTACCAAGGCTTACCAGGTGAGAGCCGCGCGGGCCCATGGCCGGCACCGGCCATTTTCTTGCCAGGCCCACCTGAGAAAATTAAAGACCGCAAGCAGGAAAACCACTCTGGTTGGCAGACTCGCTGTTTTGGTCCTTTTGAGCTTGGCGGCCACCACGCCCTGCTTTGGCATGATCACCGGTGGGAAGGGCAACAAGCCCATCAACGATCCGGGTTGGCCCTCCGGAGCGGCTAAGGTCTTTAACTGGCCCACGCGAGTTGCCTGGTGGGAAGGGCCCCCCTTTGGAGGAGGACAATGGCATGCAGAATGCAAAGGCAACGCGGCGGTCCTCAATGAAGTACTCGAAGCGTTTCAAAAAATCGACACTCCGAAAAAGCGTCTGATCGTCAGGGATGGCATCGGTTACAGTTTCTGGCTGGACCCCAACGGCCAAAAACGTGCTGATCGCACGACGAAGATCGACTGGGTCTTTACTGTCTGGCAGCCGGACCGCTGGCAATTTCAAAAGGGTTTGCCGCCGAACCTGACAGCGCTGCGCGGTGATTCGTCCGAAGCGCCAGTTCCCGAAATTCACATCTATGCCGCGACGATCCACTGGTCGGAGGTACGTGTGCCGCCGGGCATCGAAATTGTCGATCAACGACTCGAGGCGCACGGCTTCGATGTCCGAGACGGTCGAGTGATCGAAGGAATCATTACCGACGCGGCAACCGGTCTGCCGCTGAAAGCCAACGTGCGCGTGGAGAGAGTCCTCGCTAAGTCGACCGGCGGTTACGACTACCAACCTGCCGAGACAACCACGACGAACGACCAGGGCCGCTGGTTCTTTAAGGACTTTCCGGATCAGTGGAGCCGTTTGATCGCCGAATGCGATGGCTACGCCCCCAGAGTCCTACGCTACGTTCGCTATGATCGGCAACCCGGTTGGGAGCGGGCAGACGCCAGTCTGTCAAAAGCAGTCGACCTCAGCGGACGAGTTGTTGATCAGGATGGGAATCCGCTTGCGGGAGTCCAAGTGAGTGTCAGCGACCTCACGGTTGGCTCATCCGGTCCCTACAAACAGCCCGGGGAGGCAAGCGGACAGACCGGTTCGGACGGAAAGTTTTTGATTCGCGGTCTCCCCGAAGGCAGCGGCAAACTGCGAGGGAGGCTTGACGGATACTTCGGCCCCGGACTGGAGCTGGACATCGGCATCGCGCCCAAGGACTGCGAGCTGCAGATGAAACAGGCGTCCTCGCTGTTGGTTCATGTTGAGTTCGCCAAGCCTCGCGTTGATAAGCGTTACATCGTCCAGGTGATTCCCGAGGGAGGCGAGAAGGTTGGCAGTTGGGGCGGCAGCTCCCATATCGATGAGCATGATTCGGTGCGTTTCGCCAACGTGCCTCCCGGCCGCTACATCGTTCGCAGTCGCCCCAATCCTGGAAGCAAACGCGAGCAAACGAAAGATATTTTAGTGGAACTCGAAGGCGGTAAGGAGACAATCCTCGAAATCAAAGCCGTATCGGAATAGTGCAGGCCAGCGCACCCACCTAGCCTGCACTATCAACGGTTTCCAGCGTGAATTCGCTGCAAACTGCCTACACCCAAGATAAAAATGCTCTAGCCCGGCGAGCGCGGGCCTAGTCGAGTCGTCTCAGGTCTCGCTTAATCTTATTAATGGTTTCTTGATATTGCTCAGGTCGATCTTGGATGGTGCCGAGAGCCTGTTCCAACTGAGCTTTGGCGGCGTCGATGTCGCCGAGATCCCGGTAAACTCTTGACAGCAGGCGATGCGCGATGAGCGTGCTACGATGTCCCTCACCGTGGACGTTGCGAAATCCCTCTAACACCGGGATGAGTATCCGTTTCGCTTCGGGATACTGGCCGGCTTTGTGCAGTGTCTGGGCGAATTGAGAGCCGGCCATACAAGTCATCAAGTGGCTCGGCCCGAGCAGCTGCCGACTCTGCTGGTAGACGTCGCGTTGCAGCGCGAGACCATCTGCCAGCTCGCCCCGCTGGACTAGCAACCTGCCTAGGTTTGCCATGATCGTCAGGGAGCTTTTATCATTCTCGCTGAAAGCGTGACGATGGAGTGCCAGTGCATCGCGCAGCAGTTGTTCCGCCTCGTCGTGTCTGCCACTGGACTGCAGCAGCTGAGCCAGATTGTTCATCGTATCCAAAGTAAACGAATCGTCCTTACCGAGCACCAGAGAGCGTCCGGCGAGCGCTCGACGAAACAACTGCTCCGCCTCATCTGGCTGCTGGAGCTGCATGCTGCACAGACCGAGGTTATTGACGGCCTTGAGCGAATCGGGATGTTGACCACCGAGGCTATCCTCCCACAACTCGAGCGCTCGTCGAAACTGGTCGGCCGATTTCAGGATCGCGCCGTTGTTGTAATAGATCGTGCCGATCTCGTTTCGAATGGCAGCCTCAATGGCTGGATCGGCTCCGAACATCTCCGTCACGTTGCTGGAAGCTTCGTCGATGAGTTGCTCGACCGGCAGGCGACCAGCCGGATCCGTACGCTGGGCGGCGGCCAGCAACTTCATCATGAAATCGTTGGTCACAAAATTGTTGATCGCCGTTGCTTTTTGCGCCTCGTACGCCGATTTCTGCGCCTCGCCCCACGCGCGTCGCGCTTCCATCGCGTAAAGGACCATACCGACACACAGCGCCGCGCAAGTCGCCAGGGAACCCATGACCAAGGCGCGATTGCGAGCAACGTATTTGCGCCAGCGATCCGCGACCGATGGAGGTCGAGCAGCCACGGGCCGATTCGATAGAAACCGTTTCAGATCCGCTGCCAGGTCGGCGGCGCTGGCATATCGGCGGTCCGGATCGACCTCCAACGCCTGGGAGAAGATCGAATCGAGGTCGCCGCGAAATCGCGAGTCGATTTGGCCGAGCTGTGCAGGATCCTCCTCGGCGCGGCAGCGGATGAATTCGGCCACCGTCTTGTTGTCGGGGTTGTAAGGCAGTTGCTCCGCCAGCAGCTGAAATCCGATCACGCCGATCGAGTATACGTCGGCTCGCTGATCAACGCGCTGCAGATCACCCCGCAGCTGTTCGGGACTCATGTAGTTGAGTGTCCCGATCAGGTCGCCCGTGG
>JANQJJ010000157.1 GCA_028281725.1 Pirellulaceae bacterium | reverse complement strand
GAGGGGGAAAATACTTTGGTGCCAAAAGACAAAAAGGACCTGATTTAGTGCCACAATTCAAAGATAAAGGATACGCTATTGTAACCAATAGGTCAGATGCCCCGGACAGCTTTACGTTTCCTAGCGGTCGTACAGCCATGCTGCAGTACGAAATGGGAAAGCCACCGATACTGGCCGCCCGGATTCAAGACTTCTTTGGGATTGCCGACACGCCGCGGATTGCCGGCGGCCGCGTGCCTCTGATCTTGCACTTGCTGGCACCCAACCAGCGATGCCAACAGATCACGGACGATCTGGCAAGCTTCTGGGCCAACACCTATCCAGTGGTGCGAAAAGAGCTAAGGGGACGCTACCCGAAACATGCTTGGCCCGAAAATCCGCTCGTAGCGAATTAGCTCTCGGGAACTATGGACTCTTGGTCAGAGCGCATGACCGGCGGTCGCGTCCTACGGCAAAGCGCCGACACGGCTTTAGAAGATCCGAGCGTGGAATATCGGTCGAACTCTCAGGCCTCGCTGCGGGAATTCACGTCGTGAGAGTTGCCGTTGTGGTATACAATGATTGAGATGGCACGACTGCGGCCTGTTCCTGTTGGGTGCAGATGTCACAGCGTATTTAAACTGATTCCCCAATCGTCGACGTCTGCGGCCGTGAGGCGTCCCTAGTCAGAATTCAACGGAACGAACCATGCAGAATTCCAAACTGTTCCAACTGGGCTTTTTTTGGGTGTTCGTCTGCTCGGCCGCCGTCACAGCGATCCGTGGCGATGATGTTTCGGCAACCAGTCAAGATGCTGCCCAGGCCGAGCCCATTGCCGGCGCGCGGGCGCTCTCGCAGGCATTTCGGCAATCCGCCGACCGGGCCTTGCCATCGGTGGTGAAGATTCTGACGCAGTCCCGCAGGCCCAACCGAGAGACTCCGATTCTAGATATCATCGGGGGCGAAGATGCTCAAGTTTTCGATGGCGTAGGATCGGGGGTTATCGTGACCGAAGACGGTCTCGTATTGACCAATCACCATGTGATTGCTGATGCCTCTCGCGTGGAAGTTCGGTTGCACGATGGCCGCCAGTACACCGCGTCCGAACTGAAGTCCAATCCGATCAGCGATGTGGCGATCCTCAGGATTTCTGTTGCCGAAAAGTTGCAGGCGGCCGAGATCGGAGATTCTGACAACCTGCATGTTGGCGATTGGGTATTGGCGATTGGCAGTCCGTTTACGTTGGAGGCCTCGGTCAGTGCCGGAATCATCAGCGGAACTGGGCGTCGTCGCCGGCTGTCCGCTAGCGTAGAAGGCCAGTTCCTGCAGACCGATGCGGCGATCAATCCCGGCAACTCCGGTGGCCCCCTGGTCGATCTGGAGGGCAAGGTGATCGGCATCAATACGGCGATCTCATCCCGTACGGGGGGATTTCAGGGAATCGGATTTGCCATTCCGATCGCTCGTGCGATTTGGATCAAGCAGGAGTTGTTGGAACATGGACAGGTGCGTCGGGGATATGTCGGTATTCGCACCCGAAGCGTCCCCTATTCGGTAGCCAAGGAGCTCAACTTGCCGCGGTCGTCGGCTGGCGCTATGGTCGGCTCGGTTGTGCCTGATCGTCCCGGCCAGAAGGCTGGATTGAAGGCCGGCGATGTGATTTTTGAATTTGCAGGTCAGCGTATCGAGTCGGCTTCGGATTTTGCTGAGATTGTCCAGCAGTCGCGCATCGGTGAACCGCTGGAACTGGTGATCTTCAGGGATGGTGAACGAAAAACGCTTAGCATTGAACTCGAAGAACGGATCGAAGTCGAATAGTCCCAGTCGCGGGGCGCGACGAGTCCGCTTATCGCTTGTACACAGGTCAGGTTTTTATGATACGTCTTCCAATCCACGCATTGCTGACCATCGTGTCGCTCGGTTGTTTCCATGTCGTGGGGTTCTCAACGGCGCCGGCTGTCGCGCAGAATCTGTTCTTCCAGAACGAGGATCCGCTGGAGGATCTTTTTTTGCTGGCGCCGCGTTCCTTGACGCGACTGTTACGCGAGGGCGAGCGTGCGATCCAAGAAGGGCGGTACACCGACGGGATCAACGCGCTCAGTCGTTTGTTGCTCGATGAAAACAATGATCTTCCAGAGGATATTCGGGGTCAAGATTTTTTTGTAGAGCCGCTGCGCAGCGGTTTCTACAACAAGAGTGTCAAAGGAGAAGCGATCAGGCTGCTGGGCGAACTGCCTGAACAGGGACGGAAAATCCTGCAGATCCAGTTTGGCGTGACCGCCCGGCAGGCCCTCGATAGGGCGATTGCCCAGCAGGATCTCGAACAGATCGCGAGTGTGGCCCGCAAGTATATTCACACCGAAGCCGGCTATGATGCCCAGGTGTTAATGGCTCAGCACAAGTTAACTGGCGGGTATCCCTTGGCTGCTGCGGCCATCCTCCACAACTTGTTGGACTTTCCAGCGGCCAGGCAGCGTTACGGCGTCGAGTTGGCTCGCGCGTCGGCTCAGGCTTGGGTTCAAGCGGGAAATGAGGCCATGGCGGTCGTCACCTTGGAGCAAGCGGTTCGCGATTTTTCGGGAAGCAGTTTGACCCTAGGTGGTCAGCAAATAGCACTCGACGCAGCGACCGATTGGAAAGCGATTCTGGACAATCAAGACGAATCTCAATTGCCGTTAACGGACCGCCGAACGGCCGATTCCTGGTTGACGGCGGGCGGATCGCCCGAACGCAACGCGGTGGCGAGAGCCGGCATGCCGCTATCGACCGCTCGATGGGTCACTCAGACTCACGGAAGTGAACCTGAGAAGGAGGCATTGCTGGATCTGGCAGAAACGGAGAGGCAACGCGGAAACGTTCTTTTGCCAAAACTCGAAATGCGGGCTGTGGACAACTTGGTGCTAGCCAAGACGACCGACTCCTCAGTGCTCGGGATTGACTTTGAGACCGGTATCACCGACTGGGTCTTCTATTATCACAGCGCTCCGGTGCCTCTGAACAGTTATTCATTCTCACCCGGCATCCGTGGCGAAAATTCCTCAACTTCAGAAGAGTTGCAGAAGCGTGTCTGGGGGAGTTCCACATTCGGACAATTGGGATGCGATAGTCAAAGATTCTATTTTGTCGGCAACGAGGATGAGTTCCCCATTCGTGCTGGAATGGCGGGCGGTTCGCTGCAACGCTCGGGGACGAACTATTTGGATGGTGTGAGCATTGAATCCCAAGGCGCGATCCTCTGGCGGGTCGGAGGTGCCAGTGGTGAAGATGAAC
>JANQJJ010000116.1 GCA_028281725.1 Pirellulaceae bacterium | reverse complement strand
TGTCCCACGACGGCGGCAGGCCGGACTCCCCAGCTTTTCCAGACCGCAGCCAAGGCCACTTGAATCGCGAAAATGCTGGGCTGGGCGATGCACGTCCTGTGCATCCGCGAATCGGCTTCGTCGCGCGTCAGCTCTTCCATCAGCGACCAATCGCCGTACTTGGATAGCTCGCTATCGCAACGCTTGATCACAGCGCGAAACGCCGGTGAGTGTTTGAGCAGGCCACGTCCCATGGCCCACCATTGCGGTCCTTGACCCGAGCACACGAACACCAGCCTTTGGGCCGACTGAGCGACGCTACGATCCTCGGCAAATTCTTCGCTACCGGACGCCACCAGGGAACGCAGCTCTGTGACCATATCCGCGTGAGAAGCCGCGCACACGGCCGTGCGGTAGTCGTGATGACTTCGCCGATGTGCCAAGTAGCCTGCAATCTCAGCCAAATGAAACTCATCGCCTGCCTGCTCGAGCCAGTCCGCCATCGTACCGGCAACTTCGGTCAACGCCGATTTGCTTCGCGCCGAAAGTGGCAACAAGACGGGTGCTGTAAAATTATTTTCTATCGATACTCGTGGTCGTCCATTCTGGTGCCGGCTGGCGGCTTGCTTCGGCGCGGGGGAGCGATCGTCCCCATTGCGGGCGGCAATCCCGTTGCCAGCACGACCGCTGCCGGGCATTCCGTGAGACGCCACGCCTTCAGGAGCCTGCTCCACGATGATGTGCGCGTTCGCCCCGCCATAGCCGAAGCCGTTGATGCCGGCCAGGCGTGTCGAGCCCCGGTTCTCCCAGTCTTGCGAACGCTTGGGAACCTGCAGACTAAGAGCATCCATGTCTATAGACGGGTTGGCTTGCTGGAAGTGCAGGTGCGCCGGGATGCGTCGATGGTGGAGTGCCAACGCCACCTTGATCAAGCTGGCAATTCCCGCGCCAGCTTCCAAGTGACCGATATTGGTTTTGACCGAGCCGATCCAGCAGCGATCGTCGGCCGCTCGCCCTGTTCCAAGCACGCTACCCAAGGCGCTCGCTTCGATGGGGTCACCAACAGGTGTCCCGGTACCATGGGCTTCGACGTACTGGATATCCGACGGCTGAATGTGAGCCTTCTTGCACGCCAAGCGCAGCAAGGCTTCCTGGGCAGCCTGGCTGGGGACGGTCATTCCCGGCGTTCGGCCGTCCTGGTTCAAGGCGGTAGCACGAATCAACGCATAGATCGGATCCTTGTCTCGCAGTGCCGCGGAGAGCGGCTTGAGCAAGGCCATCCCCGCGCCCTCACTACGCACATACCCATTGGCGCGTTCGTCAAATGTCTTGCAACGTCCATCGGGCGAAAGCACTCCCAGCTGACTGAAAGCGACATAAAAATCGGGCATGAGCAGAGCATTCACGCCGCCTGCCAGCGCCATTTCAGCATCGCCACGCCAAATGCTTTCGCAGGCCATATGCACAGCGACCAGCGAAGAAGAACAGGCCGTATCGACGGCAACACTCGGACCTCGGAGGTCAAAGCAGTAGGAAATGCGATTGGCAGCGATACTTGAGGAACCACCCGTATTGCTGTAGGCGTCGATCACCCCGCGATCTTGGTAACTCAAACCAGCCACCGCGTAATCGAAACTGGAGATTCCCACGAACACGGAAACCGGTTGGCCGGCCACGCGGTGCAGAGGCTGTCCCGCGTCCTCTATCGCTCGAAAGGCCACTTCCAGCAACATGCGCTGCTGAGGATCCATGCTGGCCGCTTCGCGCGGCGAGATCCCAAACAGCTGAGGATCAAACTGGTCAATCCGATCGACATAACCGCCCCATTTGCTCTGGGTCTTACCGGGCAGAGCCCCTGCGGGTGCATAGAATTTTTGCAAACTCCAGCGATCTTCGGGTGTCTGCGAAACCGCGTCGGTCCCCGATTCGAGCAATCGCCAATAGCTTTCGCAATCGTTGGCCGAGCCCGGAAAGCGGCAACCGAGACCGATAATCGCGATCGGTTCGGGCGGATGATGCGGTGTTCCGTTTCGATTGGGACCAACCGACCGACTGGCGGCGTGATCGCGGCCATTGCCATCCCGCTGCTTGCCGAGGCGATTATTGGAATTGGAGTTAATCATGGCTGATCTCTCTTGGCGGAGTTAGAGCGGCGGTCTGCTGAGACCGCAACCCGCTCCAAGTCCTTCTACTAAATCTCTTGTATGCAACTAGCCTAGCCGCGATGGCCGCTTCCGACCGTCCTAGCCCTTCGATTTCTTAGTGCTCGCGAAATGCTTCGGTAGGCAACATTCTTGCCGCCCGCCAGGCGGGCAAAATCGCACCCAACAGACCGATTCCCACCGCCAGCACAAAGCCCTGAAGTATGATGCGAACGTCAATCGAAGGGCTCAAAATCCCTTTGGCTGCAGGAGCGTGGCTGAGTCCCCAAGTCAGTAGCATCGCCAGTCCACTACCCAGGACACTGGCAAGCAGGGCCAGGCCACATGATTCGAGGATAATCATGCTGACCACCCTGCGTTTGGGCCATCCGATGGCTCGCAGGATTCCTATCTCCCGTGTTCGTTCCATCACGCTGGTCAACATCGTGTTCAGTGTTCCAATCGTTCCGATGACCAGGGCGATCACGGAGGTCATCCAGGCCATCGCGCCGGCCAGTTGCATTCTGGTATCGGTTTCAACAAACTCGGCCGTGGCCAACGGTAGGAGCTTGGCATCGATTGCCTGTATTTTCTGGATTGCCGCGGTCGCTTTTTCACCGGATACTCCCCCCGCGAGAACGACGTTGATGTAAGTCGCCTGTCCGGCTCGGTCAGTCAGCTTTTGCAAATCTTCGAGCGGAAAAATCATCGAGCCGTTCTCCCAAGTGCTCGGACTCTCAAAAATTCCAGTGACGGTGTAGGGTTCCTCAAACAAACTGATCGATTCGCCTACCTGAACTCCCACTCGATCTGCAAGGTGCACGCCAAGCATGACTGTATGGGAAACCTCGTCTTGGGAGCCGGGCGGGGAATCGATCCGACTCGAATTGCTGTCAATTTGACCTGTCAGTTGATAGTCGTCGAGTAACCAGGAATCACGGGATATCCCCATGGAGGGAACACCGTACACCCCATCCTCTTCCAAGGACATCGTCTCCAGGAGTACTGCGGCGGCTCGGTCCACTTCGGCCAATTGGGCAATCTTTTCCGCATATTCCTCATCAATGGAGCTACTGAGTCTATCGGCTGAGCCCTGCCGCGAGACGACTATATCTACCGAGTGGGCCGCATAGACATCCGCAAAGGAACGGGTGAAACCCTGCGAAATGCCTAGAAGTGCGACGACGGCAGCAATCGCAGTCGCCAAAGCAAGCAAAGTTAGCGCCGAACGGAAGGGTCTCCGAATCAAGTTCTTGCCTACCAACGCGATGAATCGCATGCGTTTCGCCTCTATGCCTTCTCTATCGTTCTACGCGCCCAAGGCTCCTAGTGGTCTGTCAAAGCTTAATCTTTGGGTCGGGTAAAGGGGTCAGGAGTCAATTGCCGCCAGCGGCCCTTCGGGTGCTGTGCACAGTTGACTCCTGACCCCTTTACC
>JANQJJ010000115.1 GCA_028281725.1 Pirellulaceae bacterium | reverse complement strand
TCCGAGAAGGGAGTTTCCTCGATTGTCTTACCTGCGTACTTGTTCAGGGCGGGTTTGTAGTCGAACGTTTCCAGGTGGCTTGCGCCGCCGATCATGAAGAGCCAAATGACACTCTTGGCCTTGGCGACCGACTTCTGAAGCTCGCCTGACGCAGGTGAAGCGGCGCCGCTCTGTTCTTGACCTAGCATCGACGCCAAAGCCAAGCTGCCCAGTCCCCATCCCCCACGATGTAGCAGCTGTCTTCTGGTGATCATCGCGTCCGCTCCAAGAATACGGTTGCTGTCAGCCAACAAACTCTTCGCCTAGCCCGGCGGCACCATGGCTCGAAAGCCACTCTCAGGATACTCCATTGCGTGACAGAATATAAGCCACGGAGCTCTTGGAAGCCTCAGCGTCGTCCGGTGTGCGCAGGCTTCTAAGAGAGACCCGACTTAGACGAAATTGGGCGTCGGTGGTCTGTAGTGACTCAGATCGATACTTTGGAACCACTGAATTGTTTTGGCCAAACCTTCGCGTAGCGTAACGGTAGGCTGCCAATCCAGGTGTTTTTTAGCAAGTGCGATGTCGGGGCGGCGCCGAGTCGGGTCGTCTGCTGGCAGCGGGCGTTGGACCAGTTTGACCTGGGCACCGGTCAACTCGATTACCAGTTCCGCTAACTCACGAATCGTAAATTCACCTGGGTTACCGATGTTGACCGGACCGACAAAATCGTCCGGGCCGTTCATCATGCGAATGATGCCTTCGACGAGATCGTCGCGATAACAGAACGCTCGCGTCTGGCTGCCATCTCCAAAGATCGTGATGTCCTTTCCGGTCAGGGCCTGCCTAATAAAATTCGAAACCACACGGCCGTCATAAGGATGCATCCGTGGGCCGTACGTATTGAAGATCCGCACGATTCTTACGTTGACCTGGTTCATGCGGTGGTAGTCCATAAACAGCGTTTCCGCGGCACGCTTACCTTCGTCGTAGCAGGCGCGCGGCCCGATCGGATTGACATTCCCCCGATAGCTCTCCGGTTGCGGGTGGACTTCGGGGTCGCCGTACACTTCCGACGTACTGGCCAGCAAGATTTTGGCAGCGCAGCGTTTGGCGATACCAAGCGCGTTGATGGACCCCACGACGCTAGTCTTGATCGTCTTAATCGGGTTGAACTGGTAGTGGCCAGGGGCGGCGGGGCAGGCCAAGTGGTAGATCTGGTCAACCTCCAGAAAGATTGGCAGAGTCACATCGTGCCGTATCAACTCGAAATTGGGGCAGTCGAGCAGATGGGCAACGTTCGATTTTTGACTAGTAAAAAAATTATCGAGGCAAATGACATCATGTCCCTCTTTTACGAAACGCTCGCACATGTGCGAGCCAAGGAAGCCAGCGCCTCCGGTGACTAGAATTCTGTTGATTTCAGCCATCTGATAACCTCTATGTGCGCGTTCTTGTCCAGTCTTCCCAAAATGCCGGCAGTTCATCCCAGGCCATCCTGAGGATAACGGGTTGTCAGAATCTCGGGTACCGCAGCTGGCCGGCTCAGAGGCCTGCGACTTGCTGAAGATGCTTGAGCAGCCGCTGGATTTGACCGGACCGGATCAGTCCGGGGCGCCGTCAAAGTCGCCGTAGTCCGTCTTCTCGCAACGGGCATGGAATGTCGACATCGATTTCGTCAATCCGGTCAAGCGTTTCCCGATCCAGGATCAGGTCCACCGCCTGCAACGATTCATCGAGTTGTTTGAGCGTTGTCGCCCCGACGATGGTGGAAGCCACGAAATCGTGTTGGCGACTCCAGGCAACTGCCATGGCCGCAGGAGAAATGCCCAGGTCGCTGGCAATCTGCGAAAGACGGCGAGTCGTTTCCAATGTTCTATCATTGACGAATCGAGCCGCCATGGACTTTTGTCTCGGTCCACCGTTTTGAATGTAGTCGGTGAAACGCGCGTTGTCAGGCAGACTTTCGTTGTATTTGCCTGTGAGCACGCCCCCGCCGAGAGGAGAGTAGGGTAGCAGGCTGACGTTTTCGCGGCGGCAAACCTGAGCCAACTCACTTTCGCAACGCCGATTGATCAAACTGAAATTGTTTTGGACGGTATCGTATCGAGCAACACCGTATTTTTCTGACGCCCACAAGTTTTTCATCAGTCCCCAGCAAGTTTCGTTGCTGCAGCCAACGGCGCGGACTTTCCCTTGCTCCCGCAACCTTTCGAGAGCGCCGAGTGAGTCCTGATAGCGCATGCCGTGGTCTGGCCAATGCGTTTGATAGAGGTCGATGTATTCCGTTTGCAATCGTCGCAAGCTGTCCTCTACGGCAGCAAAAATTTGGTGGGCGTCGAGCGCCGTTCGTCCACCGCGCACGGGAGGCGAAAACCATCCATGTCCGGGACCGGTAATCTTGGTCGCCAGAATGATCTGGTCGCGCGGTTTCGTTTGCAACCAACGTCCCACAATCTCTTCGGTGCGTCCGAACGTCTCGGCGGTGGGCGGCACGGGGTACATTTCCGCTGCGTCGAGAAAATCGATTCCGGCATCGTAGGCACGATCCATAATCGCATGCGACAGTGATTCATCACACTGGCTACCAAAGGTCATGGTTCCCATACAGATATCGGTAACGGATATGCCGCTTTGTCCAAGGCATCTGCGCTGCATGTCTTTCTGCTCCGGTCGTTGTTTCAAAAGTCAAGTAGACTGAGTGCCACTAAACGGTGATTTTTCCGGTGGAAATCTGGAATTCTCAGATCCTAAAAATGATCTTTGGCACCGTGTTGTGCAACCACGCTTTCCATGCTTTAATGCGAAGCGTCTTGTCGAGCAACTCTCGCGCACGCTCAACTTCAGTTGGTAGCACTCGTTTTTAGTGTCGTACTCGTTTTCATTGTGTTACGGGTTCATTGCGTACTGACCTCCCATGCTTGAACTTCACGATCAAATTCAAGAGACTTGCTCTTTCATCCGCCAGCAGTGGAACAAGCAACCCCACGCGGGAATCATTCTTGGAACTGGATTGGGACCACTCGTTCAGCAGATCGATGTGGAAGCTTCGATCGAGTATGAGTCCATCCCGCATTTTCCGAAATCTACTGCGACTAGCCACCGTGGACGGCTGGTGTGTGGCAATCTTTGCGGATTGCCCGTCATGGCCATGGAGGGCCGTTTTCATATGTACGAAGGGTATCCTCTGAAGCAGATCACGTTGCCGGTACGCGTGTTCAAGGAACTCGGCGCCCAGCTGTTGATTGTCTCCAATGCGGCAGGCGGAATGAATCCCTACTTCAAAAACGGCGATATCGTCGTCATTGAGGATCACATCAATCTGATGGGAGACAATCCTCTGATTGGTATCAATGACGACCGGCTTGGCCCACGATTTCCGGATATGTGCGAGCCCTACGATTTGAAGTTGGTTGAGCAATCGCTGGAGATCGCCCGCCGAGAGAACATTGTGGCCCACAAGGGCGTTTTTGTAGCGGTGGCCGGACCCAATCTCGAAACGCGGGCCGAGTATCGATTCCTCAGGACAATTGGTTCGGATGTGGTGGGGATGTCGACGGTACCGGAGGTCATCGTGGCGGTTCACTGTGGCTTGAGAACGGTTGGATTTTCGGTAGTCACCGACATGTGTCTACCCGATGCGCTAGAACCGGCCGACGTTGAAAAGATCATTGCAACCGCCAACTCGGCTGAACCGAGCCTAAGAGCCTTGGTAACGGGCGTGCTGAAGTATGAGCAGTCGATGATCCCCGGCGTGTCTGCGTAGCGACATGGAGAGTCGGTGTGAACGCGCATCGCTGCTTGCTCGACTGCTTAGCGCACGAGTTCGACCAAAAAGTTGCTGACGCGCGAGACGCGATTCTTGCTCGCAGACTGCTCCAGCCCCAAGTGGCTCTTATCCTGGGCAGTGGCCTGGGGGATTTGGCGGCCCAGGTCGAGCACCCGACAGCTATCTCTTACGAGGATATCCCTCACTTCAGCAGGACGCACGTCGCAGGGCATGCCGGCCGGCTTGTCCTGGGCTATCTCTCGGGTATTCCCGTGGTGCTGATGCAGGGCCGTACCCATCGTTACGAAGGAAGCGCGAACGTTCACGTCCGCTTTCCGGTCTACTGTATGCACGCCTTGGGTGCACGCACCTTAATCGCCACCAACGCAGCCGGTGGGTTAAACACGCGCTTCCAAAAAGGAGACCTGATGGTCCTGGACGGACATATCGATCTGTTGTGGGCGCGGGGAATGTGGCAGCGGTCGGAGCGATCCGGCGCCGGTTCGGTACGCGGGAAGGCAACCTATGATTTTGATCTGATGCGGCAGGCCAAAGCGATTGCATCCAAGCATCAGTTGGTTCTTCACCAGGGTTGCTACCTGGCGACACTCGGGCCAACCTACGAAACACGCGCCGAATATCGCATGTTCCGCCAGCTGGGAGCTGACGCCGTGGGCATGAGTACCGTGCCAGAGGTACTCGCGGCACGACAACTGGGCATGGGGGTACTCGCATTTTCCGTGATTACGAACGTGGCTTCCACCGACATCCCTCAATCGACCACGCATGATGAGGTCATCCAGTCAGTGAGTTCCGCCGGGCGAAAGTTGATGACGATCGTCCGGCAGATCCTCGATAACTTTGCCGGTCAACCGGACTGAGCACGGCTTAGAAACTAGCGCGGCCTTGGTCGCTCAAAAAAAGCTGGTAAGGCTTGGCTCGGCGCGTTGCCGACTGGGCGAGCAAATTCCATATCCTCGAAGCGGCAAACGTTTTCGTCGTCAACTTTGCTGGTAGCGATTCGCGCCGACGGTGGTTTTCAGAGGCCTCGGGCGGCCGGTGGTAAGAATTGAACATGCCGATTGAATTTGCGATTGAACCCGACCTCTCTTCCACCGAGTTTGTGGATCTGCTTGAGCGATCGACGCTGGCCGAGAGGCGACCGGTGAAACAGCCTGAGACCATCGAGCAGATGTTGCGTGGAGCGAGCTTGATCGTCACGGCTCGTGAGGCAGGATTGCTGGTGGGCGTCTCGCGGGCAATCTCTGACGGCGCCTATTGTACCTACCTGTCCGATCTGGCCGTTGACTCCCACTATCAACGCCAGGGCATCGGAAGGGAACTTGTCAGTCGAACCCACGCAGCGGCCGGACTGGCTACGAATCTCATTCTGCTTTCCGCGCCTGCGGCGCAGAGCTACTACCCGCACATCGGCATGACCCAACATGATTCATGCTGGATGATTGCCGGCAGCACCCGTACGAAAGCGCCTCCGGCGGCGGAGCACCAACCTGCCGGCGTCGCTGGGCCGTCAGCCTCGCCGTCAGCGCAGCCGCCGGCCGGCACGAAGGACGCAGTGGGCGAGTTCTTTGACTCGATTGCCGGGGATTATGAAAGCGCCATTGAACGTTGCTTCCCGCGTTATCCAGAGATGCTCTGGGCTCTGCTGGAGTATCTACCGACATCGCTGAAAAATCCCAGGATTCTGGAATTGGGATGCGGGACGGGCAATCTATCGGTTCTTTTGGCCCAGCGGTTTCCTGCCTCCGCGATCACTCTGGTTGACCTTTCGGCGGATTCCCTGGCAAATTGCCAACGTCGTCTTGGCGCGGACCTGCGGTTTACGATGGAACAGGCCGACATGCGGCTGCTGTCCTACCCGGACGAGGCGTTCGATCTGATTGTTTCGACGATCGCAATCCACCATTTGACCGGCGTTGAAAAGCAGGAACTGTTTGCTCGATGTCGGCGTTGGCTGCGCCCCGGTGGTATGCTGACGTTCGCCGATCAGTTTTCCGCCGCAACGGAAGAGAATAACTCGCGGCACATGGAAAATTGGCAGAAGATATCGCGTGCCGCGGGAGCGTCTCAGGCTGAGTGGAGTATGTGGATGGAGCATCAAGCCGAACACGATCACCACGACAGCTTGACCGACCAGCTTGACTGGCTGCAGCGTGCCGGGTTCGCACAGCTGGATTGTCCGTGGCGCTACTTGCTGTGGACGATCGTCCAGGGCCGCCGCCCTTGAATTCCCCGGCGGCAGAGGCATATTCACTAAGAAAAACGGCATCTCAACGAAAAGCAGGTCAGTCGATAGAATAGCGTACTTTGCCAAGCACCATCCGAGTTAGCGCCTGCGGTCGGAACAGTCCATTGCCTTCTCCCCTCGTTCAGCCAGAATCTCCTGACTACCCAATACTCCAGACGCCCCAACCCCTGGTAAGACGCTTGCCCGCCGGTTGGACTCCCGAGTACTGTTTTGAGCGTTTGTCAAAGCTCGGGGGATGTGTTTGGCTTGATAGCAGCATGCAATCGGACGATCTCGGCCGTTACAGCTATATGGGAGCCGAGCCGTTTTGCACGGTACGAATCGACAAGTCGAGTGTGGCGCCTCTGGAGTCGTTGAGACGGCTATCGCGACGATTTCACCAGCCCTGCCTACCTGATCTGCCTCCGATGCAGGGCGGTTGGCTCGGCTGGTTCGGCTATGAGATGGGCGGTTGTTTCGAACAGTTGCCGTCGGCTGCCTACAACGAATTTCATTTACCGGTGGCGGCTCTTGGTCTATATGACGTGGTGATCAGCTGGGATCACGTGCGCGGTGCCGGGTGGTTGATTTCGCAGGGCTGGCCGATCACCGAACCGGTCAAGCGACAGCGGCATGCGTATCGAAGATTACAACATTTCTATGGAATTCTCGAATCCAACCAGGCTGATTTGCCCAGCCGCATGCGGCTGGGCCGCCAATATGCTTTACCACCCCACCTGCTAGCACCTCAGAGCCGGACACGTTGGACCGAGCAGTGGACGAGCAACTTCGGATCGGAAGCGTTCCGCCGAGCTGTCGCGCGCTGTGTCGAGTACATTCGCGCCGGCGACGTTTTCCAGGTGAACTTGGCCCAGCGCCTGCTTCGCCGGAGCGTATGTAGCTCCGAGCAGCTGTATCTTCATCTGCGGCAGCAGAATCCAGCTCCTTTTTCAGGTTATGCGGACTTCGGAAGAGTGCAGGTCATTAGCTCATCGCCGGAGCGTTTCCTGAGAGTAGAGGATCGGCGCGTGGAGACGCGGCCGATCAAAGGCACGCGTCCCAGGCTGAGCGATCCCACGGCGGATGCCGGCATGGGGCAGCTGCTCGAGAGTAGCGATAAGGACCGTAGTGAGAACGTGATGATCGTTGATCTCCTGCGCAACGACCTTTCTCGCGTTACGGCTCCCGATTCTCTCCAGGTGACGTCTCTTTGCGGACTGGAGCAATACGCTTACGTTTGGCATCTGGTGAGCGTTATTCGCGGACAACTTGCCGCAGACTGCGATGAGATGGATGTGATTGCAGCCACATTCCCCGGTGGTTCCATTACCGGCGCGCCCAAGATTCGTGCGATGGAGATTATCGCGGAACTGGAACCAACCGCGCGAGGGCCATACTGCGGCAGCCTGGGATACATCAGCTTTGCCGGTGACATGGACCTGAGCATCTTGATCCGTACGGTGACGGCCAGCGATGGTTGGTGGCAGGTTCCCGTCGGCGGAGGTATCGTAGTCGATAGCGATCCGAAGTTCGAGGAGCAAGAGGCTTGGCACAAGGCTGAAGGAATACTCAGAGCGATCGATTCACTACCAGGCGTCTCCGGTCGGAGCGAGCACTAGCCAGGATGATTCTGTTAGTCGACAACTACGACAGCTTTACCTACAACCTTCGGCGGTATCTGGTACGCCTTGGGCAGCCAGTCGTTGTCACCCGCCATGACGCGATCGACTTGTCGCAGTCGCTCGTGGACCGTTTCCAAGCGATTGTCTTGTCTCCAGGACCAAAAACTCCGCGTGATGCCGGTGCCAGCCTGGAGATTGTCCGTCGGTATTCCGGCAGGCTACCTATCTTAGGTGTCTGCTTGGGACACCAGGTGATCTTCGAAGCCTTTGGGGGCCGGATCGTGCGGGCTCGGACGCCCGTTCACGGACGTCGTACCTGCATTCATCTACTCGAAAGTAGGCTGTTCGCCGGGCTTGAGGAACAGACATCGTTTGCGCGCTACCATTCGCTGATCGCCTCGAGTGAATCATTGCCGGATTGCCTGAAGGTAACCGCCTGGTCGCGAGAGCGGGAGATCATGGCCATCGAACATCGAAATCACGCGACCTTTGGTGTTCAGTTTCATCCCGAGTCGGTGTTGTCGTTTGCGGGCTATCAAGTTCTGAAGAATTTTTTGGACGTCGCCAAACTGACTGTGCCCGATGCCCTGCCGGAGCTGGATCTGGTGCATCCAGAGCAGGTCTGGCAGGATTCTCTGGCTGCGGCCAATCCGGTGATCGGGCGAGAAGAGCAGCCAGTCGTTTTGCCCAAGCCCGTCGCCGTAGCACAGAAGCTGCGACGTTAGCCGTCTCCGCAAGGGCGAGCCGTACGGGCCTGTCGCGCGTGGCGCATCAACGCAATCGTTGCTCAATCGACCGAGGGCGACGCACCACGCATCCCATGGCGCTCTCAAGAAAGGTGGTTTGGCGGATGTCCGTACTTGAGAGCGTGCGTTCAAATGGGCATTGCGGTGACTTCGTCAATCGCGGAGGCGAGACGTTGGATCCCTTCGTCGATACCCGCCGCGGGTTGAACGCCGAAACTGAGGCGAATGGTATTCCGACCGACCGGTTGCCCCTCGCCCGGAAAGCAGTAGTGCCCAGGCACGTAGAGCACGCCGCGCTCCGTAGAACACTTCCAGAGCGCGCCCTGTTCCGACGTGTCCACATGAGAGGGTAACGTCAACCAGACGTATAAACCTCCGCTGGGTGTCCGCCAGCTGACCCCCTCCACGTTGCCCAGTTCTCGATCGAGCGCCCCCAGTGTCGCGTCAAGTTTCGCTTGATAGCCGGCCTGGATCACAGGCAGGTGCTTGTCCAGTTCGCCCGTCGTCAGCACTTCGTTCATAAGTACTTGGCTGAAGTGGGGCGAGCCAAAGTCCATATTCGATTTCATTTCGAGTAGATGGGAGACCAACGGCGCAGGCACCACGCCCCAGCCGACGCGGATGCCGGGCGAAAACGATTTGGAGAACGTCCCCAGCTCAACGACAAAGTCTCTCGACGCCGGATCGATAGCCGTCAGCGGTGGCAGGCTTTCCCCCTGATACCTTAGCAACCGGTAGGCATTGTCCGACAGGATCAGCAGCGGACCGTGTTTTCGTCGCCACCTGGAAACAATCTCTAGAAGACGCTGCCGACGCTGGAGAGATAAGGTGCTGCCGGCTGGGTTGTCGAACTCCGTGACGGTATAGATGGCTTTGACGCGTGCCGCATCACCACTGGACTCGATTCGCTGGAGCTGTTCTTCGAGCGCCTCCATGCACATACCGTCTTCATCCGCATGGACGCCGACAATCCGCGCGTCGACTCCGCGCAACGTGCCCAGAAAGACAAAGTAAGTTGGTGCCGCGGCAATCACGATGTCGCCGGGATCGATCAGCGCTTCAGCAAGCAAGTGCAGAAACTGATTGCTGCCGGCCGTTAAGATGACGTCTTGGGGATCCGGCCGGGCATCGGGCCAATCCGCGTAACTCCAATCCATTAGGGTAGAGCGGAACGCTTCGCTGCCAGCCGAAGTATCGTACTGCAGCGCCTTGCGCAGCAAAGACGAATCCGAACTAAGTTGTCTCAAACACCGCACCGTGGCGTCGCACGGTAGCGTTGCATTGTCAACGAACCCTGCGGCCAGAGATACCAGGTCCGGATACTTGAGCGCTTCGGCCATGAGTCGGCCAATCGGCTGGCCGGCCGCCAGTTGGGCACGCCGACTCAGCGCGAGGGAACCTTCCGAAGAACCTGGCTGTTGCGGTTGCTCCATCTTCCTTCTGATCCCCTATCAAGTGTTCAGACAAGTGCTCGTCGCAGGAGCATACTAATCAAAACAGACCACCGTAAAAACTCTAGCCAAAGCCCAATCGAAATGCCGCCTTGAGGACACCCTGGTGGCGTCGCTGGTTCGCCGGTATCCGCCGGGCGACTGATAATCTACCGGGCATCCTATCGGTTGCTTATTAGAGCGGCTAGTGGTCTGTCAAAGCTTAATCTTTGGGTCGGGTAAAGGGGTCAGGAGTCAATTGTGCACAGCACCCGAAGGGCCGCTGGCGGCAATTGACTCCT
>JANQJJ010000112.1 GCA_028281725.1 Pirellulaceae bacterium | reverse complement strand
CTTTCACAAACCAGATGGAAGCATCGATTTTCAGTTCGGCAACTTGCAGCAAGGTCTTCACTGGCCTCGGCAGTCGGCCGAAGCGATCTGCCAACTCGTCGCGCATGTCATCTAGCTCGCCCACATCGGCAATGCGGCTGAGACGACGGTAGATGTCAATCCGGTGGCGCAACTCCGGCACGTATTCGACAGGCAAGAACGCTTGGATGGGCAGATCGACATCGACGTCGACGCTCAGAGTCGGTGGTTGATGGGTTAGTTCACGTACGGCGCTACCGAGCAGCTGACAATAGAGTTCATATCCAACGGCGGCAATGTGTCCGCTTTGTTGAGTACCCAAAAGGTTGCCGGCGCCACGAATTTCTAGGTCGCGCATCGCGATACCGAAACCGGCGCCAATCTGGCTGTACTCCTCGATGGCATGTAGGCGTCGCGAAGCATCGGGGGATAAATGTTTGTGGCGATCGACCAGCAGATAGCAATAGGCCTGATGTTTGTAGCGACCCACCCGACCACGCAACTGATGCAATTCCGCCAAACCATAGCGGTTGGCGTCGTCAATGAAGATCGTATTCGCGTTCGGGATATCCAGCCCGCTCTCGATAATGGTGGTCGCGAGCAGAATATCGTATTTGTGGTCAATGAAGTCGATCATCACCTGCTCGAGCTGGCCTTCGCCCATCTGTCCGTGCCCAATCACCAAACTCGCTTCGGGAACAATCCGTTTCAGGCGGGCAGCGACCTCATCGATATCGTGAACTCGGTTGTGCACAAAGTAAATCTGTCCGTCACGGTTCAGTTCGCGGAGCACGGCGTTGCGAATGATGTTTTCGTCAAAGCGGACCGTACGTGTCTCCACGCTCAAGCGATCTTCGGGAGCGGTCTCCAGGTTCGAGATATCACGCACGCCTACCAGCGACATATGCAGCGTTCTAGGAATAGGTGTCGCGGACAACGTCAGCACGTCGACATTGGTCTTCAGGTGTTTGAGGCGTTCTTTGATCTCGACACCGAACCGTTGCTCTTCATCGATAATCAGCAGCCCCAAGTTGTAAAACTGGATATCCTTGGAAGCGAGTCGATGCGTGCCTATCACGATATCCACGCGTCCGCTACGAATGCCTTGAACCGTTTCGCGTTGCTGTCGTGGTGTCGCAAAACGGCTGAGTTTTTCAATGTCGAACGGAAATTCGACCATCCGCTCTCGAAACGTCTTGTGATGCTGTTCCGCCAGTACCGTTGTGGGGACGAGCACGGCAACCTGATAGCCACTGTCGATGGCCTTAAAAGCCGCTCTCATGGCGACTTCCGTTTTACCAAAACCGACATCGCCGCAGATCAGTCGATCCATCGGACGCGCCGTGGTCATGTCGCTTTTGACGGTTGCGATGGCGGCGAGTTGATCGGGTGTTTCGACATACGAAAACGAAGCATCGAACTGATTTTGCCAGATGCTGTCACCGGCGAAGGCCACACCGGGCTGGCTTCTACGTCGAGCTTGCAGCTCTAACAATTCAACGGCCATGTCCTGAACGGCACGTTCGGCGGCCTTCTTCTGCCGCGCCCAAGCCTGTCCGCCGATCTTGGCTAGCTTGGGTTTGCTTTTGGTGCCACCGACGTAACGTTGCACGAGTTCGATTTTGGAACTGGGTACAAAAACCTTCGTACCGCCGTCGAACTCGAGGACCAGATGCTCAAACTTCTGACCGTATTTGTCCAGCAGTTCCGTGCCGCGGTAGACACCGATTCCATGCGACAGGTGTACCACCAAATCGCCTTGGCGCAAATCAAGGAAACTGTCGATCGGCTTACTTTTGGTGCGCTTGGTGACACGGCGAACGTGCGAGCGGCGCAGTAGCTGACCGGCCGTCAGTACCAGCATCCCGTCGGGAAGAATTTCGAATCCGTTTTGGAACTGGCTCACGACGATGCTGAGGCGATCTTGCCTGGTGGCCTCTGCACCAGCGAGCAGCTCTCCAAGCCGCTCTTTTTCGCCCTCGTTCATGGCGACCACGACAACGGATCGCCGGCCGACGTGCGTGTCAATGTCTTGCGCGAGCTTTTCCAGATCGCCTCCCACGCGCTCCACATTACCAAGCGGAATCCTGACCAGTGCTCCCAGATAACCGTCTTCTGCCAGTTGCGAAGTGTAAACGACGCGGTGTTCGGCCAGCCGTTTCCAAATAGATTGCGGGGAAGAAAACCTCTCCGGAAAAGGCACGCGTTTCAAAAATGCTTCCCCGACAGCTGTGACAGAGCGCCCTTCGTGCACGAGAACCAGAGCGTCGGAGGGCAAGTAGTCAAGCAAAGATCCGTCCTGGGCCACCGATCCCTGTACGGCCAGTAGCTGCAAAGAGCTTTGCTGCTGGATACTTCTTTGCGAAACAACATCAAACGATCGCAGAGACTCAATTTCGTCATCAAACAACTCAACACGCGTGGGCAGAGCCTCGTCCGGCGGAAAGATATCGAGAATTCCACCTCGCAGCGCAAACTCGCCCGGAAGTTGGACGGCGCTCGTCGCGTGGTATCCCGCCTGGACCAGCCACTGGCGGAGAGCATCCAGGTCAATTTGCCGGCCGGATTCCAAGACTTGTTTGTCGCCTTCAAGGGAATCAGGACAAGGCACACTTTGCAGCAGAGCGGGCAAAGAGGTGACTACCACGGGCGCCGGCCCAGCGCGCCCGGTTTCGCTGGTGTACTTGTAGAGTCGGCTGAGTACGTGGAGACGCTGCGCCGTTTCCTGATGGGCGAGAGACTCGAGCTGCGTTTCTTCGCTGCCTGGAGGAAAAACGTCGATCCCCTCGCCAGCCAATTCCGTCATTTCGGCAGCAACGGATTCGGCATCGGCAACGTGGGGAACCACGATCAGCATCGGGCTGGCGTCCTGCCTGAGCCACGCGGTGGCGATGGGAGATAGCCCACCGAGCCACACGCCCTCAAGCGACACGTGGCCATCGGCTGCCAGTGAACGAACCGCTTCGCGCAGCGCAGCCGAATCCATCACCTGACCAATGGCATTGGCTAGCGTGAGTTGGGTGCGTGGGCTATCGCGTTTTACCTTGAGAACAGCGGGACGGTTCGTCATGCCGCGTTCGTCCATCCTTCGGACCGGTGTACATTCTCAGGTCGCCTCAATAGCGAGTCGACTCCGGAGGCTATGATTCTAGTCCGTGGAGGGGGGCATCGAAAGGTAACTTACGGCCATCTGTTGCCAGCGGAGGATCATCCGCCGGCTGCAGGGGAGGTCAGCGGGCCCAGCCTATTGACCGAGCTGTGCCTGCATCGCCTGCTGAGCCTGCTGTTGTTGTTGCTGCTGATTGCCCCCGTTCTTACCGGATTGCCTTCGCGAGCTCGGGGATTGAAGCATGGCCCGCAGAGCCTTCTCCAGGGACGAGCCGTTGACACCTGGCGAGAGCTGATAGACTTGGACGTCGCCCTGAGGCTGCGCGGCGACATCCAGCTGCTCAATCATGTCGCATACCAGATCCAATAGCGGTTGGCCTTCGGCAGATACGAGGATCGAGTTGGTGACTTGGTCCACTCCCAGCGACAGTTTTCCACGAAACGTGAAGTTCAATCCGCCTCCTTGGACGCCTTGGCTTTGCCCACCACGTTTGCTTTCGCCATTGTCATCACCGTTACCTTGCTTCTGCTGGAACGCCTTGTCATTGGCACTGAGCAGATCGCGATAAGCGTCCTTGAGCGTTGTTACGATCGACTCGGCGTTTGAGTGCTTGATCTGCATTAGCTTCGTAAACCGAATTTCATCTTCGTCGACCGGTTCGGGCACGTCCCAGAGCTTGATCAACTCTTTGATGGTCTGGCGATCCACGTCATCCGCGCCCTGAACCACAATGGAATTGGTGTCGTTGTCGTAGATGAAACGCAGCGGAGGACGATCGCCCAGCTGCCGAGTCTTATCCTTTTTCTTGTCATCGCCAAATCCACCGAAGAAGTATGGAAAGAAACGTGATGAGTTGCCGTCCTCTTCCTCTTGGTCGAAGTAGTCCTCCAGATTGAGCGCTACCCAACTGGCACGCGCGTACTTGACTTTAAACAGATCGTACGGGCGCCGGGGTGGCCGGTTGATCTGCATCATCTCTTCGAGCCTGTCGAGCGCTGCGGTATCGTTGGACTGAATCACCAGATTGCCCGACTGATCCACGGCGATCGCCACCGGTTCGGCCGGCGGTCTGCTGTCCGCCTCGGCGCCCGCCGGTGCGACATGGACCGGCTGCTGGGGCACGTTGGCCGCCGCCACAGCCGGACCGGCCGGTTCGGTCGAGTTGACTGCACTGGCCGGTTCCGAAGAATCTCGTTGGTCCGATTCCACCATCCCGGTTCTGAGCATGCTGACCAGGCGGTTCGCCACGACGTCACCGCCAGATCCCGCGGCTGTGATTTGCTCCGAATTCGTTCCATCCACTTTGGGCGAATCTCCCTTTTCCTCTTGGGCCTTATCATCCCCTTCGCCCTTTTCCGCGTCACCTTCAGCATCATCCCCTTCAGCCTCGTCGGCTTCGCTGGCATCGTCTTCCAGTTCAGGCGACTCAAACTCGGACGCGTCGGGGATCACCAGCGGGTTAGGAGAAATGCGATCCCACTGCTCCTTGAGACGCTGCAAGTACTCGTAGGTCTCGGGCTGACGCGAAGCGTCGATGAGTCGTGTGGTACTTCTCCGCCCACCGTCGGGTGGGATTTCGCCAAGTTTGACCAGCAGATTCTGCACTTCCTGCATTTCGATGGTGTTTGCCCGGAGCAAGATCTGGTTGTCCCGAACGTTCGCCCCCACCCGCATTTTGTCCTCTTTCTTTTTGGTGTTGCGCGAACCGTAACCGTAGTCCCAGTAAGATCGATAGCGACTGCTACTGCTGGATTCCTCTTCCTCCTCGGCACCCATCAGGAATCGTATGCTGCCTGCCACGGATTCCGCATCCAGCCTCCGCAATTGGATGACATGGAAGGAACGCTCCGAGCCATCGAGTCGTTCGATTACCGATTGAATCAAGTACTGGTCCGCGATGGATGCGTAAACGATAATCGCATTGTTTTCATCGTCGACCTGCAGCCGTGTCGATGGCTCCAATACATCCATGGCTGTAAGCGAATTCACCAGCTCTGACGGCCCCAACGAGGCGAGACGGAAGACTCTCATGCGAGTTTTCATGCGCTGGAAATCGGCAGCATTTTCGTTTCGCACATCGACCCGCGCAATAAACGAGGCAATAATCGCCATCTTGTTGGGAGGGGCGTGAACAATGATGCTATTGCTACGCTCGTTAGCGACCAAGTAGACGTCGTCCGGTCGTTTTTTGGACGAAGCTCCTCCCGCGCCGCCCTTGTTGCGCGCCGCCTGTTGCATTTGCTGTTGCATCTGTTGCATTTGTTGTTGCATCTGCTGCTGCATCATCCGCATGGCATTGGAGGAACTCGGTCCGCCTCCACTGGAGGAGTTACCGGTGCCGAGAAAAGTCTCCAACTGTTGTTTGACCGAAGAAGCTTTGGCGTAGGTCAGCGGAAATTCACGCGCTAAGTTCTCCAGCGCGACAACGGACTGCTCCTGCTCCAAAATCTCGTGGATATCTCGCAGGTTGGCCGCCGCATCGATCGCTTCGAGCCGATTTGTGGAGAGCAAGGGAGTCAATTTGCCGTTTTTGCTCAGCATCGAACCGAACTCTTCGTGGATCTCTTCGGCCAGCAACCAAGTCAGTGCAAAGGAGGTGCGAACGAATTTGTGAGGCGGCAGGTTGGCGAGCTCCGACGGACGGACGCGCGGTACCATCGCCGGGTTGAGTGAGTCGACTTTCACTACCATCAAGACGTCATCATCTTCGAGCATCGTAAAGCCGCGGGTCAGCAGAGCGCGGTTGATCATGTCGCTGGCCTCTTCGAGCGTATGAGGTCGCTGCGTTGCCAGATTGATGTAATCTCCAGGCAACTCTTGCCAGTCCAGCGATCGGTTGGAAACGGCTGCCAGCCAGCGAAGGACATCCGGCCAAGGTTGGTTGCGAAACTGGAACTTCAGCAGTCCAGCCGCGTCAGGCTGCACCTTGAGTTCACTCGGATCGGGGGCCTGCGGTGGTTTCGCGGTGCGTTTTACATTTTCGAGTTCTTTTTTTTCTTTCCCTTCCCCTTTCTCTCCCTCGCCCTTGCCGTTCGGAGGGGCTTTCTTGTCTCCACCGGGAGGCTTGCCACCGGGCGGGCCGGCTTGTTTGGCTGCGGCAGCTTTCTGTTGCAGCGCCTTCATTGCTGCCGCGTCCATCGGCCGGACAGAGCCATCAACGACGATGCGCTGGCCCTGCGGGGTCGTGATGACTTCCTGCGCGGCTAAGCTGCTCAGTGGAACCGAGCTGATCGCAAGAACGAACCAACAGATGGAATGGCAGAGAACTGATGGGCTTGCATGTCTCATCAAAAGGGCTCAAATGCGATTGGTGATTGGGTAGGACGGGGCACGCGGCCAGCTTGTCTGCCGGCACGGACTCCATTATTGGCTGATTAGGCTCCTGAAGCCAACCAAACTGGACGGGAAAGGCGGAATTCAGTGCACAAAAAAAGGATATTCGTCGGGGTAGACGAGGCCGGCTATGGCCCGAACCTCGGACCACTAGTGATTGCTGCCTCCATCTGGAGCGCTCCCGATTCCTTAACAGAACCAGGGTTTTGCAGAGCGCTGGAGGCCAGTTTCTCCGCGGAGGCGTGGGCAGAGGGGTGTGGCCACGTACCGCTAGGGGATTCCAAGTTGCTCTATAGCCCCTCCCAAGGCCTAGCTAGTTTGGAGGCCGGATTGCTTGCAATGTTGGCATCACCATACGGCCCGACGAATTGTGTGGCAAGTTTGATGAGCCAAGTTGCTTGTCTACCAACGGCCGAAGAGATTCAAAAATTACCGTGGTACTCCACGCTCGAAAATCTGGTGATTCCCACTGCGCGGGTAGACGCCAGCGAGATAGAACGTCTGTCGAGATTGGCGACTGACTCCCTGGAGGACGCCGGACTCGAGCTGATCGAAATGCAAGCGATTGTTGTCACCGAAACTCAGTTCAATTCCTCCGTAGCCAGACTGGGTTCCAAGGGACAGTTGCTCTCGGAAGCAACACTTGGCCTGGTGGCGGCTGTGTTGAGCAAGTACGAGTTGCCGGCGACGGTCTTCTGTGACCGGCAGGGAGGCCGCAAGAATTACATGCCCATTCTGCTCGAAGCGATGCCAGACCAATGGTTTGTCGAGACGGCCCGTAGCAAGGAACGTTGCAGCTATCGAAACCATGCTTCGCCTACTCGCGAAATCCACTTTTCGGTTGGGGGAGATCGTTTTCCGCCAACGGCTCTCGCATCCATGCTGGCGAAGTACTTACGCGAACGTTTGATGGAAGCGTTCAACCGCTACTGGAAAGAGCATATTCCGGATATCAAGCCCACGGCCGGCTATCCGGTCGACGCCAAACGCTTCCGAGCCGAGATGGCGTCCGTAGCCAGCGGACTGGGGCTCTCAGCGGATGACTGGTGGCGATGCAAATAGGGGAAGGCTAGTGGTCTGTCAAAGCTTAATCTTTGGGTCGGGTAAAGGGGTCAGGAGTCAATTGTGCACAGCACCCGAAGGGCCGCTGGCGGCAATTGACTCCT
>JANQJJ010000111.1 GCA_028281725.1 Pirellulaceae bacterium | reverse complement strand
TGCCTAGCCGTACATTGCCGCCCCGTAGACCACTGGCAATATACCACTTGCCGTCGCTGCCCAGCCGCGGATGATTGGCCCGCAACTGCTCATTGTCTTGTGAAAAGCCTTCGAGCCAGACCTGCCGCGTGTCGGCGATCTGATCGCCGTCGAGGTCGCGTAGAAAGAGCAACTGACCGGCGACGGTGACTAGGGCTCCGTCTTTCCACAACGCCAATCCTGTCGGCATATCTAGTTGATCAGCAAAGACCTGCGAAGACTCATATACCGCATCTCCGTCTCGGTCCGACAAGATTCGTATCCGGCCACCGGTCGAACCAGCGATCGGGAATGGATAGTCGCGCATTTCGACGACCCACAGGCGCCCCGCGTCGTCGAATGCCACCTCGACGGGATCCAGCGTCTGCGGTTCACTTGCCAGCAAGCGGGCTTGATATCCGGGCGCGAGCTCGATTTGATCGAGTGATTCTTTGGGAGCGAGTGCGGCACGCCGCGGCGACGTCGTTTGACCGCTTGCAACCGAGGGGTGCAGCAAGGCATACAAACAGCACAGGATGCCAATTGCTTGGGTTGTTTGTTGGAACATTTTTTTCCTTTCGCTCTCGGCAGGCGGAGGAGCGTCGTTGATGCTTGGACTTGCACAGGTTGCGGAGGCTAGTGCTTTGTCAACACTAAAGATTTGGGTAAAGGGGTCAGGGGTCAATTGCCGCCAGCGGCCCTTCGGGTGTTGTGCACAATTGACTCCTGACCCCTTTACCCGACCCAAAGATTAAGCTTTGACAGGCCACTAGTCGGTTTTGTTGGCTGAAGCGGAGCCGGTCGAGGCAGCCGGCTGGTGGGGTTCAAAGATGGTTCGCCGCTTTTGCTCGGCCTGCTTGATGGCGCTGACGGAGGCCTGAAAAAGGGCTTCCTGGACCCTTAGCCCCGCTTGGCCGGCTTCGGTCCTTCGCCGGATATAGCGTCCATCTTGTTGGAGCTGCCATGAATGGTGCGAGTCTCGAAAATAGCTTTCCAAGATGGAAATTGCCCGCTTTTTGCTGGTGAGGTCGATGATGGGTACCAGCAGCTCAACCCGCCGATCCAAATTGCGCGGCATCCAGTCGGCGCTGCTGATGAATACCAGTTCGTCTCCTCCGTGGTGAAAGTAGACCATTCTGGCATGTTCCAGGACGCGATCGACGATGCTGACCACCGTGATGTTTTCGCTCAGGCCTGGAACACCGGGACGCAGGCAACAGATGCCGCGAATATTCAGTCTGACAGTCACCCCCGCTTGCGAGGCTCGATAGAGGGCTTCGATGATCGTCGGGTCGACCAGCGCGTTGAGCTTGGCCACGATCAGAGCTCGCTGCCCGTGCTTCTTACGCTCGGTTTCCGCATCGATCAGGTTGAGCAGTTTCTTGCGCAAGCCAATTGGGGCCGCTTCGATCAACCGGTATTGCTGAGGTTGACTGTAACCGGTTACGGCATTGAAGAAGGCGCTGGCATCCGCGCCGAGTTCATCATTGCAGGTGAAGTAACTCACGTCGCTGTACAGCCGCGCGGTCGATTCATTGTAGTTGCCCGTTCCAAAATGCAGGTAGCGGACAATGCCCCGCGGCTCTCGGCGGACCACAATACAGAGCTTGGCGTGGGTCTTCAGGTTCTTCACACCATAAATCACTTGAACCTGCGCCTCTTCGAGTTCCTGCGCCCATTCGATGTTGCGAGCTTCGTCGAATCGAGCCTTCAGCTCAACGATCGCCGTCACATATTTACCCCGTTCGGCCGCTTTGCGGAGTGCCGATACGATTCGACTGTTACGACTGGTTCGATAGAGTGTTTGCTTGATGGCCAATACGTCCGGGTCGTCAGCAGCCTCCTCTAGCAAGCGGACGACGGGTTTGAAGCTTTCGTACGGATGGCACAGCAGGACGTCGTTTTCCGCGATCGTCGAAAACATACTTTGCGCCGGGTCAATTTGGGGACTGTGCTGTGGGACCCACGGCGTATCCCGCAGATGTTCGAAACCCTCAAGACTACTGAGCTGCATAAACGTCGACAGGTCGAGAGGATCTGGCGAGCGAATCGTCTCGTGTTCACCGACGTCAAGACACTTTTGCAGAAACTCGATCATGGCGTCGTTGGCCCGAGCATCGACTTCCAAGCGAACGCAGTCCGCCGTTTTTCGCTGCTGCAGCAACTCCTTCATGCCGTGTAGCAAGTCGGCAGCCGAATCCTCTTGCAGGCTGACGTCCGCGTTGCGGGTGATGCGAAACGGAGCCGAAGAGATGATTTCCTCTTCGGGGAAGAATCGGTTCGCAAAATGGCAGACAACATCCTCGAGCAGCGCAAAGCAGAATCCGTGCTCGGCGGGTAGGGTCAGGATGCGGGGCAGGGCTCTACCGAGGGGGATGACCGCGAAACGTTCTGTCGCTTCCTGTCCGTTAATCGTTTTGTCTGGCCGGCCGGCTATTTGCACGCACATGTACAGGGCATGATTGACCAGTAGCGGAAAGCTGTCGGGCGAGTCGATTGCCATCGGCGATAGGACGGGGACAATTTCTTCTTCCGCGATACGTCCAGCGGCTTCCAGGTGCCCAGCGGCTGCTTCGGCCAGTCGAATGCGTTCAATGCCCTGCTGGGCCAACTCGGGTTCGAGCTCATTGAGGAAGCAGTCGTACTGACTCTCAATCATCCGGCTCGTGCGATAATGAATGGCATCGAGCTGTTCGGAGACCGTCATGCCCGACGGGTCCGTCGAAGCCACCGACGCCTGCCTTTGAAGCTGCAATCCACCAACGCGAACCATAAAAAACTCGTCCAGGTTGCTGCTGGTGATTGCCAGGAACTTGAGACGTTCCAGTAGCGGTACGTCGGGGCTGATTGCTTGATCGAGAACACGCTGGTTGAACTCAAGCCAGCTCATCTCACGATTGATGTAGTTTTCGGGTGGAACCGTCATAGGGTTATTCGTCGACTCGCCTGATCTAGGAAACTTCCTAGTGGTCTGTCAAAGCTTAATCTTTGGGTCGGGTAAAGGGGTCAGGAGTCAATTGTGCACAGCACCCGAAGGGCCGCTGGCGGCAATTGACTCCT
>JANQJJ010000110.1 GCA_028281725.1 Pirellulaceae bacterium | reverse complement strand
GAACCACCAACGCGCGAAAACCGGGAGCCGCATAGACGTCCGTTCGGGACGGGCAGATTTTGCATTCGCTCCAGGCCGGCGACGCTTGGGTTTCATGGCAAGTCATCCGCTTCTCGTATCCGGATCCAGTGGTCCGTGAAGAAAACCGGAGCGTCCATCTTGATTGCGGGCATGTGGCACTCCAGACAATCGTCGGCCTGCTGCGCCGCACAAAGTACGTGGTCTTCGTGCTGCGGACTATGACACTGCACGCATTGCCAGATTCCCCTGGTATCCTGCTGTTCGAAGGGCAAGTGCGGATCATGACATGTAGAACAGGTCATTTCGGAATGGGTGAAGCACTTGGATTGCACCAGTCCGACTGGCTGAAACCGGACGATCGCCTTGTTTTCCGGCTGCACCTCTTCGGGCGTCAGCTCATCGGCGCGCCGATGGCATTGGGCGCATCGATTGACGGCCTCCAACCGGTCCTTGGGCTTCCAACTCAAATTGCGAATCTCTCCGTCCGAGGCAACGTGGTTCGCCTTGGGGCCATGACAGCGTTGGCAAGTCACCCCAGGTTTGATGTGAAGCTCGTCAATCGCATTGTCACTCGACGGTAGGTAACTCGAATGGCACGAAAAACATCGCAGGGTCTTCGGACCATCAAACAGCACCCCCAGCTTTCCAAAATGACCTTCAGAGGGTTCCGCAGGTTGCCCCGGTGTGACGTCAATCACATCGCCGTGATACCAAGTCCAGCGAAACTCAAGTTGATCGGTCGCTCCGGAGCTATCCTGCATCGTGCTCGTCCAGGTGCAGGCGTGGTGTCCGGAACCAAAACACCAGTCCAATTCAATCTGCTTCGTATTCGGTTCGTCACCGGTGATTGCAAACACACCTGAGGGCGAAATCCGGACCGACGTGTTCTCGCGGCGCGGCAACTCGTCAGCGCTCAGCCTCCTCAACAACGCGAGCGACTGCTTGGTTGCTACCGGGCTAAGCGTTCGCGCGTGTCCTGTTTGCCAGAACGACGCCGCTTCATCGTGGCAATCGATACAAGAACTTTCATCGGCCCACCCCTCGAGAGTCGCTACGGCATCGGTTGGAAGAGCAAGCGGCGGCTGACTGGTCGCTGCATAAACGGCGGCTACCGAAAGAACAAGTAAAAGAAGGCCCAGCCAGCTTCGATAATGATGCGCGGAGGAACTCACAATGCTCAGGTGGCCCTAAGAAACGGATACGATGGTGAGCCAACAAAAAACCCCTTGCAGACGAACTGCAAGGGTCAATACACAGACAACTAAGGCCGGCTCAGATTGGGCGCTCCATCAAACGTCACCGGACTCATCATCCATCTGCTCCGCATCGGTGCCGCTGGCCTCCGGATCGTTCTGATCGCCGGCAGTACCACCTTGCTGAGCGCAACCGGCGACGAGAAGCGATGTGACAAGCAAGAAAAGTTGTAGCAGTCTGAACGTCATTTTTTTCTCCAAAGTGTACTTTACGGGTCGAATCAATGGCCCTGCCACCGCGTGGCACGAGCACTCCAGGCTAAGCAGGGCATTGGAAAATAATGCACGGTCTGCCCGCCCAAAACTTGGCTCGGCGAGTTACCGAACTGTGCAAACCAATTCCATCTCGGCTTAGATCTTTTCAGTTTACCCAAGTGGGTCTAACAACTCCAGGGTAGCATCGTCGGCGGTCTTGCTCGGAGCCCAGGGACGGTGCTGCCCCACGTTGGACAATAAGCCGGTCTAGAAAAAAAGCCCCTGCTGCGATTCCAGCAGAGGCTGTTTGGGCTTAGTTGTTGAACCTCGGGAGGGTTTCTACCAATCTCCGCTTATCGACTCACCACCATTGGTGGACCCAGCCGCAATCCAAATCGCCTGATCCACATTCTCGGTAGTAAATTTGACGGAGCCATCTCCCAGAAGCAAATTGACTCCACCGGTGTGGTAACTGCTTGCTTCCTTGACGCTCATGTCCGTGACCGAGTTGTCATTGTCACAGGCCGGCCCTGCATTAGGCCCGATCAGTGTAGTCATCCATGGCCCCCAGAACACTCGACCCGCAGCCCAAAAACGCCCCTGTTCATCGCTCGCGCCATTCCAACCGCTGCCGGCGTCGTACATCGACAAACAATTGTTGTAGTAATTGTTGATCAGATCGATGTGCGCCTGCGAGTTCGTCCAACGACGACCTGCGGCGTTATTACTTCTCTGCAGCCGCTGTCCCGTAACGACCCGATACGACGGATCGCGTGGCAGGACTCCGGCTTGCCATCGACCACGATTAAGCCCGATGCGCAACTCAGACATGACAATCGTGTTGCTCGTACCATCGATAAAGTCCCGCATCTTCGCACCTCTCCTGAGGGTAACGACCCCGACTTGTTGCGCACCGATAGACCAATGGGAAGCGGGGCCGGTAGAGAAGCAATAGGATGTTGGAGACATGTTCGCGGTGTACGTCGCGTTGGCTCCTGGATCACTTGGGCAGACGTAACCGGGAATTCGTACACGCGTCACCTCGGTATTGTTGACGTTGCCGTTCCTATTTTGATCCCAACGCCAACCCCAGTCAGCTAAGTTGTACACGTTTCCCTGCTCCATTTGCGGCAGAAGCATCGCCAGCCCACTCCAAGCAAGCCAATTCTGGTTGTAGCGCCCGCCCACATTCTCGGTCGTCCCCGCAACGGGGCTGGGAGGCAAGGTCTTAAAATTCGTATGATAATTATGCAAGGCCAAACCGAGCTGCTTCAAGTTGTTCGAGCATTGCATGCGTCTGGCTGCTTCACGTGCCGCTTGCACTGCTGGCAGCAACAGCCCAACGAGAATGCCAATAATCGCAATCACAACCAGCAGCTCGACTAGCGTGAATCCGCGATTGCGAGATCCGACAGAAGTTACCATGTTTGGTGGTCCTTAATGTAAAACGTATAGCAATATGGATAGAAACGTCTTTAGAGCCATCAAGATAACGAAATTGTGACCTTAGAGCAAAACATATATTCGGTAATCGATATTTAGGCCAACATGGGCTCTGCCACCCAGCAGAGTATAGCACTGACACCACAGGGGCTGCAAATCCCCCATTTCCTCTAGAAAGCCCCTCTTGAAGCGCTCTGGGCGGCACAGATTGCGGGTGAGCCGCGGTGTCCCACCTGGCAGTCTTTGTGGAAAACCGCAGTGGGACTACCTGACAGTTTCGATCGACTGGGATGCCTGCTACTGCGGAAGGCGCGACAATAGCGCGCTTGGCACCTTGCAGTAGGCCCTGTCCCGTCAGTGCAAGCCCGCACTCCCAACTAGCCTGTGCGATCAACGCATTCCCATGGGAACTCGCTGCAGACTGGCTACACCAGAAGTTAAGAATGCTTTAGTGTTCTGACCGCACCGATTCCTGAGTCACTCTGCAGTCGGGCAGGGAGTTTAAGAAAGTACGACCGTAGTATTTGGTTTTGATTCTTGAGTCGAGAATAACGACGATGCCCGTGTCGTGAGCTGTGCGGATCAGTCGCCCGAATCCCTGTCGCAGTTTGATGACTGCCTCTGGCAACTGGTAATCTTGAAACGGATTGCCACCGGATTGCCGAATGGTGTCCAGGCGAGCTTCGAGCAACGGGTGATCGGGAACGCTGAAGGGAAGTTTGGTAATGACCACGTTCCCAAGCGCTTCTCCGGGTACGTCGACGCCCTGCCAAAAGCTGTCGGTTCCAAAAAGTGCACCGCGCGGATTCTGCTTGAATTTTTCCAACAACTGACCTCGTGGTGTACCGTCTGCCTGACTATAGAGCGTCCATTGTTGGTCTGCGAACCAACGTTGCATTTTCTTCGCTGTGGAACGCAACAGTCCATAGCTCGTGAACAGCACAAACGCGTGACCACCGGTTCGCTTGAGGTAACGCTGGATCATGCCTGGCAACGCCGCCTCATACTCCTGTTTGTTCGATGACGGGTCGGGCATATCCGGGACCAGGATCAATTCCGCTTGCCGCCGATAGTCGAATGGGCTTCCGAGTTTAGCAGTCGCACTTCCCGCGGCACCAATTCTCGATTGGAAGAACTCGAATCCACCCTCGCGACTGGTAGAGACCGTGGCGCTGGTCATGATGACACTGGGCACCTCCTGAAAGAGCATCTCGCGCATCGGCGTAGAAACGTCAATTGGAGCCGCGTGCATTTCCATGCGAACGTTGCCGCGTCGCGTGAGGACACGTTCCAGCCAGTACACGGCTTCGTCGTCACTTTGATCAAGCCACGCCTTGGTGTCGCTCGCTAAAGACTCCAGACGTTTGCCCGCCGCGGTCAAGTCTTGACGCCGCGAGGCATCTTGAGCATCGTCTGCCAGACCGTTCAAACGCGACGCCAACTCTTCAAGGCTGCTGCTGAGCAGATTAGGGACGATGTGCCGTTGGCGTACGCGGCGCGTCTGTCCCGCATCCTTGCCCATCCACTCATCGAGATCGAAGACCATCTGATCGATCAGCATATGAGCTTTGTGCACTTTCTCCGTGAGCCGGTCTAGTCCCAAAGCAGCGAAGAGCCCCTTGCCGGTATTCGGATTATAGAGTTTGTTGAGCGTGTACTGAACTTGTCCGTTGGTGACTTTGATGCCAAGATGCGCGCTCGCGACCGCCTCGACCGTATGGCATTCGTCCAGGATGGCGGCATCGTAGTCCGGAATGACTCCGAAGCCCAGTTCGCGACGAATGGCCAGGTCGGTGAAGAACAGGGCGTGGTTGACCACCAGGATTTGCGCACCGTGGACGCGTCTCCTGGCGCGGTAGTAGTAGCACTCGTCGTACGTCTTGCACTTGCGGCCCAAGCAGTTCGCCGTATCGCTGGCTACTTCATCCCAAAGTGTCCCAAGTGGGCGAAACGGTAGGCTGCTCAAGGAACCATCGGATGTCTCTTCGAGCCAGTTCTTGAGCTGCTGCAGCTGATGAAACTCCGCGTCGTTGAGCATGTTCGTCGCTCGCGACCGGGCAAGCTGGTAGCGCCGCAGGCTCAAGTAATTGTTGCGTCCCTTGACCAGGACCGACGAGAACTCGCGTGGAATGACGCTGTTCAGCAGCGGTAGATCCTTGTCGATCAGCTGTTCTTGCAGGCTAATCGTGTGCGTGCTGACCACGATTCGGCGACTCGCTTCGGCGTCTTCCTCTTCCGTACCGCCGGCATCGCCGGCCTGATCCGCGGTCGCGTGCAGTATGGCCGGAACCAGGTAGGCAAAGCTCTTCCCAACGCCGGTGCCTGCCTCGGCAATCAAGTGGCGTTGGGACCGCAGGGCGGCGGCAACGGCCGCAGCCATTTCCAGTTGCTCAGTCCGCTGTTCGTAGTGCTTGAGCCGCCTTGCAATCAGCCCTTCGGGTCCGAGAATAGCGGGAACATCAAGAGACAATAGCGCGATTCCTTCGCGGGGAAAGTACTGACTTGGGAGGGCCCTGCGCCGGTCGTCCACAGACAAACGACGCTAACGCAGCCGGAAGGTCTTACGTGCGCTGCACTAGCTGGCCACTGACGCGACGTACCAGGCGTCGCATCTCTAAAACACTAAGCGTACTCAGGACGCGCGGTACGGGAAGTCCGCTTGTCAAGACGACAGAATTGATGTCAGTCGGTCCGACATCGATTGCCTGGAGCACGGCGTTCTCTTGATCGTTCAGTTGGAGCTCTGCCGCATGCCGGACGGTTTGCTCGGGCGAAATGGCGACGCCTTCGACCAGGGGCCCAAGCGCATCGAGCACATCCTCGGGATCCTGGACCAAATGGGCTCCATCACGAATCAACTGATGGCACCCGCGAGAGTTGGGAGCTGTGACCATCGATGGCAGGGCAAAGACCTCGCGTCCTTGCTCACCAGCCAACCTGGATGTAATCAAAGCTCCGGATCGCTCCGCAGCTTCCATCACAATCGTGCCCAGCGTCAAGCCGCTGATCAGCCGGTTTCTTTGAGGAAACATCCCCTTCCGTGGACGGGTTCCCGGTGGCATCTCACTGATCAACGCACCCTGCCGAATAATCCGCTGGCCGAGTTCCTGGTGTTGGGGTGGATAGATTTCCGCAACTCCGCTGCTGAGCACTCCAATCGTGCGGCCCGACGCCTCGAGCGCCCCGTGATGCGCGGCTGCATCAATACCGCGCGCTAGACCGCTGACAATGGTTAAGCCGGCACGAGCCAAGGAACGTGAAAATCGTTCGGATTGGCTGCGACCGTACTGAGATGCACTCCGGGTACCGACGATGGCGACCGCCAGGGCGTCTGTCGTTCGCAGCTGGCCACGCACATACAGGATGTTGGGCGGATCGGGGATCTCCTTCAGCAGTCTCGGAAATTCTGCTTGAGAGGGCCGGAGAATTCGAATTCCCTGCGTGTTGCAGGTCTCGATAATCCGCATCGCCGTTTCTCGCGTTTCAGCAGAACGTAGTTGACGGGCCAGAGCCACGCCGACTCCCTCCACATCCGTTAGATCCCGTGGGCTGGCGGCCAGAATACCCGCGGCGGAATCAAACCGATCCAAGAGGCGACGAAGAATTTGCGGACCAACACCTGACGTTGAGACGACCTGCATGTAGTCCAGTAGCAACTGGTCATCATCCATCGCACCACCTTCCTATTGTCTCATGCGTTTGTGTCTCATGCGTTTGTTCAGCTACCAACCCGAGGCTGAGGCGACCGACCACGGCCGGCGACTACGGACCAATACAAACCAGGTTTTCCTGCCGCGCCGTGGACGAGCGCTGAGCAACGCGCAGTAACATCAGGTCGCCCGATATGGCAGGGCTTGCAAAGGCTTCGTTGCCCAGCCGGTTTTCGGCGACCAATTCGAATCTCTCGGGATTGGGACGCAGCACGTACATGATCCCGGCTTCATTTGCCCAATAAATGTGCCCGCCGGCCAAGACGGGCGATGCACTGACCGGGCCGGCCAGCCGCTGCCGCCACATTTCTCTTCCGTCGCTGACGCGCCAACAATACAGGATGCCTCGGTCCGTCAAGCCATACAGATACCCGTCGACCACCAGCATCGACTGCTCGTAGCATTTCTGCCGATTCCGCCAGACGACTTCGCCACTGCCATCGGCTTTAACCGCCAGCGTTTCCGCCTTGGGATATCCCCCACTGGCAATAACCAAATCGCCACTCCAAACCATCGTACCGCACGTGGCCGCCGTCGTTCCCGGCGTTTCCCAGAGCGGTTGGCCCGCGGCGGGATCGTAGGAACAGACCTTGTCCGAACCGCTGATCAGCAGTTGATCTCTACCAGCTACGTGAGCAACAACCGGTGAAGAAAACGTGATATTGCTAGGACGCGGTATCCGCCACTGCTGAGTGCCACGCAATCGATCGAAAGCGGCAATGGAGCTGTCACCATCGTGTTCGGCGGCTACGATGACCAAGTTCTTGTAGATCAATGGCGAAGGGGCGTAACCATATTCGTAGCGCCGGGGATCGAATGGCCCGACTATTTTTTGCCAAACGGTCTGGCCCTGCAGATCAAGAGCCGTCAGTTGAATACTTTTGTGATGAAAGAAGGTGACATACAGCCGCTGGCCATCGGAGGCCAAGGTGGTGCTGGCCTCTGTATTTTTGGGATGGTTGTTGGCCGGGAAACCACCGCGGCTGATATCGCGTCTCCAAAGACCCTGGCCATCTACCAGGTCGTAGGCAAGTACCGATTGAGTTTGTGTGCTTTCGTCCGCGGTCGCCAGGTACACTCGGCCACCGACAACGATTGGAGAACCATGCCCGCGACCAGGCACCGGACTGCTCCACCTGACATTCTCTGAAGGACCAAATTCAGTCGGCGGGCGAGCCGTCGAGGAAGCGAAACCGTTTCTGCTCGGTCCACGCCACCAAGGCCAGTCCTGACCGGAGTCAAGCTGCGGAAACGCGGTCAGCGCGTTCTCTTGCCCATCGGCAATTTTGGTAGGGGCGTACAGGACGAACCAAAAGCAGCCTGCCAGCATCGGCCATAGCTTTGACATGGGGTTTCCTCAAAACCATTCCTCACCAGCGCTGAGAGATACGGCACAGCGCGATACGACGTGCAACATCGCAATGATACACCACTTCCAAAGCAAGAGGGGGTAGCCGGCGGACAAAACCAACTCAGCCTGCTCAGCCCGTTTGCGATCGCGGCCGCCTCCAGGCCTTGGCTCCGGGCGGCGCAGCGCTCACCCCGCGCGACGGGAATCGACCATTACTTACCAAGGGGTCTGCTGGGATCCTGAATCTCTTTCCAAAGAGGCGCCTCGCGAGGGAAGACGAATAGCAACGCATCGTCGGAAAACAATCTTCGGTAGAACTTGGGAATGGGCGTTTTCCACGACGATGCCAAAATGGGCGTCTCCGTTTCCGCCAACAACTCGCGGGCCGCTTCGACAGACATCTCTTTTCCGCTGACCGTGGAGATCTTGACGTCCTTCAGCGACACCTTGCGTAGACTTCGATTGTTGTAAGAACTGCCATCGAATCCGATGTAAATCGTTCTGTAGGACACCAGCTCCAAATTGCCATCGGCGTCGATCGAGGAGGCGATCAGGATTCGGGGTGGATTGCCAGGCGTTGCGGGCCGATCTTGAGCAGCGGCGCTACCGAGAAGACTCAGTACCGCAACGACTGTTGCCAAACGTGTCAGCATGGGTGCTCCCGTTTTCAAATGCGTTCATCCTGAGCGGTCGTATCAAGAGGACGCTCTGTTGACATTGTATCAATTTCCGATCAGCACATGACCTGCGCCAAGAGTACGCAGGCGGCGGGCAGGGGGCAAGCCTCGCCGGGTAGCCGGGCTACCCAACGCTTACATATCCCAGATACGCGCCAACAGCGATGAATCCGGCACCCGAGCACCGGAGCGCCACTCTTCCGGTCTTGGGGGATCGCAGGGTCAACTCCGGAATGGCGATCAGAGCGGCGCCCTTCAACATGGCAGCCAGGCCGATGAGTGTGACCACCGCCTCGGGAAGGCTCGCCCAACGAAAATGTTGGATCAATACAGACACGCCTACGAGAAAATGTACCGCTCCCGATAGATTCACGGTCACGGAATCCGTACTGGCATTTCCGCGCACCATCTTCTCGTAGAACCCTGTCGAGAGCAGCAGTCCCAGCCCGGTGACCATGAAATAGGCGGAAGCCATTTTGGCAAAAAAACTAGTTGTTTCGTCCATCAAACACCGCTGGGGAAATACCTGTCCTATTTTGCCGGGAATCATCACGGCGGGGCGTCATGGCATCTAGGGAGATGCGACAGCTATATCGTATTCTCCCGCATGATGCGAGTTGGACAGCGCCCATGGACCGCGAATGAGCTTAGCGTAGCAGACTCACTCCGTCGTGACGTCCGCTTCGCCAATCCTCCCGTGCGCTTCAGATCAGAAATCCTCTAGTGGTCTGTCAAAGCTTAATCTTTGGGTCGGGTAAAGGGGTCAGGAGTCAATTGTGCACAGCACCCGAAGGGCCGTTCCGGCAATTGACTCCTCACCCCTTTACCCAAATCTTTAGTGTTGACAAAGCACTACATTTCAGCGGCTTAGAACCGGCGACGGACAATCATCAGACTACGGTCAATCTCCGCCTGTGTTTCGGCGTTGAGCATGGGCAACATGCGAGCCACATGATCGGCGATGTCTTCCACTGCATCGTCTTGCATATTGCGAACGATATCGAGCAGGGCATCCTGCGAGAATCCTCCGCGTAAGAAGCCACCGACGACATCGGCAGACGCAATCATCAACAACTCACCCACTTCCAGATCAAATTGTTGATTCTCGAACGACGTGTCCGGCTGGGCGGCCAGCATGCTTGGCGTACCGCTGAGCATTCGGAATCCACGCTGTCCAATGACGAATCCCTGGAGGTTGCCGGCTATGGCCAATTGCGTCGAGCCGGATTCCGGATGAACTTGTAGATAGCACAAGGCGCTGCGCCAATCGCCGTCTTCGGCGTCCCACAGAATGTCGTTCGCCTTGCGCAGGATCTGGCTGGGTTTGTGATTCGAATTCCAGCAGGTCTCGACCACGGTCTGGATGCTGGTCGCTACCAGAGCGCCGGCGGCTCCGGCGGTGGCTGCGGCGCCAAGTGCCGCGCAGATTTTCCGGTGTTTGTTGACCGTCCAGGTATGAAAATTTCCGCCGAGTGACTGCCCTTGGAACGTCCAGCCACCGATTTCGTAGTCCTCGTGCAATCTCTGCGAGTTCGGCAGGCGGGACGACTGCACGAGACTCGCCGATTCCATTTGCCGATTCAGACTACGCGTCCGCAGGACTTCATCGGCAAGTACGCTACGTTCGATATCCACCAGCATCTTGTCGGCCGCCGCCTTGGCAGCATCAATGTCACTGGAGCTAAAGTCGCGAACCTGGTCGCTCCAAAACCAGAGGGTACCATGGGGCATCGTTGGAGAGCCGATCGGCACACAAAGCGCGGCAGGATACTCTTCCGGACAGCCCCATTCCGGTGCCAACTCCGTGTTCTCGAGCAATACGGCGTTGCCCATCAGTGCTTCCAAGTCCGCCAGCGAGCCTCGCAGCGGTCTGGGCGGCTTGGCCAGTGCGGTCGTGGGCATACCCCAACAGCTTCGCATCTTCAATTCGCTGGTCGAATCATCGAGCAGGTAGACCGCCGCTGCGTCACTACCGGTCAGCTCCGACGCGCGGTGCAGCGATTCGCGCAGACGGCCTGCAAGGACTTCTGACTCATCTTTGCGGATACTCACTCCCAGTGCGGTGGCCAACTGAGCCTCTTGCCGCTGGATCGTCTTCTCAGCCTGATTCAGTCCTTGAACAAGCGAGTCGATTTGTTGGAGCAGTTCCCAGGCAGCCTCCTCACTGGTGGCGGCGTTGGCGGTGCTTTCCGAGGCATCGAGCATGCCATCCATCGGAGCCGTGCTCACGAGCTTCACCCGTTGCCGCAAGGGCATTTGCGGTGGCTCTTCGTCTTCGTGGTGATCTGAGGCGGGATGGTGGGGCGTACCACCGCAGGGTGTTGGGAGCCAACCGGTAGCGTTGGCAAAGGAGCGCATCATGCTTTTCAGGTCAAATGTTTGCTGCCTCGGAGGCTGCGATTGCGATTCGCTGGAGGGGGGTTCCACATGGAGCTTTAGATGAGAGGGAAGATTCCTAGCCACGCGTGATTCCTTGCTGGATGCCGGACAATGTAGTTTCTTGATCCATCGACGTTAAAAGATTCCATCACCAACGAATCAAGCCGCTTTCATCGCATCCGTGCGAAATCACGATGGTTTATTGCACCACGATCGGGGCATCCCGATAACACGTGTGAGGAGAGGCTAAAACCACGGAGCTGATTCTTCAGCACTCTGCTGTCATCGGTCGCTGGAAGACTGTAGCGACTAGTTAATGAGAGCGTTCCAGGAAGAGTTTCCGCTTTGGTAGCGAACGTAACGATATGTCCGGAAAAACCGTTGCAAAATCGACCCGTCTTGGAGCCTGGACTACTGCCCGAACTGGAATCAGGCGGACTTTATCGGCTGTTACCCATGCACAGTCTACCAGCGTCGCTGCGAAGTTTGCTCGATCTCGCGACGCGACATCGGTACCCCCGTCAAGATGTTCAGCGGGTAGACAAGTGGACTTGCCAGGTCATCGCGACGACCGTCTGACTCACTGGACTCGCCATCGAACATGGCGAAGTGGTTGGATTTGGGAACGCCAAAACTGTCGAACAAGGTGTTCGGCATTAGCCGTAAGACGATATGCGCCAGTTTTTGGTTCAAACGCATGTTGGCTATCCGGTGGTCCGTGTCGCCGAAAACCGTTTTCTTGAATCCTTCCGCAAGAGAGGAGGTGTGCAACTGGGTAGGACACGTGTGGCCGCTCCCGGCGCCACGTTGCGAATGCAATACCGTAGGAGAGTCGAAGCAGAACGCGTCCAAGTTCTGGACCGGGTGCATGGTCGCGAGCAGTTGGTCGGTATAGATTTCCATGTTTCGCCTGAGGCGATTGAGTCGGACCGCGTCTTCGACCGGCAATCCATGCCCGAACACAATCAAGTGCAAACACCGGTTTCTGGCTTCGACATGAGCCCCCAAGACGCTGTGAGCCAAGGGAGCAAAATCACGATCGATCTCCTGTTCTTCCAGGAGAGTTGCATGATATGCCAGGCACCGTGCGAGCGGCTCCGACAACAGGACTTCCTGGATCACCGGAGTAATTTCCAACCACTTCTGCTTGCGAAAACTGGTTCCAGGCTTCTGAATATCTAGTCGATGGGCGGCCAGGCGACTACTCCAATAGTCGCGACGAAACCGGCTGATTACCCAGTAGGAGTGCACGACTTCCCGATGCGGCGAGCATCGCAGGGCGACCTGAGCGGCGGAGTGACGGACGTAGGTAGTCGCTAGATCAGTCAAATCGAGAGCATGCATGAGTGAAGGACCTGAGCCAGACGAAGGACCAGCTGTAGACAGCTGACGTGAGACGAGAGATGGCAACAGAAGAAGCAAAACCCGCGCCACGGCCGACTGGTCTAAGCAACCGAGTCGCTAGCCGCTTGCCCTAAGTGCCCTCAGGTCAAAGCGTTGGGGCATCAGCGGAGTGGCAGTGGAAGGGAGCCTGAGAAATCTTGCGTGTTGCGAAAAAGCAACGCGCCGCTCTATTCCAGGGCCGCGTTCGTCTGAAAAAGTCGCCAAGTCACCACTCAGGGCCACACCGGGCCCCAGTGTAGAAAAGCCGCTGTGTAGAAAAGCTCCAGTGTAGAAATGCGAGGCCGCTGCTTGGAAACGCGTGATGGTGCGTTCCCGGTTCACCCTGCCCAAGCAGACGACTCAAGGGACACATCGACGATTGAGGGTGCCGCCAGAACCCAAATAATCCGCATAGGTGGCCTGGATGCTCGAACTAGCCGGTCGGCTCTACCGGGCGACCAAACGCAGGAGTTCACCAATGTTTCGATGCGCCTCGATCGGGTGTCTGAGCGGCTGGTCCGTTACGACCTGGTATCGATTGCGCCGGCCAATCTTCTCGCGGACCAGATAGCCCTCCTCCTCGAGGTCCTGGACGATGCGCTGCACGGCCCGCTCGGTGATGCCGACTCGCAGCGCCACCTGACGCAGCACCAGGTCAGGCTCCGCATGGACCAGCGCGAGCACGTGGGCATGATTGGTCAGAAAAGTCCACCGGTTCGGTAGAGACGGCTCACTCACACCCTGCGGGCTGGCTGCCGGGGCCCCCTGAGACCGAAGCGACGTGCTGGGCCGGTGCATGGCCGATCGCTTGGTCGACGCCTTCTTTCTAGCTTTTTTCACTGGAATTCGCCCTACCTCCTTTGACGGACCCACATCCACGGCAGGCTTGCAGCGGGCCATGCGTAGATGGGTGCCAACCGGAAACCGCATATCTTAACAGAATCCGCGGCGACCACTATTTGCGACTGCAAAACTCGGCAAATCCTAAATTTTTCCCGGATTTATGCCGAAGTACAATTGACGACATATTTGTCGTGCTTTATGATTCGTGCGTTCCATTTCTTGAAAAAGGTTTCGCAATGATTTCTATGCAGCTCGCAGCCCTGATTCCCAGTGTTCTCCTGTTGATCGTTGGAGCCGGCCCGCGGAGGCTGGTCAATCGTCTCCACAAGAGCTTGATTCGGGGCGTGGTGCTGCTGACCGCCCTCCAGAGCAGCCTAGCGGTTGTTTCCCTGGCATTGTCGCTGCTCGGAGTCGGTCCGGGTACCGCAGAGGCGGCTTCTCTGGCATCGGGTCTTCCGGCCAGCCTGTCAGGCTGGGTGGCCAGCGAGTTATCCTTTCAGCTAAACGCCGTCGCCTGGGTCATGTTGGCGCTCGTCAGTTTCATCGGCTGGGTCGTCGCCTGCTATTCCCGGAGATATCTGACCGGCGACCCCAATCAAGGAAACTATTATCGCTGGGTTGCCTTCACGGTTGGCGCGGTCTGCCTGATGTCTGTCGCCGGTTCTCTGGCGCTGTTCGCCATCTGTTGGTGTTTTGCCAGCCTGGGTATGCATCACCTGCTCCTGCACTACCACGATCGACGCGGTGCCGTCTCGGCCGCGTGGACCAAATTCGCGTTCAGCCGCGCCGGAGACTTAAGCCTGATCGTCGCTCTATGCATCGCATTTTCGGAACTCGGCACGTCGCAGTTCTCTGTTCTCAACGGATTGCAGTCGAGTGCCGGCCAGGGTTCTTTGGGACCCAGTCTGTCTCTGCTGTTTACGTGGCTCATTGTCCTAGCCGCATGCTTGAAGTCCGCACAATTCCCATTCCATAGCTGGCTGCCGCAGACAATCGAAACACCTACGCCCGTCTCGGCGTTGATGCATGCAGGTATCGTCAACGCGGGTGGTTATCTCCTGATTCGGCTCAGTCCGTTTCTGGTAGGGCATTCCGAGCCCCTGCTCTGCCTGGCGCTGGTCGGGACGCTGACGGCGGTTATCGGAGCCGTTGTGATGTCCACCCAAAGCAGTATTAAAAGCTCGTTGGCCTATTCCACCGTCGCCCAAATGGGATTCATGATGCTTCAATGTGGACTGGGTGCGTTCTCCGCCGCCTTTCTTCACATCGTCGCCCACTCGCTCTACAAAGCGTACGCGTTTCTCGGCAGCGGTTCCATCTTACGCCAGCAGCAGGGCATGCGAGTTGAGGATCCACCGGCGGTCTTTCCGGGCCGCGCCAGTCAATCGTCCGGTGTGTCGGTCTCTTGGGCCGCTTTGGGCATCGCTGCTGTCACCACGGTATGCCTGTTCTCGATCGCTCTCCAGCTCTTCGGGCTGCATCCTAGCGAAAAGACCGCGGGCTGGCTGCTGAGCTGGGTAGTCTGCCTGGCCCTGGTGAGTGCTGTTTGGCGGGCGATGCGAAGCGGTGACAGCAAGGCACTGATCGCGTCGTTGGTGATGGCTGCGATCCTATCATGCACCTACGCCGGAAGTTTCTGGCTGAGTGAAAAAATCGTCGGGCCTGCAGCCCCTCCCACGACGGCAGGCTCCGTGCTGGTCTCTTGCGTTGCCGCCGCCGCATTCCTGCTGCTGTTCGTCTGTCAGAGTTTCTTGCGGTGGCCTCCCGAGTCCCAAGGAGCGACTGCCCGGTGGAAGGCTAAGTTCTACGTGCATGCCGTCAACGGATTTTACATCGGTACGGTCTGGAAGCGACTGCTCGGCCTGAACAGCACGGCCAACTCTCGCTCGTTTGCCGGCTTGAATTAGTGACTCCCAATCATCCTCCCCATATCAAAATATCCCATTCATCCCAGGAGATCCGTTTTGTCCATAGCAATGCAACCCGCAGTTCTCGACGAGACGCCCAAGTCCTACACGGTGCCCAAGCAATCGATGCATCAGCTCCATCACTTGCTCAAGCGCGTTCAGCAATCGGTAACCCCTGTCTGGCCGCTGAAGGACTACGTGGCGGTGAACCCCTACGCAAGCTTGGGCGATATGGAGTTTATGGAAGCTCGAGCCCACCTGCGCAGCTTCTCTGGCTGTGAGATGCTACCGTCTCTGAGCGTTTTAGCTGAGGAATACCGTCAAGGCAGAATCGACCTCAGTTGCCTCAAGGTGGCTGCTGAGCAATCGAACTGGCAATCCCACTATGAGAGCGTCCAGCACGCCCTGTGCAGCATCAACGAAGTGTTGGAAAGTAGCGGTGATAGTCCATCGCCGAACACCGATGCGAGTCCAAGAAAGGTGCAACCGCTTTCTGAGTCACTCCAGCAGTGGACCAAACGCGGCTGGGTTGAGCCTCTCAAGCATGAGTTAGGGAAGTTTTGCGCCAGTTACTTTGATGAGGGGCAGGCGGCGTGGAAGAATCCAAGCGCAAGCAGCTCGCTTTACTCGGCTTGGCTGCAGAACGCGGAGCACGATCTCAATCCTGAGATACTCGGGATACGCGGTTTCCGAAGGTTTGTGAGCCGATTATCCCCGCAGGCTGACGTCGCCATCGCGCAACTGCTGCAAGTGCTGCGTGTGCCCAGTTGGCTGTGGGAGAAGTTTCTGTTGGCGCACGTCTACTCGCTGCCAGGTTGGTTTGCCTATGCTCGGTATCAAGCGGAAGAAAACTCGGCCGAATCCAGGTTCTCCAACGCCTTTATCGATCTCTTGGCCGTGCGTCTCAGCTACGAAGCGGCTCTGGGTGAATGTTTCCGCTTTAGCGTCGACTGGGAATCGTATCGCAACGACGTGGCATCGGACCGGGAACAGGGTGAGTATGACGAGAGCGACGCGATGGTGTTTGAGCGATCCGTCCTCCTGCGCGCATCGGAGTTGACCTACGAAACCAAACTGCTGAGTCAACTGCCGGCACACGGTGAACGTCAGGGCCAGCAATCGAGCGTTCAGAAGCCCGGTTCCAGTCGCAAGCTAGCGCAGATGGTTTTCTGCATCGACGTCAGAAGTGAGAGATTTCGTCGTCAGCTGGAAAGCTGCCATGCTGACGTAGAGACTTTTGGATTTGCAGGATTCTTTGGCGCTCCCATCGAGATTGTACCTTTGGGCGAAACGGCCTCTCAGAATCAGTTGCCGGTGCTGCTACAGCCTCAATTCCAGGTTCAATTGGGTCTTCCTAGTCAGATCGATGACCAAGAGATTATTGGGCGTCGTCAGACGACGCGACGACTACGGGACCTGTGGAAAAAATTCACGACGGCCGCAACGAGTTGCTTTTCTTTTGTTGAGTCGAGCGGGCTCGCGTTTGCTCCACTACTTTTGGGAAGAACCTTCGGCAAAGGGTCGCGATCACCGGATCATGGTGCGCTGGACGGGCTGAGCGCCTCGCAAGAGCCGCTAATGGGACCGACGCTCCGTGGGCTCAACTCACAGGGAATCACCACGTCTCGCCAAGCTGAATTGGCCGCGACCATTCTCCGTAACCTAGGCCTCACAGATGGTTTTGCGCGACTTGTGGTCCTCTGCGGCCATGAGAGCCAGTCCGAGAACAATCCCTTGGCTGCCAGCCTCGATTGTGGTGCCTGCGGAGGACATTCGGGCGAGCCAAACGCCAGATTTGTAGCCAAGCTACTCAATCAGAACTATGTGCGGCAAGCTTTGGCGGATCAAGGGATCAAGATTCCCGACGATACGCACTTCCAGGCCGCAACGCACAACACGACGACGGATGAGATCCAATTCTTGGACATTTCCGATTTGCCGGCAACCCACGAGGGCGATCTACAGGAGCTCCAAGATGCATCGGCCAGTGCCGCTGAGCTCAATCGACTAGAACGAGCCGCTCAGTTGCCGGCCTCGAGCCCGGCGGAAGTGTTTCGCCGATCGGTCGAGTGGTCGGAAATCCGACCGGAGTGGGGTCTGGCGGGCAATGCGGCATTTATCGCCGCGCCGCGCTCCTTGACCGCGAACCTCGACTTGGAAGGCCGGGCTTTTCTGCACAGCTACGAACACAGTCGGGATTCCGACGGCTCCGTTTTAGAGCTGATTATGACCGCGCCGATGGTTGTCGCGCACTGGATCAATATGCAGTACTTTGCATCCAGCGTTGACCCGGAGCACTTCGGTAGTGGGAGCAAGACGCTGCACAACGTCGTCGGCCGGTTCGGGCTATTGTCTGGCGAGGGGGGAGACCTCACGACCGGATTGCCTTGGGAGTCCGTGCACGACGGGCAGCACCTCCACCACAAGCCCCTGCGGTTGCTCTGCGTGATCGCGGCCCCGCGGGATGCGATCGATCGCGTGTTAGGAAAACACGAATTCCTGGCCGACCTGGTGGCGAATCACTGGCTGAATCTGGTTTGTATTGAAAACGGATCCGAGTTCCGCTGTGAACGCGCGGGAGTTTGGACCGGACTCGACCCGGAATCGGACTCGTCGGAAGAACCCGATTTCGAAACGAAAGAAGGGGAAGCCTCGCCGCTGCGAATTTACCCCGATACGCTTCGTACCTAAATCGTGAAGTAACTGGGCCCAGCCCCAACCTTGCAGGAGAATTCGATGGCGACCAAGCTTCCTGAAGCAACGCGAATGGCAAATCCCTACCGCGCGCGGCTGGCCGATTTGTCACCGGCGGAGCGCGACAATAGCTCCTGGCTCATTGTCGCCCACGATGATCCTCTGCTAATCCAGAGAATTGAGTCGGCCATGGAAGGCGATCAGGTGGTCGTGTTGCAAGTTCCGCAAGGCGACTGGTACCGGGATCGCGCCTTGCTGGCCGAGGCAATCGCAACAATTTTGCCAACGTCGGGTATCTCGAACGTAGCCTTGTTGGGACATTCGCAAGCGAACGCTTCTAAATGCCGACCGCACTTGGTCGCCAAAGAAGTTTCGGGTGCCAAATCAACCGAGCCAGCTTCGGAATACGACTGTGCCAGACGGATCGATGCTCCTCAGACGGCACAGTCCAATCGTGAATGCCCCAAGCAAGACTTGGCGGAGCAATTCCACTATCTGGCCGAACATGAAGAACTGGCCCCGCTTGCCGATGAGCGCGACGTGGGACTTCACGCATTCTTCTACATGGCCGAAAGCGGCTTGTTTCTTAAATATGACAATTCAACCCGAGGCTTCCGGTGCTGAGCCTGCAGCAGCCTGTTGGTGCGCCCAACGCGGGTGTGCAGACCGGCACCTGACCAACCGCTAACCGCTTTGGGGCCTGAATCTTGTGAAGGAAGGAAAAGTGAAAGTGCTTGTCCAGCAATCAACCGATACGGATACGGCGTCTGCTCAGGAGGCCCTGGCCCACAGCAATCAGCACCTGCAGCAATTGGAAGATGAAGCGATCTACATTCTGAGAGAAACGGCGGCTGAATTCGAAAACCCGGTGCTCTTGTACTCGATGGGCAAGGACTCTTCGGTTCTGCTTCACCTGGCATTGAAGGCTTTCTATCCGGGAAAACCCCGTTTCCCGCTCCTGCATATCGACTCCACCTGGGAGTTTCGGGAAATGACGCAGTTCCGAGATCGCTATGTTCGCGATGAGCTGGGACTGGACGTCCTGGTGCATAAAAACGAAGAAGGTGTCCGGCAGGGCATCAACCCGTTTGACCATGGCAGCAAATTTTATACTGACGTCATGCGAACGCAACCTCTCAAGCAGGGGCTTTCCAAGTACGGATTTGATGCGGCCATTGGAGGTGGAAGGCGAGATGAAGAGCAGTCGCGAGCGAAAGAGAGAATCTTCTCTTTTCGTGACAAACAACACCGCTGGGATCCTCGCCGGCAGCGCCCGGAATTGTGGAATCTCTACAATACTTGGAAATCGGCCGGCGAGAGCCTACGCGTGTTTCCGCTTTCGAACTGGACCGAATTGGACGTCTGGCAATACATCCTACGAGAGCAAATTCCACTCGTGCCGCTCTACCTGGCGGCCGAACGTCCGGTAGTGCGTCGCGGGGAGGACTTAATCGTAGTCGACGACGAGCGGATGCCGCTGCTCGAGAACGAAACTCCAGAACCCCGAATGGTCCGTTTTCGAACGCTTGGCTGCTACCCCGTCACCGGCGCCGTGGAATCAACTGCCTCCACCTTGCAGGCGATTGTCCACGAGATGCAAAACGCCAAACATTCTGAGCGGCAGGGACGTGCGATTGACAAAGATGAAGCCGCGGCAATGGAGCGCAAGAAACGAGACGGCTACTTCTAAGCGGAGGTGGAATTTGTCTTCGTAGTCGGTAACGCGCCAAGCTAATTTTAGTCATACTTTTGAAAGACAAACCGCGCGCTGGTTTCTAAGCCGTGCTAAGCCTGAGCGTCTGAATCCTGGCAACTCCTTGAAATAGACTGGATGGAAAATTGAACGCAACAAGCACCATGGGGGATATCGCCAACGAAAGAGCACCAGGGATACCCGCGCAAGGAGACATGCTGAGATTCATCACCTGCGGCAGCGTGGATGATGGCAAGAGCACGCTCATTGGTCGCCTGCTGATTGAGGCCCAAGCCGTCTACGAAGACCAACTGGCCAGTTTGCTGGCAGACTCGGCCAAGCACGGAACGACGTCCGATGAAATTGACGCCGCCCTGCTGGTCGATGGTCTAGAAGACGAGCGGCAACAGGGCATTACGATCGATGTCGCGTATCGGTACTTTGCGACGGACAAGCGGAAGTTCATCATTGCGGACACGCCTGGGCACGAGCAATTCACGCGCAACATGGCAACAGGAGCCTCAACGGCGGACCTGGCAATCCTACTGGTCGACGCGTCCAAAGGGATTCTGACGCAAACCAAACGGCACGCCTTTCTGGTGTCTCTGCTGGGAATCAAGCATGCGATTCTGGCGGTCAATAAAATGGATCTGGTGGACTACTCGCAGGATGTGTTTGAGAAGATCAAACGAGATTTCACAAGTTTTGCCACCAAGCTCGATTTGCCCGATGTGCGATTTGTTCCCTTGTCCGCCTTGAAAGGAGACAATGTCGCTCAGCCAAGTGCGAAGATGTTGTGGTACACGGGCGGTTCGCTATTGAATCTGCTCGAGTCCATCTACGTTGCCTCGGATCAAAATCTGCGTGACTTCCGATTTCCGGTGCAGTGGGTCAACCGTCCCGATGCAAGTTTTAGAGGTTTTAGCGGCACGGTCGTTTCGGGTGCTATTCGTGTCGGTGACGAGGTCTCCGTGCTGCCGTCGCGCAAGCAGACCCGTGTCCGGCGGATTGTCCATCCCGGCGGCGACTCGGCTGAAGCTGGCATCGGTAAATCGACGACGATCGTACTCGAGGATGAGATTGATATCAGCCGAGGCGATATGCTGGCCCGCCCAGGCAACCTCCCGAATGTTGCCAGCCGTGCCGAAGCGATGCTGGTCTGGATGTCGGAAGATCCACTGACACCGAATCGACCCTACTGGTGCAAACATACCACCAAGAAGCTGACAGCCCAGGTCGATTCCCTTCGCTACGCGATTGATGTCAACACCTTGCACCGTGCTCATGCTTCGACTCTCAATCTCAATCAAATTGGACTCAGCCACATCAGTTTTTCGGAGCCGATCTGTTACGACGACTATCGCCAGAACCGAAAAACGGGTTCTTTCATACTGGTGGACAAAATCACCAATGAGACAGTCGCGGCCGGAATGTTGGTACTTCGTGGACGTGACTCAGAACAAGCAGATCTGTGGGACGACGACTCGGTACGTCTAACGCGCGAGCCCTACCTGAGCTTGATCAGCGCTGAATCCCGTGTGGTCCGTTATGGCCAACAGCCTTTCACGATATTGATCACAGGGCTCTGCGGTGCAGGAAAGACGACGCTCGCGCAGCGGCTGGAGAAGAAACTTTTCGAATCGGGGCGAATCTCGATCGTGCTCGATGGCGGTGATTTACGCAGCGGTATCAATCGAGACCTGGGCTACACGGCCGAAGAACGATCGGAGAACCTACGGCGGGCGGCCGAATTGGCGAAGCTCGCCAACCGCGCCGGACAAATTTGCGTCGCGGCTTTCGTGGCGCCGCAGAAAGACATCCGAACGAAAGTCCGAGATCTGATTGGCCCGGAACAGTTTTTCCATGTACACTTGGCGACTCCGATCGACGAATGTCGACGACGAGACACCTCCGGACAGTATGACGCCGCCGACCGCGGTGAAATTGCCAATTTCCCTGGGATCAGCGCGGCCTACGACGAGCCGGATAACGCGGATTTGGTCCTGCAGACCGATAAAGGAACACCGGAGGTACTCGCCGCGATCGTGTTGGCTGCCGTCAAAGAACAGGGGCTCATCTGTTGATCCCAATCGTGATGACACCCAGCGAGTTTAACGCACCGGCATGGGGTGCGTGTTTTGCGAAATGCGGAATTGGACGTAACGACTACAACCCGATTGCCTTATGCCAGGCGCTGGTCGATGCCGGTATTAGCTTTGCTACTGGTATCCATTGTTGGATATTTTGCGTTCCGACGCGTCAATCGGTCGGCGGTAGAGACTATCCAAGCCAAGCTGACCACCATATTGGAAACCGCAGTCAAGGCTCTGACGATTTGGAGTGAGGAGCACAAGAACAACGCGACCTACGTAGCCCAGCAGGCAGAAGTCAGAGCGGCGGTACTCGAGCTAGCAGCTGCCAGTCGAGATGGCGCGACTGCAGAGGAATTGGTTGCGGCCGCCGCTCAATCGAAGATTCGCGGCATCGCCAAACAAGCCTGCGAGGTCTACGGCTACTTTGGTTACCAAGTCATCGATTCTGAAGGAACTGTGCTCAGCGACTTCAATTCTGGCGCGATCGGGATGAGCACGTCGCCGGCGTACGATGAATATCGGCAGAAGCTACTCGCGGGCGAGCCGGTCTTATCGCGGCCGTTCCTAGAGGCCCCTTCGATTCGCGATGACCGGCCGATTGGCTATGAGAAGGGTAGCAGCGAAGACGCGGCCGGCAGTAGGGGGGCGTCAAGCGAACCCCAAGCCAACACTGCACGGCCACGCATGTTGGCCGCCGCTCCAATTCAGGACTCGTCCGGCAAGATGGTCGCTTCGATTGGCTTCGCAATGCGCCCGGAGGGTGAGTTTACCCAAATACTGTCAGTGGCGCGAGTTGGCGAGTCTGGCGAAACGTTGGCTTTTGACCAGCGCGGTTGGATGCTGTCCGGTAGCCGCTTTGAACGGCGATTGCGTGATAAAAAAATGCTTGCCCCATCGGCGGCAACCTCCGTGCTCAATCTGCGTCTTGAGCCTCCGAAGGCTGAGTTTCGAGATGCGAGTGCAGCGGATCGGGGGGCAAGTCTGGCCGGCCCCGTATCCTCCGCCACCCGGCTGACCGCACTGGCCGAATCAACGCTTGCCCTGCGCGATGGTCTGGCGAACGACACCATCTCTTCGAATCTGGTTGGCTATAAGGATTACCTCGGCGAGCAATCCATCGGAGCTGGGACGTGGTTGCCGGAGTACGGTTTCGGCGTGATCACGAAGGTTGATTTTGCAGAGGCTTTCGCGCCCAGGATCGTGCTGAGAAACATCTTCGCCGTGCTCGCGAGCCTCGCCGTCATCGGTGTCGCCGGCAACTTTGTCTACTTGGCTCGTCTGAACGCCGCGCAAAGAAAGATTCGGCAGGTAGAGAAAAAGGCACTCACACTAGGCCAGTACACGCTCCAAGAGAAGATTGGCGAAGGGGGGATGGGAGTCGTTTATCGCGCCAGTCACGCCATGTTGCGTCGACCAACGGCGGTTAAGCTCTTGCTGCCCAGTCGTAGTAGCGAGTTGGCGATTTCCAGGTTTGAGCAGGAGGTGCAACATACAGCGCAGTTGACACATCCCAATACCATCTCAATCTATGATTTTGGTCGCACGAGAGAAGGAATCTTCTACTACGCCATGGAATACCTGGACGGACTGGACCTGAGCCGCCTGACCGAAATCGATGGGCCCCAGTCTCCCGGCCGCGTGATTCACATCCTGCAACAAGTCTGCTGCTCGCTCAAGGAAGCGCACCAGAATCACCTCATTCACCAGGACATCAAACCGGCAAACGTTATTCTGTGCAGACGAGGTGGACTCTCCGATGTCGTTAAAGTGCTCGACTTCGGGCTCGTACGACAAATGACCAAGTCGGCACCTGATGCTGGGCTGACGCTCAAGGGAACACCGGCATTCATGTCGCCCGAATCGATTCAGTCACCCGATAACGTCGATTTGAGAACCGATATCTATGCGATCGGCGCGATGGGTTACTTCCTCTTGACGGGCAAGGAGGTGTTTGTCGGCAAGTCGGTAGTGGAGGTCTTGAAGCAGCAGCTTGTCGGACAACCCATCCCAATCGCTATGCGACTAGGATCCAAAGGACGCGGTACAGAAAAGGACGAGAGTCTTGAAAACGTGTTGATGAAATGCCTGGACAAGGATCGAGATCTTCGGCCCGGCAGCGCTGAGGCTGTCTTCGACCAGCTGGCCAGATGCGAATCGGCCGGAAAGTGGACCGCAACAGACGCCGAACACTGGTGGACCGATTACTTGGCGACCAGACAGCCGGAAACCGAGCCGCCGCAGGATCTGCCAGGCCAGGCCGCGACGGAAACCATTATTGTTCGCCCGGGTGACCTCGAAGGTATCACAAGAACACTTTGATTTACCCCCGATTGCGTGCATTTCCTTCGATGGCCATCGCCGGAGTGGTTTCGTGGCAATCTCCCGGCGGCCTGCTCACCGTGACGGACTCCGGTTGAAATCTAGGTGAAGTCACTCGCGTCACCGATTCGACAGCCGCTCCTCTTTGGTTCTCCCGTCCAGCGGTAGCACTTGGCAGCGACTGGCCCAATCGGTCCACTTGGCCGAAAGAGTCTCCACGACATTCGGATGGACTGAGGCAAGGTCTTCCGTTTCCGTTCGATCGACGCCCATATCGTACAACTCCCAATCTTCTAGCAGTCCGCGTGCGACGAGTTTCCATTTCCCGTCTCGAATCGCCCGATTGCCTTCGTACTCCCAACACAACGGAGCCTTTCGCATCATCTTGCCGCCACCGAATAGCGGCAACAGGCTCGTGCCTTCGGCGGGAGTGATCGAGTGGCCGGCAAAATCGGTCGGGTAGTCCGTGGCTGCAACATCACAGCATGTCGCCATCACGTCAACCACGTGACACGGAGTGCGAATCTTCGTTGGGCTCGAAGTAATCCCAGCGGGCCAGCTGGCGATAAACGGCGTGGATATACCACCTTCGTGCGCATACCGTTTGTACATCCGAAACGGCGTATTGCTGACATTTGCCCATTCACGGCGATAGGACTCGTACGACTTGCTCTTGCCAAGTGCGTCGAGTGACCGGTTGGAACGGCTCTTCATCTCTGCGCACCCACCGTTGTCCGATAGGAACATGACCAAGGTGTTCTCACGTTGTCCTGTGTCGTCGAGCGATGAGAGCACGCGGCCAATCCCCTGATCCATACAGTCAATCTGTGCGGCATAGACTGCCATTCGTTTGTCCCAAAGCGTTTTTTGTTCGACCGACAGCTTTGACCAATCCGATGCGTCGTCTGCGGAGAGTTGCCAGTTGCCGTCCACGATTCCGAGCTCTCGCATCTTCGCAAATCGACGATGGCGCGTGGTCTGCCACCCTTCACGGTACTTGCCCAAGTACTTCTTGATATCTGCCGGCTTGGCGTGCAATGGGAAATGCGGTGCCGTGTAGGCGACATACAGAAAAAAAGGTTGGGCTGAATCGGATGCGTGCTTGCGAATGTAGGTCGCTGCTTCGTCGCTGATCGCATCGGTATAGTACGCGCCGGGTTGATGACGGATTCGTTTGTCGTCTCGCACCAGAGAGCCAAAGTTAAAATAGTTGCCACTGCCGTTGATGGTTGAGTAGCAATGGTGGAAACCACGTCTGAGAGGCCAATTGTGCTTGGGACCATCGTTTTTCTTGTAGTCCCAGGGCGTTACATGCCATTTTCCGCTCATGTAGCAGCGATAGCCAGCCGATCCGAGCACTTCTGCGATCGTGACACTCGCGCGATTCAGGTCTCCTTGGTATCCGTGTGTCCCCAGGTCTGCAGAAACCATCCACCCGACTCCAGCTTGATGCGGATAAAGACCGGTCAGCAGGGAGGCTCGTGTCGGGCAGCATTTTCCCGCGTTGTAGAAGTGAGTGAGCACAACGCCGGAGGACGCAAGTCGGTCGAGGTTTGGCGTGTCAATTTCCGACCCGAAGCAACCAATGTCGCTGTAACCCATGTCATCGGCCATGATCAAAACAATGTTCGGACGGCTGACTGATTCGTCGGAAGTCGTTGCATAGATTGGGAGTTGGAGCAAGAGGCATATCAGCGGTGCAACGACGATTGCACTAACCACCTGCGCTAAGTTTCGCTGGGAGGACATCAGCTGCAACCGATCCCAGCTGGCTAGCACGAAGAAACACATGAAGGTTTGTCTCTTGGCACGCTCTGCCATTCTCACAATTCCTTTCAGCTGTCTTGCTCTGTGCAAAAAAAGACCAGAGGCACGGGGCTGCAACCCCATAGTGTGCCTCTGGCTGGCTAGATCCCGGAAACCGGGTCTATTCGCTTCATTTCATTGTCCGGTTGCCGATGGTAGAACGTCGCACATCTGAACGGAGATAGCTGACGGCTTCTCCAGACTCAGCAAACGCTGCCAGCTGCTGCAAGCGGTCTCCAATCTGGTCAATGAGTCCGTCCGCTGCCGCCTCATTGTCTTCCGCCATGTAGCACCAGATATTCACCGCATCGAGCTTCGCCTGTGCCGTCCGTACAACACGAGGCATCTAGGCGTCTCGGTGAGATTGCTCTTGCCTACGCTCTCGTCCTGCACGTTTGATGTCGGCGGAATCCCACGGTGCTACCTCACCCCGATCCGCTTCTGCCAAGCCGAGTTCAACCTCTGCACGAATCTGCATACTGGCATCCGTCAGAAGCCAGTACGTGCCATTGGCACCCTGCACCTGCAGAACCCCGTCGGGATGTGCGGTTACTGCCGCTTCGAGATCATTGGAAAGTTTGGGGGGTCATGTAGAGCATCATAGCACGAAGTGGGTTGGAAGGAAAAAGTGTCGATACGGCAAAGAACCCTGCTACGCATATGGCGTAGCAGGGTCTTCACCTGCCAGCCAGAGTTCTATTGATTCGGTAGTCCCAGCGGCATATCAATGTGCGGCAGATTTGGAATCGTGGAAATCGCTCATTTCCCTGCTCATTCTTGCGTTGCGTTTCACTTTGGCGTGCACCTTATCCCCCAGAAAACGCGAGCTTGCGCGGAAGAAGCGAGAGGAACGTGGTGCAAGATTGACGCCGGCCAGTCGTTCATAAGGACGCGGGGCTAGCGACGCCGACCTAAGTTGCAGCGCTGCCACAACTCCGATTGTACCTCGCCGCCAGTGTATTTCTTCATCGAATCACAAGGATCGTAAATGACTACGGCCGCCTTGTGCGGGGCTTCCGCGTCTCTGCTTCCTCATGTCTCTCTCGACAACGGTGGGGGACAGAAGACAACACACAGTGTCGATCACAACAAGGTCTCCTCCGAACCATCTTCGGAAATCAGCAAAGGTTTTTCAGGCAAGTCTGGCAGCCCAACCAAAGGAGGACCGCCACTCGGGCCACGGAAGGGACCACCTAGCCTTAAGTCGTATGGTGTTAAGTGGGGGATGGGTGTGGCTACGGGGTGCACGGGAGTCGGAGCGGCGGCGACGGGAGCCGCAGCCTTGGCTACTGGTGCATCCTTCGGCGCAGTGCTGGCCGGTATTGGTTCCGGCATCGTTTCTGTTGTTGGTACGATCGCTGGCGGTATCGCG
>JANQJJ010000107.1 GCA_028281725.1 Pirellulaceae bacterium | reverse complement strand
GAATGGCACGGGTATTAGAGCTAAGCTGCTGATGCGTAACGGTTTCGGTTTGGATCGCGTGGCTTCTGCATGAGCTTGTATTTCTTGGCTCTGCGTTTTAATTCTCTTGGTTCCTGTCGGCCGGGGCGGTCACCCACGGTCAGTTCAGAAATCGTTTCCAACAAGCTATCCCACTGTTCAGTGAAGTGGCCGCTTCGCAGTCGGACGCATGAGGCGAACTCCTCGACCGCTTGCATGGCGCCGGTGAAGCTAAGCTGGGTTGGAGCAAGGTGGAACTTCAACGCCGAGGCCAGCATCCCCGCGCGAACTAAGTTATAGCCAATCATGTGGCAGTGGATCTCCTTACGAACCATCTGCGGACTCTGACAACGAAGATGCTCCATCTTCATTTGGGTCTTGAGGCTGCGAATGTGAAGTTCCACTGACCACCTTCGTCCATACAAAGTTGCCAGTTCGTCGCCGTCGTAGACTTCGGCATCCAGCAGCGTGGTTGCCAAGGTAATCTGACGAGTGCGAAAACCTTTTTGGGTAACTTTGTAGCGAACATGACGCACCAAGATAAAGGCCGGATACTTTCCATATTCCTCTTCGCTCATCCATTGGGGACGCTGTGGTTTATGGTAGGCGACGAGTTGGTCCAAGTAACCCAACTTGAGACCACGCCGGAAATCAATCTTGCGCAGATGATGGGCACGCGCAACCAGGTCGATGCTTCGTAGTTCACTCATCGCCAGCAACCAAAAGGACGCGTAGTAGCGATCGGCCAGCAGGATTCGACCCGGCAAGATGCGATGCAAAATGGTTCTCAGCAGAGACGTCTCTCCCGTTTGCTTTCCTTCGTAGGCAGCCATGGCGGTAGAGCTGACGGCGCCGGGTGCCAACGAGAACAGACCGATCATGCGTGCGATGGGAAACCCGCAGCCCGGCTTCTGGCTTGCGATTTGTGGGTACTGCTCTTGGTTCTCTGCGGTGTCGGCCATGGTGACGGTCCAGCCGTCGACCAGCTCGACAATGCGTCCACGGAACAACCAATCTTGCTCGGCCGCTTCATCGCATCGCTGCGTGGTCCAGCCAAGCAGACGTTCAAACAGTGCTTCGGGAAGACGACCTCGAGCCTTGCAGTACGAAGTGGTCTCGCTACTGACTTTGGGCAACCCTCTGGCGACACGCCACGCATTGAATCGAGTGACGGCCTTCTGGCAACTCTTGTCGGCCGAGATCACTTGAATCACAAACATCCAAACGGTAATCATCGGGTTAAAGATTCGATCGCGGAACTCGTAGCCCAATTCGTCACACATCCGCAGGACTTGAGGATTGGGCGAGAGAAATTGCCGAACGGCTTGGGAGATGGAACCAACCTTGTTTTGCAGTTCGACGTCAGAGCCATTAAGCTTAGGAAGCACGGTAGGGTCTCCTTGAATGAGTCGCGTTACACCACCCATTCAACAGCATTCTGCCGTGCCTTTCATTGGTCCTTCACCGTTCAACGCGGCACAAAAAGTGCCGCAGGCAATTGCATGCACGGCAGCTTGCGATAGCAATACACCGCTACAACTATATCTAGCCCAAATCGCTAAAACCCGTACCATTCGGGTCAGGCCTCTTTTCTGTTTCCATCTTTTGGGAATCGGACTCTGGTACGGCCTCTCGGACGCATGGTGGACTCCAGGTTGAGCCTGCGTGCGATCGCCTCGACCCACGTCTCGTCACCAAGCGGCCGACCCCGCTGCGCTGAGAGCCGAACTGCAGCCAGTTCCTGTTTCGATAGTGGCTCGTTGACGCGTTCGATCCAGCCGGGAAGTCGAGCCAGGGGCCAGCGGGACAGCAGCTTCGGATCAGGCTCCGGTTTCTGTAGCCAGCGCCAAAGTGACCCCCATTGCCAATCCTCGGCTCGCTGAACCAAACCAGATCGTAACGCATTCCGTTCGACGTAACGGCACACCACAAAGAAGTGTCCGTCATCTTGAATCGGAAAGCTCTTGTAGCGTTGTTGATACAGATGTCCCATGCCACCAGTACCGTAGTGAGCATGGTAACGCATGGTGTGTGTGCCGCCGATCCAGCCCATAAAACGGCTCATCTCTCGATCGACCAGCGGTCGTAAGACGAGATGATAGTGGTTGGGCATCAATTGATAGCTATAGAGCTCAATGGCATGAAGCTCCAGGCCCTCGTGCAGAATCTTCTCAAAGGCAACGTAGTCCTCTTCTTTCTTGAAGATCGTAGCACGCATATTGGCGCGATTTAGGGCATGATAGAGCCCGCCTGCCTCGTCCGCTCGTGGTGATCTAGCCATCTCACAAGCATAGCACGTAAAACCTCCAAATCAAAGAGGCCTGACCCCTTTGATTTCCCATAGACACGCGACCGATGAAAAAGGTATGCCTCAGGAGGGCTGCTGCCGAGGATTCATGGGAGGTAGATAGGGCGTGGGTTATGGCTACTAGGCGTGCTAGCACCCGATTGGTTTCTATACGACAGGTTGCACGGATGCTTCACTGGGTGGAGTCCGGCCGGAGGACCTCAGGACTTGTTTCTCGCTTATTGCTGATAGGCCTGGCTGCGCTTGGGATCGGAACGGGCTGCAAACCGCTCTCGCCAAAACAGATTGATGCCCAACGCATCTATGATTCACCTGAACTGGTCAGCGGAGGGCCGCGGATTCAGCGTGGTGAGCCTCGTCGGCTGGTCGATGGCGCGGGCTGGATCGTGGGCATTCCCAGTAAGATCCTGTTGTGGGATCGCCGAGTCGACAATCATGATATCGGTGTCGAAACGGAGGCGACGCTCGCGAACTACTTGGACGCCAACGGGCTCGATACGGTCCGAGTTCGGTTGAATCAGTATCGACCTGGAGAGGACTGGAGCCGACTGACCAAAAACAGAAGCGTCGGAGCTCCATGGCGATACACGGTGGGTGCGCTGAGCGTCTTGGGAGAGACCGTGTTCCCAGGGCGGATCTTTGGTGGCGATCATTTCAATCCTTACACCAATACGATTCACCTCTACTCGGACATTCCAGCAATTGCCTTGCATGAGGCCGGACACGCCAAGGACTTTGCCAGGAGACGCTGGAAAGGCACGTATGCGGCGGCGTATGGGCTGCCGATCGTACCTTTGTACCATGAGGCAGTGGCCAGCCGTGATGTGGTTGCCTATCTGGAAACGCTGGGTACGCCCAGCGAGCAGGCGGAAGCCTATCGCATACTCTATCCTGCCTACGGAACCTATGTTGGCTCCGCAGCGGGCAGCATCTTCCCCAGCTACAGCAACCCGCTCTATTTGGCGATGGTGATTGCCGGTCATGCGATGGGCCGCTACGAGGCAAATCGCGTCAGCGGGGAGACAGAGTCGCCGCCCGAGTATGTTACCGGAGAGCTCGACCGAGTTCCGCCGCTGGAGATCTTGCCAGACGCTTCGGAGCGGCCACCAACCGGTTAGTCACGTTCGTTGGGCCCGCCAGGTAGAGCGCCGAACTTGGGCCGGTTTCTCCTGTAGGAAGTTGCCTGCTCTAGAACTTGCGGCGGAAGATTTCGCTAGCAATAAAAGCGGCCCGCAAGGTCTGCGGTTGTCTGAGCATGTCCACCAGCGGGCTGACAGAGCGTTCACGGCGCTCCACTTGGCTTTTGTCATTCGATTCATAGCCATCGCCGTCAGCGAGCATGTTGGAAGCCTGTTTTAGGCGCGGCGCCTCCTGTTCAAAAGCTTCCTGGAGATGCCCTGCCATTTTCTCGTCGGCCAAGCCTATCTGCTGTGCCAGCGGAGCACGCGTGTCGATGTCGCTCAGCGGGTCCGGGCCGAGTTGTCGCCGCGAGGCCGGCTGAACCATTTCAGCTTCCACGATCTCTGCGTCCACGATATCGGGATCCAGACGCGCTCGTTCGGCCTGGCGTACCGGGGGCTGAGGCCGTTGCGGTCGGCGCGGCTGCTGCCCTTGATTGACTTTTTCGGAAAGTCGCTCGGCGGCCTGTTGGAGGAATCGTTCTAGGTCTCCGGCCATGGAGGATCTCCTTAGCTTACCGGCTGCATGGCCGGTTTGTCTCGTTCGCCAACATCGGCGATGCTGGACCGCATCTTGGTATCCGCGTCAACGTTCCTGAGCCGGTAGTAGTCCATGATCGTCAGCGTTCCGGTGGTAAACGCCTCGGCCATCGCCTTGGGGACATCCGCTTCTGCTTCGACCAATTTGGCTCGACTTTGTTCGACATTGGCGGTCATTTCTTGTTCGGCTGCGACGGCCGCAGCCCGCCGGCTTTCCGCCCTTGCGCGGGCTACCCGCATATCCGCCTCCGCCCGGTCGGCTTGAAGGCGGGCTCCGATGTTCTCACCCACATCGATATCGGCGATATCGATGGAAACGATTTCGAATGCCGTTTGTGCATCCAAGCGTTTAGCCAACACCGCCTTGGAGATCATGTCCGGATTCTCCAGCACCACTTTGTGGTCACTTGCCGACCCGATGGCACTGACGATTCCCTCACCGACTCGAGCGATGATTGTCTCTTCCCCGGCACCGCCGATTAACTGTTCCAAATTCGCTCGTACGGTCACTCGGGCTTTGACCTTGAGCTGGATACCATCTTTGGCAACGGCGTCGAGTGACGTTCTGGCGGCGCCACGAGGCGGACAGTCAATCACTTTGGGGTAAACGCTGGTCTGGACGGCTTCCAGAACGTTTCGACCGGCCAGATCGATGGCAGCCGCTTCGCGGAACCCCAGCGCGATCATCTTCGATTTTCGTGCAGCCACCAAGGCGCGGATAACCTGCGGAACGTTACCTCCGGCGAGAAAGTGGGCTTCCAGCGCGGGACTCGTCACCTCCTCCTCGCCCAATCCGGCTTGAACTGCCATGATTTTTGAACGGACGATGGCTCTGGCATCCACACGCCGAAACCACATGCCGATCAAATCGAATAATCCGATGCCGGCGCCGGTGGTAAACGACTGAGCCCAAAGCCAAAAGAAGTTGGCCATCACAGCAAACATGCCGACAATCACCACCATGATCGCGACGGCCGCAATGATCATCATGATGGAGCCGGCGTCATCGGGGCCCTGGGCAAGCAGAAGAAAGCGGTTCATCAGATTGAGCTCATAAGTTGACATGGGTATTTGACTCGTCGACAGCTGCATCCCTAAAGTCTACCAGTTGCGGGGCCAACGCGAAACAAGGACATGAATGGGAACGGAGTGAAGTGGCGCTAGCGTCTGGACAGCTGGGCTTGACGGTAACACTCATGAAGTCGACGCGTTACCAAGTTGAGCATTTCCTGGTCATCGAGCTCCGAAAACTCGGCCACTTCGATGGCAGGTCCGACAGTGACGCGCAGCGGATACCGGCGTGGCCGCCTGCTACCGCGCGGCAGCGCTTCGTAGGTTCCGGTGATGGCGACTGGAATGAGTGGGACGGCGCTGCGGCGGGCTACGGAGAGAAATCCGGGCTTCAGCGGAGCGACTCGACCGTCGGACGTCCGGGTGCCTTCGGGAAAGATCAATACCTTTTCGCCTCGCCGCAACCGCTTCATGGTCTCTTTTAGTCCGGCCAGACCGCTACGGTCTCGGTCCAGCTCAATCGCATCGAGTAGGCTGATGATGGTTCCGAAGATTCGATTTTTAAAAAGCGTGCGTCGTGCAAGATAGTTCAGGTGTTCGTTGAAGGTCACGCCGATGAGAACCGGATCGAAAAGGCTCTGATGGGTACTCAGGATAAGAGCTCCGCCCTCCACCTGGCAATTCTGTCGTCCAAAGCACCTCAGATCGAACACGAATACCGCGAGCAGTCGAGAACTGAGACGTACCGAGCGATAAAACAAGTTCTTGATGAAGCTTGTCTTCTTGGGTTGTCTAGCCACTAACTCGTCTCACCGTTGCCGACCGGCTCTCTTGCTTCGCGGTCATCTTGACCGGGCGGCTGCGGAGGCGACGTGTCGATGTGCCCAGCGACGATCGACTTGATCTGATCCACGACATCATCGAGAGTTAACCCGTCAGTCGAAACTTCCACAGCGTCATCCGCTTTTCTCAGTGCGCCGACCGGGCGTGAGGCATCTTCCCGGTCACGCTTGTTTTGTTGGGCCAGGATCGTTTCGTAGTCGGCCTGAATTCCGCGATCGGCCATCTCGGCCAAACGCCGCCGGGCTCGCTCTTCGCTGCTGGCAACCAAAAATATCTTGCAGCGAGCATCGTAGAAAACTTCCGTACCTTGGTCGCGGCCCTCGGTGACGACGCATCGGCCCCGAGTCCACTGGCGCTGCATCTGAGTCAGTAGCTTTCTGACTGCCAAATTATCTGCGATCGTGCCAATCGCCGAGGCTACTTCAGGTGTGCGGATGGCCAGCGATACATCTTCACCATTGAGCTTGACCTGCGCTGCGTCGAGTTCGATCCGCAGGCGGCTTGCCAGTTCGGCCACGGCCACCTGATCATCGGTGGCGATCCCGGAGCGCAAGACAGCGAGGGTAACACAGCGGTACATGGCGCCGGTGTCGAGAAATTCGAAGCCCAGTTGTTCAGCCAGCTTACGTGCTACGGTACTTTTGCCGGCGCCGGCCGGTCCATCGATCGCAATGACTTGTCCATTCGATCTAGCCTGCCTGGTCGTGTCATCGTGCAATGTGGTGCCCTGCCCTGTTGGCTGACGCGTCTATTCGCTCTCGCCTGATTCGAAACTTGTGTTGAATTGTACTCGACCGATGAGAGACTGTTTGGCTCGATGTCAAAAACATCGTTGTCCGTATCTGATGAATGGCCCGATGGAACGGACTTACCCGGTAGATTGCTCGGAAGCGAATCCCATGGCACAGCCGATTAACAAGCCACCCAGGTGGCATAGATCTGCATAGGGCCAGTTAGGAACGATACCGGAGAGGCCGATTACAATCAGCCCAACGAAGATCACGACCATCGGAAAGGGAATCGAGATACCGAGGTTGGGGTTGATGGTGGACCGAATCCAAACGTAACCAAACAGTCCATAAAGTACCCCTGAGATACCACCGAACATCGGCGAGCCTTGCATCCAGTCCGGTGAAAGACCTTGCAGAAGATTCGGGCCGACCGCAAGCAGGAGGACAAACAGGGCGAATCGAGGCGTACCAAGCCAGCGTTCGACCATCCGGCCGAACGATACCAGGACGAACATGTTCATGGCCAGGTGCAGCATGCCCAGGTGTATAAAAATCGGTGTGACGGCTCGCCAGATTTGCCCTCGCTTCAAGCTGGCGGCTGGGTCACGATTGGATTGAACATAGTCGAGCGTGGAAACGAAGCTTAGCTGTTCGACGACGGTTCTGCCCCACTCGTTGGTTCGCCTCGGATTGCCGAAGGAACTCAGCAGGCTGACTGCGATGCTCAGGACTAGTAGCGTCAGAGTCAGGGGCGGGAGTGGACCGCTGCCGAGTGCTGAAGGACGTCCCGAGGATTGGATGCGACGCACATTGCGCGCCGCTTGTTGCCGTGCTTTTTCTTTCTCGTGAAGAATCTCAGTCGCTTTAGAAATCGCCTCGGCGTACTGCGGAGCCTCGGGATTCGCCTCAAAAGCGACTAGTTCCGTTTGGGCTCGAGCCAATTCGTCCTCGTCGCGGACCCATATCTCCCAACGATCCGAAGCTTCGTCGATCGATTCGATGTGCGTCGAAATCTCGCGAGTTAGCAGATACGCTACGAACGACTCTGCAGCTTGGCGCCCATCTATCTGACCTAAACACCGCATGCAACCATCAGCAGAAAAGAATTAGGACTTGTCTTCAAAGCCGGTATCATACTCGATTGCGCGAATCCGCGCGAGTCCCGTTAGCTGATGTTCAGGCGATAAACGAAAATCAGCTTTTTCAGCGCCGGCGCTGTGCATCCGAACCGAGTTGGACGAACTAGTGCTTTGTCAACACTAACGATTTGGGTAAAGGGGTTAGGAGTCAATTGTGCACAGCACCCGAAGGGCCGCTGGCGGCAATTGACTCCTGACCCCTTTACCCGACCCAAAGATTAAGCGTTGACAGACCACTAGCTCGGTGGCGGTGCGGCCCAGTTGGCCATCAGCTGATCGATCTGCTTGTTGAGTTGGCCTCGCGTGAGCACCTGATCGCATCCTGCGCCGTGTGCGGATTGGAGCCGCTGTTCCTGGACGTGGGGACCAAAGGCAACGACCTGGGCGTGAGGAAATCTCGCGCGCAAGGAATCGACGACGTTCTGCATTTCATCGACCGCAACGGAGCTGAGATCAATGATACAAGCGGTCGTTTCGCCGGCAGGCAGCCCGGTCGCTTGGGGTGCATCGATAGAAAACGCCGTCACCATCTCCGCGTCACATCTGCCGGCGGCAGCCTGAAGAACCGGGATGAAGAACAGATCTCGCGTGAGAAAGAGGATCATAGTTGCGATGGCTGTGTTGTTTCAGGAGTCATTCTCTTGCTGCTCTGCCGTCGGGTCGGCCGTCCTAATCGCGGGGCACGGCATTTTAGACCGCTCCCAAACCGCGCGTGCCACCGTCGATCGAGATGGCCTCATCGGTCGGGATAATAAACACTTTCCCGTCGCCGATATTCCCTTGAGATCCGGTGCGGGCGACGCGTAGCAAGGTGTCAATCGTGCGTTCGACGAAGTCGTCGTTCACCCAGATCTCCAGGGAAATCTTTCGCAGCATGTTCACCCGGTACTCAATTCCACGGTAGGTGGCCGTCTGTCCGCGTTGGCGACCATATCCCTGGGCGTCGCAAACGGTCATCCGCTCCACGCCCACCTGATAAAGGGCGTCACGGACAGCCTGAAGCTTGGTCGGTTGAATAATAGCCAGAAGGAGTTTCATGCGCTGCCGCTCTGCGGGAACCTAGCTTAAATCGAATCGCTGCATACGATGGTTCAAAGTGTCCAGTACATGCAGGTTGCGTTTCGAATCGACGCACAGAGCCCAGGGTTTCATGAAGGATCCCGCCTCCGTTCCAACGGTCCCCCAGGTCTCAAGCGATTTGCCCTGACGCGTAAATCGTTGGACTCGGTGGTTGCCATATTCGGCGATCAGCAACGTGCCATCAACATCGAAGACGAACCCATAAGGATACTGGATTTGGCCGACCGCAGCTCCCGGAGAGCCCCAAATGTCGACCAGTTTAGGGGAGGCAACTGAATCTTGCACATCGAATATCTGGATACGATGATTGCACGCGTCAGCGACCCAAAGCAATCCTTCTTGATCGATCAGCAATCCCTGGGGCCTCGAGAAATCGCCGGGCTTACTACCCTGGCTGCCCCACGATCTGAGAAAGACTCCGTCGGGATCAAACTCTTGAATGCGATCAATTTGGCCGTACTGGCCCACAAAAAAATGTCCGCGCGCATCCTGAACGACATCGGTCACAAAATGAAACTGCCCGGGGCCATCACCATGCTCGCCGCCGATCGTACGCGCCTCATCCCGCACGCCGTCGGGCGAGTAAAACAGCACTCGAAAGTAGTGTGTGTCGGCGACCAGCAACGACCCATCGATCCCGAAACCGAGACCCGTTGGTTTCCCATGTTTAATCGCTGGCGTTCGCCAGCCACGCAAATAGTTGCCGTCGGCGTCAAAGACTTGGATGCGTCCGGTCTTGTCGACGACGTAAAGCCTGTCGGACGCGTCGATCGTCATCGCCCGCGGCTCCATCAGCCGGCCATCCGACAGGCCTCGTCTGCCCCAAACCAGATCGGGCATGCGCGTGGCGCCTATTTGCGGGGCACACCCGGCGGTCGACAGCCCCAGCATGGCTGCAGCGCCCAAGTGCGCCGTTGCCGTGCCAACGAATTGGCGACGGCTGATGTGTCGGCGGAAGGGATCTGGGAGAGGGCTAGCCACTAGACGTTTCAATCGCGGTTGGGAGAAACCAGAACTAACATAGACTGTCAGTCCCATGCGGCAAGCGCCTGGGAAAACAAGACGGAAACCATTATAGTGCGCCTTGCCAGCATGACGCCACGGCTGGAGCGCTGGTCGTCGATTTACCCCCTGTCTATTTCCGTTCGAACACAAGAATCACATGGCGAGCACCCTGGATTGGAAAAGTAGCGAAGATCCGCGTGATATCGTCCATATCGTTGTGCAGGCCCTGGTGGAGGGGCGTTTGGTAGCGCTCCCCGCCGAAACGGCCTATCATGTCTTTGCCAGCGGGCTCAAAACCGAAGCAGTTCGCAAGCTGGTGGAGCTGACGTCGACCGGCGGTGCACGAAATCCAGCTGTTTTTCTTCGTTCGCCTCAGGAGTCCCTCGACTACTCGCCGTCCATGTCGCGAGTTGCCAGCCGAATCGTCAATCGCGGATGGCCCGGCCCATTGGTTTTGGAACTCCCTGCCGAGACCGATAGTAGCTTGGCAAGTTGCCTACCACAGGAAGTGCGAAGCCATTTGTTGGTGGACCATCGTTTCCTGGCTCAGCGAGTTGCTTCCCACGAAGCGATTTTGCAGGCGATGCGTTTGTTGCCCGGTCCGCTGGTGGCCTCACCCATGCTCGACGGTCAGCAGGCCGCCATTTGCAATGGCCAGGATGCAGCTAGGCTGGGAGCAGACGCAGTCTCGGTGGTGGTGGACGACGGAGTCACCCACTATGGCGGTTTTGCGACTACGGTGCGCGTCGATGGAAACGACTGCCGCGTGATGGCGCCCGGTGTGCTCGATGCCGACACCCTGTCCCGTTTGAGTCAGCTGATCATTCTGTTGGTATGTACCGGAAACACGTGTCGTAGTCCGATGGCCGAGATGCTGATGCGGCAGATGTTCGCCAAGCGATTTCCTAAACTGTTTGCCTCCCGGTCGAAGCCGGCGCTGATTGCTTCGGCCGGTTTAAGCGCTTTTCCCGGGGGGCCGGCGTCCACCGAGGCGATTAGCGTGATGAACAAACGAGGATTGAACCTGAAGAATCATCAAAGTCGTTCCGTGTCGGAGCGTTCGCTGCGCGATGCAGATCTAGTGCTGACCATGACGAATTCTCACCGCTGTGCCATCGTGGACCGAATGCCGGATCTCGCATCGAAGATCCACCTGCTAAGCGGTTCGGATAAGGATGTGTCCGATCCGTTTGGCGGCTCCGAGTCCGTTTATTCCGCCTGCGCGGATCAAATAGAAAGCTATCTCAGTAATTGGATAGGGCAAATCGAGGAATCTTGGTTTCCCATATGGCACGATTGAATAAGCGGGCCTTCCTGTTTTACACAGCCTCCGTAGTCTCCAGCCCGCTGCGTTGCTTGGGCTACCGGGGCTAGTGACCTGTATCAATTCTTCAGAATGTATCATGCGAATCTCAATCGGCAGCGACCATCGCGGTGTTCATATCAAAGCCAAATTGCTGACGATGCTTGCCGCTGGCAGCCACGATGTCCACGATGTCGGAACCCACAGCGAACAGAGTGTCGACTACCCCGATTTTGCCTCGGCGGTGTGCCAACAGGTTGCCAGCGGAGCGAGTGAGCGGGGGATTCTGATTTGCGGTACGGGGATCGGCATGGCTATCGCTGCCAACAAATTTAGTGGCGTGCGGGCGGCCAACTGCTATGACGAAGTCATGGCAGAGATGTGTCGCCGGCACAACAATGTCAATGTTCTCTGTTTGCCCGGTGATCTGATTGGTGATCGTCCCGTAGACGAGCTCGTGAGCATCTGGCTATCGACCGAGTTTGAGGCGGGACGTCACCAGCGACGGCTTGAAAAAATCGCGCAAATCGAGGCCGGACGTCAGGTCGATTAGCTCGGCAGCGTCCCAATAACGGGTGCAGAATTTCGGTCCAATGCATACCACCGGCAAAGGCGGACTGAGTCCACCTGCTATCCACCTTCGTCTTCGGGGCCAGGGGGCCAGCACTCCGCGTGCCAGACGCCGATGGGACGGTGCCACTGCGCGGGGTCGCAGCACCTAAGTTCGCCCGGGGATTGCAGCTGAATCTGAGAATTGATGTGGGTCGTACCGCTTCTGACGCCAAGCAAAACGCAAGTTTGCTCTCTCGTGACCGATTTGCTCATGTGAGCGGTTGAGCCGAAGCCGGAACCGGATAAAGTCGAACGTGTTGCCGCGAGTTGGCTGTCCAGGCCGTGAGTTGGATTTCATCGCCTCAGCTCGCAACCATTCCCCTGGATCGTATACCGGAGCTGCGACGATACGAAGTCCCCACCCGCAAGCGCTAACCTTGCCGGGGAGGGTCGTTTGGTCGCAGTGCGGGGGCATCCGCAGCCACTGTATGAGCCACATGCAAAACGCCACTGACGAAGTTGAATTGCTGCTAATGAACGCTCGCTTGCGAGACGAGCTAGAACCGTACATCGATGAGTCCGTATCATTGGTTCATTTTCGCCAGATGAACCTTCGGGAAGAGAACTGCTTTCTCGAATCCATGTTGGCGTGGGAGCGAGCTCCAGCGCTGCCCATTAGTTGTTGGTCTCTTCCGGAGCTGCAGCTTCCGAGGCCAGCAACGCTCGATGACGACGTGCTCAGCGAGTTGCTTTCCGATATGATTCAGCGGCTGTTCTCGGTCCGCGTCGTGTTAGAAATGACGGGGCATCTATCCGATCGCCAATTGTATACACTGATTTATCGCGACATCCTTCCGGCTTGCGAAAAAAAGGTGGATCTGCCCGGCAACTACTTGTGCTGGCGATGCCTGGATGAAGCGGATTGGGAAACCTGGCTTCGTTACTACGCTACCGAAAGTGAGCGATTGCAGTGGCTTAGCCGGAATGACGGCTATCTACCTGAACCGGAAGAGTTACCTTTCCCGCGGAAGCTTCCGCGAGCGTCCGAGCGGTAAATTTTCGATCCCCGTGCTCTGGACGGCTGCGGCTGATTGATGCGTGAACTTGGACATCCATGACAACAGTCACTGATATTTCGGCTTGGATGGAAAAGGTGGCTCCGCTTGAGCTGAGCGAGTCGTGGGACAATACGGGCTTGCTGCTGGGGGATCCTCAGGCGACGGTCCAGCGTGTGCTGACCTGCCTGACATTGACTCCCGAAACGGTCGGCGAAGCGGTGGCGGAGGATGTGGATCTGGTCATTGCCCATCATCCGCTACCGTTCAAACCCGTCGCGAAAATTACCACGGAAACGATTGCCGGCCAGCTGCTGTGGAGCCTCGCACGTGCCGGAGTCTCGGTGTACTCGCCTCACACTGCGTGGGACTCCGCCGAGCTGGGGATCAATGCCCAGTTGGCTCGAATGCTGGCCTTGAATGCCTCCGAGCCGCTGAGGGCATCCGAAAAGGACGGCCTTTCGGGGCTGGGAGCGGGACGTTTGGGAAACCTTCAGCAGGCGGCGGAATTGACCTCCATCGCTCAGCGGCTGGGCGAGCTAATACCAGCTTGCCGCCCACGCGGCGTGGATTCCGGCCGGGCGATCACCTGCGTGGCTATCGCTTGTGGCAGTGGGGGAAGTCTCCTGCCGGACGCGGCTCGGCGCGGGTGCGACCTCTTCGTCACGGGCGAGGCGACCTTCCACACCTGTCTGGAAGCGCAGGCCTTGGGAATCTCCCTGTTGATGATCGGACACTTCGCCAGTGAGCGGTTTTCCATGCAAGTCTTGGCGGACGCTCTCGCGTCGGACCTGAGCGGATTGAACGTCTGGTCCAGCCGATCTGAGAAAGATCCTGTAAGGAATCTTGTCTGATCGCGTCTACCGATTGACCGCGAAAAACGCTCCCGAGGTGCCGGCGGCCCGCAAATGGGGGCAAAAAGCACCAGATGACGAAGTTTTCAGGCGAAAGTGGAAGTCCCCTAGACCGGTCCAGGTGCGCCCGTTGATTGACGTGCTGGACACGGCTCCTAAAATTAAACCCGCTTCCTCGCCATGCCATATTCCTCAGCTCGGTGCGTCGAGCGGATAGTTGGGTTACCGGTTGCCAGCGGAGACTCGGCCAGTTCAGCTGAGCTCGGTGGATCCCGCGGCGCTGAAACTCAGTGAACTGAAAACATCAGTGAACCGAAAAATCCAGCGAACGAAAACCCGTGCTGAGATGCCGGTGGTGCGAACGTTCCCGGTAGCCTACGTACGGCGGACAACGCGAGCGGCAGCGACGGACAAACGATGGAGATAGACAAGATGACGAAGTGGATCGCAGCTCTTCCGGTTTACAACGAAGAGCAGTACGTCGATAGCGTGTTGTCTGAGGTGACTAAGTACGCCGACCAGGTGCTGGTCGTCAACGATGGTTCCCAAGATGGTACGGCAGCGCGACTGGAGGCGTGGCCGCAAGTCCAGGTAGTCCATCATCAGCAGAACCGTGGTTATGGGGCAGCCCTCAAAACGGCTTTCCAGTTTGCCATCGATGGCGGCTACGAAGTTTTGGTTACGCTTGATTGCGATGGCCAGCACCAACCTCGTCGAATACCGCGTTTCGTATCCGCCTGTAAGAACGCTGATATCGTTTCCGGTAGCCGATACCTGAAGCAATACGAAGGCGACAGTCAGCCTCCGTCGGGGCGGCTATTTATCAACCGACAAATCACTCGCGACCTCAACGAACTGCTGTGTCTGAATTTGACCGACGCCTTTTGTGGATTTAAGGCGTACCGAGTCGAGGCGCTCAAGCGTCTGGAGATCCAAGATGAGGGTTACGCGATGCCTCTGGAACTGTGGGTTCAGGCTGCCATGCACAGGCTGCGAATCATCGAGGTGCCGGTACCGCTCATCTACCTGGATCTAGAGCGGTCGTTCGGCGGCTCGCTCGACGACGGCGAACAACGCTTGCAGTATTACAATCGTTGCATCCAGCGCAGTGTCACGTACATGAAGGATCGCGGTTTCAGCTTGCCGAGCAAACAGCCTGCCAGCCGAGGTTGTCCTCAATGACGCTGTTGGCCGCTGAGGGATATCAGCAGTATCGCGTTCCCAAGGAATCAGGCACGGCTCTCGTTGAACCGAGCCTCAGTGAGCTGGCGTCGGTCTTAAGCTGTCCGCGCAATCTACTCCAAGGATCTGGAATCGAGTTTTGTGGCAAGCCGCTCGACTTGGTACGCAGCCAGGCGCGAGAAGAGGTCGTGGGGCTGGCGCAGGCCTACACTGCTCGCTATCGAGATGTGCCTGGCAACCGGTGGACGGCCGATTCATGCTCGCCCATTGTGCTCTCGGGCCATCAGCCTGAGTTGTTTCATCCGGGAGTCTGGTTCAAGAATTTTCTACTATCTCGTCTGGCGACCCACAGCGGCGCCATCGCAATTAACTTTTTGGTCGATAACGACCTGTGCCGAAGTGCGGCCATTCGTGTCCCGGGAAAGGGTGCGAGCCAATCCATTGTGGCTCAATCCGTGCCTTTCGATACCCAACGCGACAGCGTGCCATGGGAATTGCGTCTGCGGGATTCTGCGGATTGTTGGAATCGATTTCCAGATGCCGTTGCCGGTTCCCTTTTGCCGACCATTCGAGAGCCGCTGCTGGCCCAATTGTGGCCCGACGCAACCGAGGCGGTGCGGGAGTCGAATCGAATCGGATTGGCCATCGCCCAAGCCCGTCATCAGCTCGAAGGACGAGTGGGCCTGCAGACACTGGAGGTACCGCTGAGCCAGTTGGTCAGCACGCGGGCTTTCGCTCGGTTTAGTATTCAGCTGTTGGGCCAACTGCCCCGTTTTCAGGACGTTTACAATGAGCAGCTCCTGCGATATCGAACTGCCCATCGAATTCGCAGTCGCGCGCATCCGGTGCCCGCTCTGGAACAGCAGCATGGTTGGCTCGAGGCGCCATGGTGGGTGTATCGTGCCGAAGCTCCGCACCGACAGCGCATGTGGGTCCGCGTGCTGAACGACCAATTGGTCATCAGCGATCGAGCCGGTTGGCAGGCCGTCGTCGAAGGGCGGCTGGACTGCGATGGTGCGGCAACCCAGTGGCTGGACCTGCTGGCCGACGGGGTTTGCCTGCGCCCAAGAGCGTTGCTGACGACCATGTATCTGCGGCTGATCGTAAGTGACCTGTTCATTCACGGAATTGGTGGCGGCAAATACGATCAGTTGACCGATGCGATCGTCCAGGATTTTTTTGGCGTGCAGCCTCCGCCGATGACCGTTGCAACGGCGACGATGCGATTGCCGTTGGGTAATGAGAGCGTCCAGGATTTGGAACGGACCGCGGCCGACATTCGGCGGCAGCGCGAGCGGATCTGGCTGACGCGGTATCACGCGGATCAACTGGCCGAGAGCCTCAACAGCGACGCACAGGAACTCGCCGAACGCAAGCGGAACTTGATTGCAAATATTCCTGAGCGAGGCGAGAAGTGGAAATGGCACCGTGAAATGACGGAGGTCAACCGCCGATTGAGCGAGGCTGCCGCGGCGCAGGCGGAATCTGCCAAGCTGCAGATAGAGCAACTGCTAGCGCGCCAACGGCAACAGCGCATCGTCCTGTCGCGGGACTATAGCTTTTGTCTGTTTCCGCTCGAATTCATCGTCGAGCGTCTGAAGGACTTGGCGGCTACGTCGTGAGTGGAAACCACTCCTTCGTCCCGTAGCGGTTAGCGGCTGAGTACCATTGGGAGCATTTCCCGGCCGAGCGCGTTGCCGATCTTGGAATAGATACTCGCGCTGCCGAGGTAATGATACGCCCGGTCGGAACCACGATTGTAGAAGTTGACCCAGTTGGGGCCCTTCCACGTATCGTCCTGCACCAGTTTCTCGAGTTCGTGGTCCCAGAATTCGCATGTTTGCACGCACGCCACGTTGCCTTGCAGATCTGCCTGTTCTGCCACAGCGGCTTGGGCTAGTTGGAAATCTCCGCGTTTTCCGCCTGCGCCCAATTCCCCGATGACGACCGGCAGACCGGGTGCTTCCAAATCGTTGCGCATGTCGCGAATGATGTTGGCCAGGCGAAGCGTGTAGTCCGAATACTTCTGAGACCGTTGTTCTCGGTCGACCATATCGTTCCAGCCTTGGAACCAGACGAAGCCGGACAATTCGTAACCCTGCTGCTCACGATAGTCCGGGAAACGCGACTTGAGGTTGGAAAGGACTTCGCGGACGTGCGAGATCATGTCTCGGTAGGCCCGGCCATACTGCTGCCGAATGGACTCCAGCGTGGCCTCTGGATTTCGCTTACGCGCTCGCTCAAGTTCTACGGCCAGTTGTTCCGCACTGGGCATCGAAGAACTCGGAGACAGAAAATCCTTGCGGACGCTTCGCCCTCCCCAACAGGTCTTGATGATTAGTACCTGCTCGTCGAACGCTTCTCCCATCAGCCAGCCGAACGCCAACTCTGGTCCGAGCTTCATCTCATCCGATCCGAAACCTGGTTTTAGATTGCCGCTTCGGTTTTTGTCGGTCGTCCAGATCCACACATCTCTTCGTTCTCGCCAACGTCCTTCTCGATCTTTCCAATGCTGGTAGTCATTGGCCGTCTCGGCGTTGTAGATCAGATACTCCAGAGATCGTAGCGAGGCTTTGCCTTGCATGTTGGATTGTCCAGCTAGGACAAATACCTTCACCGGCCCTTGTTCAGCTACCGGCCAAGGGTCTTGGTCAAAAGGTTGGACCCGAACCTGTGCTACCGCGGTGGCCGAACCAACGGCGATCAGGCAGCACGCCAACAGGGAGTCAAGCGAATTTGGATGAAGTCGAATCACCGTGGAGCTCTCTTGCCGAAGTTACTGGAGGCTAAATTGTATCTCGGTAGCGCACACGGGTCCACGGCTAGGGAGCCGAGTCGGCGCACCAACCGGCAACTGCCTCGGCGGGATACTAGAGGTAGTCAAAGAGTGATTGTCTGGTGGTCTGCCCCATGAGCTGCAAGGAGGCTTGCAGCGCAGCCTGACGTCCCGCCAGATCCGAGATGACTTCCGCCAAATCTGCGTCCAGTTCGTCGGATTCGACCTCTTTGAGACGCACCTGTTGGTCCGCTGAGAGGTCGAGAGTGTTTTCGATGGCCTGCTGGCGTGTACCGGTAAAGCCTCGTGCCAATGCCAGGCGTTGGATGTCGGCATCGAGCGCGCTGGTCAGTCGCACCATCTCTTCGGGGCGATCGTTTTCGATCGCCTGCTGCATACGGATCAGCGACGTGAAGATGCCCTCGACTTCGACTCCGCTGACATCGGCTCCTCCGATCACGCTGGACGCTCCGACGGTCGCTCCGACCGTCTCGGTCTGATCCGTCGATACCAGCCCCAGTCCCCAGGCAGCCTGACTGCCGCCTGCGTTTTTCACCGCAATCTCCTGCGCGCCGGTTGGCGCCGTCAGGACAATCCCGTTGCCCGTGGTCGACAGGGACGCCTCGATACGTAGCGCCGGCGTGAAGTTGTTGGCATGATTGTTGATTCGAAGAAGGACGTCCTCCACATTCTGAACTCCGGTCAAGTCCACCGCCAATTCAGAACCATCCGTTCGCGTCAGGATGAGGTCGTCGCCCAGGTCGGACGTGTAGATGCCTTGCCCGAAGTTGAGTTGATCCACGGAGGTGTTCAAATCCATCGTCCTGATACCGAGTGCGGATGCAAGCGTGCCGCCGTTTTCACCGATGGAAAGAGTGGAACCACTTTCGGTGCTCTGGATTGCAAGAAAGCGGCCGGACGCGTCAATGGATGCCTCGACCCGGGCCCCCGTACGGTAGATGGCGTTGATCAGGTCCTCGACCGTATCCAAATTGTTCGTGGAAATCGTATGAGTTTCGTCCCCCTGTTGCAGCTGAAAGGTAGATCCGGCGCCAAGCCCCGCTCCGCCGAGTAGCTGGGATATCCGGGTGGTGTTTGTCAGAACGGGGTCCAAATCCGAACCCACGACGGGACTCAGCGCGGGTGTATCCAAGTTGTGAATGCCCAGATCGGATGCCGCGGTGCCCGATCCGACGTCGCCTACCCGAAGTATGCCGCCGAGTCCATCCGCGTAGTCGATGCTGAGTCCGTTGGCTGTCAGTGTCGCCGTCAGATTTCGTGAACCGACCTGATGAGACTCGATGGCCCCGATGACATCGGACAGGTTGTAGGAATTGCCCAAGTCGATCTCGACCGAGTCCACGCCGCTGCTTAGAGAAATCGCGCCGAGGCGTATGCCCTCTCCTTGGTTGAGTAGCGCCAGCGGTGTGTCAGCGGATACTGATGGATTC